>NZ_JBQPOM010000016.1:0-2684 GCF_052220145.1 Vagococcus sp. WN89Y | reverse complement strand
CCGGGCAGTACGCCGACCGCGAAACCGGCCTGCACTACAACCTGTTCCGCTACTACGACCCGCAGACCGGGCGGTTCACCGTTCAGGATCCGATAGGGTTAAACGGCGGCTGGAACCTGTACCAGTACGCGCCGAACCCGCTCGGGTGGATTGACCCGTGGGGACTAAGTGGTGAGGATATCTTTATCCATTATACGGATAAAGCTGGCTTTGATAGCATCATGGGTAGTGGTGCTATTGAAGCAAACTCTAAAGGTAAAGTTTATATAACAGATATATTGATGTCCCCTGAAGATGCTATGAGAGATATTTTTATTAATGATCCTCAACATGCGGGAAGAGGTGATTATTCTATTATTTTCAAAGCCGACTCTTCTCAAATGAGTAAAATTACTCAAAGCTCTGAATTGGAGTATATTCATTCAGGTCGATTAAAGCCGGGCGAGATACTTCACGCTGGTAAGAATCCTTATGACACGGTATCTCATTTATCATATGATCAGCGCCTAAAAATGACGCATGAACAGATGAAATCGAGAGGAGGAAGATGTGGTTGATGATAAAGATAAAATCTTGAAGCTAAGTCAAGGTGAAATAGTTGCCTTGAAAAAGGCAATCATGTATTTGAAGTTTTCTTGTGAGGAAACGGAATCGTTAATGTATGCGGGGAGTCCTCTAATTAACTCTGCTTTTTCCAAGTTGATCGATATAGATGATTTAGGTGAGCACGCAAAAGATTTTTACAGAAAAAGACATGGAGCTAATGAGCGTTTTGTTTTGTCAAAGATAGAAAAGATGGAGCAAGAAAATAACAGGCCACTTGAGACGGCTGTAAAGGAAAACGTATTCAAAGAGTGCTTGTATCCATTTTCTAAAAAATGATTCTACCAAGCTTGGCGGGTGATTAACTTTGCCCGTATTTAATTCTAAGGTGTTTTTATAATAACATTTTTATATTAAATATATACTGTTTAGAAATGGTGACGCATTCTGCAATATCAAAAGCGATAATTATCTCGGGAATTCTCTTGTTAATTTTTAAGTGCAGTTTACAGAAAATATGTATCTTCTCGAAAAATTATCTTTAGGAATACGAAATAAATATCCATATAATATCCCATTTAACTACGCCGGTCTCCCTGATTTTACCAGGTGTGCAATAAAAATGTTCGTATTGAGCTTGGCAAAACACGTGGTGTTGACTTTGCACGTGCGGATAAAGCTGCTGGATATAGTCGAGCTAACCCAAGACCTGCAGCTTATACCTGGCATCATCATCAGGATTCAGGTTATATGCAGTTAATACCAACCGATATACACGCCGCTGTCAAACATACTGGCGGTATAGCTACAGGAAAATGACCCTATGACACAAATACATGATTCAAAAGGTGCGTTAAGCGAACAGGAAGTAGCGAATCTGGAAAACCAGCTTAGAATTAAATTACCTTCAGATTACAGAGAGTTCCTTAAGAAGCATAATGGCGGATATCCCCAGCCAGATAGCTTTGATTTTGATGATGGCAATGATGGGTCAAGCGTTGATAAGTTCCTGGAAGTTGGCGATTCAAAGAATGAAAGTATTGTAGAATACTATAATGATTATAAAGCTCGTATTCCCAAAAATTTCTTTCCGGTCGCTAAGGATGCGGGAGGAAATCTTATTTTGATAGAAATTAATGATGCAGGTTCTGGTGTTTATTATTGGGATCACGAAAATGAAACTGACGATGGCGATACGCCAGGAATGGACAATATGTATTTAATAACACCCAACTTCAATGATTTTATAGATAACCTTTATGAAATCGAAATATAAACGAGGATGGTAGGGTTTCGCCCAAGCACTCCGGTTTAGCTTAGAGCCATTGGCCTGAGCGGTATTGTAATTGCTGGAACTCTTGGTGGTAGTTGTAGAAGGAACTAAATGTAGACTCACGCCTAATCCCGCCTCAAATATTGTCTCTTCATTTTATTCTCCGAATAAATGCAGAGATAATATTTGGAGTGGGAATGACCTGCCCCCAGTATTAAACACAATAATCAGTTAGTAATGTCGGTTGATTTACTCCCGTATGCTCCGTTTCGCCATCCCGCTGCAAACTCTGAAGGAGTCTGATAATTCAACGAAGAATGAGGACGACATTCGTTATAGTCCTGCCGCCATGCGCTTATAATTTCTTTTGCATGAACAATATCGCGGAACCAGTGCTCATTCAGACATTCATCGCGAAAACGACCATTAAAACTCTCGATAAAGCCATTCTGTGTCGGCTTGCCCGGCTGAATAAGCCGCAGCTCAACATTATGTTCAAAGGCCCACTGATCCAGCGCACGGCAGGTAAACTCAGGCCCCTGATCGGTTCTTATCGTTGCCGGATAGCCACGAAACAGCGCAACACTGTCCAGAATGCGTGATACCTGAACGCCTGTAATACCAAAAGCAACGCTGATCGTCAGACACTCCTTCGTGAAATCATCAACGCAGGTCAGGCATTTAATCCGGCGACCACTGGCCAGCGCATCCATGACAAAATCCATTGACCACGTCAGGTTAGGACCTGCCGGACGCAACAGCGGAAGCCGCTCAGTTGCCAGCCCCTTACGGCGCCGTCTGCGTTTTACGCCCAGGCCATTGAGATGATAAATGCGGTAGACCCGTTTGTGGTTAACGCAAAGGCCTT
>NZ_JBQPOM010000015.1:0-116481 GCF_052220145.1 Vagococcus sp. WN89Y | reverse complement strand
ATCCACTATTACAACCATGAGCGTATTAGCCTGAGACTGAAAGGCCTGAGTCCGGTAGAGTACCGAACCCAGGCTCTGAAAGCCGCCTAATATAAACTGTCCAACTTTATGGGGTCAGTCCATTATCTGCGGGCTTTTTTTCCGCGCCGCTTAGTTTAAAACAGCGCAATCGTTCCAGTAATTACCCCGCAAAGCGCCACCAGACCGCCGGTCATCCACAGTGCTTTTGCCGGGAATGACTTACGCAGCATAATAAGCGATGGCAGGCTGACGGCGGGTAAGGTGATCAGCAGCGCCAGCGCAGGAGCCATGCCCATTCCGGCCAGCATCATGGTCTGCACGATAGGGATCTCTGCCGCCGTTGGAATCACAAACAGGCAGCCGACAATCGCCATCGCAATGACCCACATCAGCGTATTATCAATCGCGCCATCTGCGTGCGGGAACAGCCAGACACGCGCCGCACCCAGCACCAGTACAGCCAGGATATAGACCGGGATGGTGCTCCAGAAAAGCTGCCACAACGCCTTACCCCAGCGCGCCATAAAGCTGCCCTGCGGTTCCGCAAGTGTAATATCAACCGTTTCGCTCTGTTGCGGGCTCTCTTTCACAAACCGCTGCACCAGCATTGCCACGCCAAACACCGTGACCAGCCCGGCCACCAGGCGAATGGCCGCAAAATACCAGCCGAGCACAAACCCCATAAAAATGAGCGTTGCCGGGTTCAGCAGCGGGTTGCCCATCCAGAACGCCAGCGCACCGCCCATCGACACGCGCTGACGGCGCATCCCCGCCGCGACGGGTGCCGCACAGCAGGAGCACATCATGCCCGGTAATGAGAACAACGTGCCAAACAGCGTACCGCTAAAGCGTTTTTGCCCCATAGTACGCAGCAGCCAGTCGCGTGGGATCAAGACCTGAATTAACGAACCGAGGAGCACGCCCAGCACAGCCGCTTTCCAGACCGCGAGAAAATAGACCATCGCGTAGTCCAGCGCAGCCTGCAACGGGCTGGAATCAGCCTGGGCAAGAATGGATTTACCAATACTGTGAGTTTCGGCAGCAGTGAAGGCTTTACCGTAGTAAGGCTGCCATTTCACGTACCAGAGGCCAATGATAACAACAAGAAAGAAAAGTGCGGGTTTCCACCACTGAACAGGTGTCACCGCATGAGAAGAAGACTGACCAGCCATAACATTTCCCAAAGATGTGTAATTTTAAGCCTGTGAATAGTACGCCGGATATATTATTTTGCAAATAGTGTATTTTTGGCTAAGCGGCGCAGCCCGGCAGACTTGATCACCCGCACAGGTTCATCGGTTGGGGTAAACGCCGCGGTCATCATAGCGCGCGCAACATCCTGCGCCGTAATCGCTTTCCAGTTACCGGGCAGCAAGCGAAAAAGCGGCGTAAAAAGCGATTCGTTAAAGCGGTGTTTTCGCGCTCGCCAAGCAACATCGACGGGCGGACAATGGTCAACGAGGGCCACTGCTGCGCAATCAGCGCCTCCTCCATCTTGCCTTTCACGCGGTTATAGAAAAACAGCGAGCGGGCGTTGGCGCCCATCGAACTGACCACCAGCATCTGTTTTGCGCCCAGGCGCTGCCCCGCCAGCGCGGTGTCCACCACCAGCGTAAAATCCGCGTGCACAAAGGCTTCCTTGCTTCCCGCCTCGCGCAACGTCGTGCCCAGGCAGCAAAACACGGTATCAACCGGGTCCGTCACGTGTGCCAACGCATCGGTCAGCTTGATATTGTAAGGATTATAAACATCGCTAAAGTCACGCAGCGGGCGGCGCGTCGGTGCCGCAATCGTGGCAATGCGCGGATCGTTTGCCAGCAAACGCAGCAGGTGGCTGCCCACCAACCCCGTGCCGCCAGTGATTAATACGTTTTGCATATCCTCTCCTTTGCAGATGAATCCGTGTTGAAAACTCTCTCCATTGAACCAGGCTTAATGTTCAGGTTAGTTGCAAGTATGGATAACTACCTTATCTGAAGCCAAAACAACGGAGGAAAATATGGGCAAGAAAATTGCGGTCTTGATCACCGACGAGTTTGAAGATTCAGAATTTACTTCTCCTGCAGACGCGTTTCGCAAAGCCGGACATGAAGTCGTCACTATCGACAAACAGGCCGGAAAAACCATCCACGGCAAAAAAGGCGAAGCGGAAGTGGTTATTGATAAAGCCATTGATGACGTGCGCCCGGCTGATTTTGACGCCCTGCTCTTACCCGGCGGGCACGCGCCGGACACCCTGCGCGGCGACGACCGTTTCGTGACCTTTACGCGTGACTTTGTCAACGCTGGCAAACCGGTGTTCGCCATTTGCCACGGCCCACAACTGCTGATTAGCGCCGATGTCATACGCGGGCGCAAACTCACGGCGGTGAAACCCATCGTGATTGATGTGAAAAACGCCGGTGCTGAGTTCTTTGACCAGGAAGTGGTGGTCGATAAAGATCAGCTGGTGACCAGTCGCACCCCGGATGATTTGCCCGCATTTAACCGCGAGGCATTACGCTTGCTGGGTGCCTGAGTCGCGTAACCAGTGAAGCTTTTTGCCAAAACCCAGCGTGTTATCGGTAAATTTCAGCTCATCAAGGCGGATTTCCCAAAGAGGGGCCGATAACATGCGCGCCACAGGGAAGCGACGGTTGTACTGCTCACGCGGCGCCGCGCTTTCCTCTTCATTCAGCCGCCGGATTTCACCCGCAAACTGCACGCCACGGATAAGCGCCACCGTTTTTGGCTGACCGTTAACCGTACCGGCGACCGGCGCTTGTAAACCCGACATTTGTGCGTGACGGGTTTTGTCTTCGCTCATCACATAGAAGGCGACTTTTTGCGCGTCATAGATATAAAACGCGTTGGCGCACCATAACTCTCCCTGATTTGCCACACACCATGTCACCACGTGCTGCTTTGCCAGCCAGCGGTTAATCGCTGCAAGCGCCTCCATTTTTCCTCCTTCCCGTGTTATTTTTTGCTTAACACTAACACACTGAACATCCTCATGACGCCCTGGTTTCTTTATCTGATTCGCACCGCTGATAACAGGCTTTACACCGGCATTACGACGGACGTCGCGCGGCGTTTTACTCAGCATCAATGCGGGAAAGGCGCCAAAGCCTTGCGCGGCAAAGGCGAGCTGGAGCTGGTATTTTTTGCACCCGTGGGGGAAAGGTCGCTGGCGCTGCGGCTGGAGTATCGTATTAAACAGCTCACTAAGCGCCAGAAAGAGCGCCTCGTCGGTGGAGATGGCTCCTTCGAAGCGCTGCGGGAAACATTACGTATGCCGGTGGTTAAAAGCGATTGAAATGCTCGCTGTACTCCACTTCGCCGCGCACGCCATTTAGCGCGTCATCCGCCAGGCGATGCACCAAAAAAGCCTCATCGCTCTGCGGCCAGCGGCTGCGTAAATCATATTTCGCCGCTTTTTCGAAACCGAGACGGCCATAAAATTCAGGCGAACCGAGGGTAACCACGGCGGCGTAGCCAAACTCATTAAGCGAATCCAGCCCTTCGTACACCAGCTGGCGAGCAATACCTTGCCCGCGATAGGCTTCGTCAACGGCAAGCGGCGCCAGCCCGACCCACTGTAGATCTTCGCCCGCCACCGTCACCGGGCTGAAGGCCACATAGCCAATCACCTGCCCTTCGTCGTCAGTGGCAACAAATCCCAGCGTGATCAAACCGTCTTCACGCAGATCGTGCACCAGCGAGGCTTCACTTTCTCCGCCAAAGCTGCGGCGTAGTAACGCGTCGATTCCTGGCGCATCAATGGGAATTTCAACTCTAATCAGCATGGCTCACCTACAGAAGGTTGTGTCGTTGCAGGCGGCGCTTTCAGGCCAGCCTCAACAAATTGCGCCAGTTGCAAAAGCATCAGCCGCAGGGGTTTTGGCATTTGCTCAAGTTCGATGGCGTCCATCAGATTCTTAACATACAGCCCAAGCTCCGTGTCGCCTTCAATGACCAGACGGCGCTGGAAAAAGAGCGTATCAGGGTCCTGCCTGCGCGCGGCGATCAGCAGTAAATCGCTGGCGTTTGCGCTAAAGCTCACGTCAGCGTCGGCGCTTTCGCGCACGATCAGTTGCCCATCCTGCACAGAGGTATACCACGTCAGGTCGATATCCCGAACCTGGATACTTAACCAGCGGCCATCGAGAAACTCAAGCTCTCCGTCTGCCAGCGCCTGCTGGAACTGCCAGCGCAGAAGCTGTTCAAGCGCCTGACGTTTAACAGAAAAAGGCGTCAGTTTAACCGGCACACGCAGTAAGGACGGCCCCATATGAACAAGATGTGAGCGCAATTTTTCCAGCACGAACGTTACTCCCCGAAATGATAATGACTGTTATTTTGCCACATTTCATTAAAGACAAAGAGGCACAAATCAACAATTACACAATAAACAGAGGGAGATTATTGGCTCCATCAATACACATTTAACTGCCTCAAATCAAAAATTGTCGACAACAGGTTAACTAAAATCCCCGTTCATTAACAATTTAGCGCCCCACCGGGTACGCCCAGATTGCAGGATACACTATGGAGTTGCTCTGCCCTGCCGGTAACCTTCCGGCACTGAAGGTGGCCATCGAAAATGGCGCCGACGCTGTGTATATCGGCCTGAAAGATGACACCAACGCCCGGCATTTCGCCGGACTTAATTTTACGGAGAAAAAACTTCAGGAGGCGGTCGATTTTGTTCATCTGCATCGCCGCAAGCTGCATATCGCTATCAACACCTTTGCGCATCCTGATGGGTATCAGCGCTGGGAACGTGCCGTGGATATGGCAGCGCAGATTGGCGCAGATGCGCTGATCCTGGCAGATCTGGCGATGCTGGAGTACGCCGCCGAGCGCTATCCGCATATTGAGCGCCATGTTTCGGTGCAGGCTTCGGCAACCAATGAAGAGGCCATCCGTTTCTATCAGCGCCATTTCGATGTGGCCCGCGTCGTGCTGCCGCGCGTGTTATCAATTCACCAGGTAAAACAGCTGGCGCGCGTAACGCCGGTGCCGCTGGAAGTGTTTGCTTTCGGTAGCCTGTGCATTATGGCGGAAGGCCGCTGCTATCTCTCCTCTTACCTGACCGGGGAATCCCCCAATACCGTCGGGGCGTGTTCTCCGGCGCGTTTTGTGCGCTGGCAGCAAACGCCGCAGGGGCTGGAATCCCGCCTGAATGAGGTGCTGATTGACCGCTATCAGGAGGGGGAGAACGCGGGGTATCCCACACTGTGCAAGGGCCGCTATCTGGTGGATGGCGAGCGCTATCACGCGCTGGAGGAGCCGACCAGTCTGAATACGCTGGCGCTGCTGCCGGAACTGCTGGCGGCCAATATTGCTTCGGTGAAAATCGAAGGCCGCCAGCGCAGCCCGGCGTATGTCAGCCAGGTCGCCAAAGTGTGGCGCCAGGCTATCGATCGCTGTAAGGAGTCGCCGCAAAACTTTATACCGCAGCCCGCCTGGATGGAGACGCTCGGCGCAATGTCGGAAGGCACGCAAACCACCCTCGGCGCATATCACCGTAAATGGCAGTAGGTAAAAGATGAAATATTCATTAGGGCCGGTGCTTTATTACTGGCCAAAAGAGACGCTGGAAGATTTTTATCACCAGGCCGCGTCGAGTTCTGCGGATGTGATTTACCTGGGCGAGGCAGTGTGCAGCAAGCGTCGGGCGACGAAAGTCGGCGACTGGCTGGAGATGGCGAAAGCGCTCGCGTTAAGCGGTAAGCAGGTGGTGCTCTCCACGCTTGCGCTGGTGCAGGCGTCATCTGAGTTAAACGAACTGAAACGGTATGTCGATAACGGTGAGTTTTTGCTCGAAGCCAGCGATTTAGGCGTGGTGAATATGTGCGCCGATCGGAAACTGCCTTTCGTTGCCGGGCACGCGCTGAACTGTTACAACGCCGTGACGCTGCGTTTATTGCTTAAGCAAGGGATGGTGCGCTGGTGTATGCCAGTGGAACTGTCGCGCGACTGGCTTATTAATTTGCTCGATCAGTGCGAGAGCTTAGGGATTCGCCAGAAGTTTGAAGTCGAGGTGCTGAGCTACGGGCATTTGCCGCTGGCGTACTCTGCTCGTTGCTTTACCGCGCGTTCAGAAGACCGGCCGAAGGATGAGTGTGAAACCTGCTGTATTAACTACCCGCAGGGTCGCAGCATTCAGTCGCAGGAAAATCAGCAGGTGTTTGTGCTCAATGGTATCCAGACCATGAGCGGCTACGTTTATAACCTCGGCAATGAGCTGACCTCTATGCAGGGGATTGTGGATATTGTGCGCCTCTCGCCGATGGGCAAAGAGACGTTTGCGATGCTTGACGCGTTTCGCGCTAACGAAACAGGCAACGCGCCGTTGCCTCTGGCCTCGCACAGCGACTGCAACGGTTACTGGCGCAGGCTGCCTGGCCTAGAGTTGCAGCTCTAGCCGCAGCAGTGACAAATCTGTCAGGAAAATATTTGAACGCTGTCTTCACCAAATCCCCGGGAGCTTGACTCAGTAAGTGACCGGGGTGAGTCAGGCAGCTAACGCATCTGCGGCGCGCAGTATGAAGTGTATACGCAAAATAATTCGTGTTGCAGGAAGGCGGCAACGCAGCGAATCCCCGGGAGCTTGACTCAGTAAGTGACCGGGGTAAATCAGGCAGCTAACGCATCTGCGGCGCGCAGTATGAAGTGTATACACAAAATAATTCGTGTTGCAGGAAGGCGGCAACGCAGCGAATCCCCGGGAGCTTACTCAGGTAAGTGACCGGGGTGAGTCAGGCAGCCAACGCACCTGCGGCGCGAAGTATGAAGTGTATAGCTCACAATGTTAACAACATTTGCTGTTAACTCATGCACTATAAAAACTGCAGCTTTTCTGGCCGCGCACGAAACATACTGCCAGGCTGGAAGAAGACCTTCAATCTGATGACGATGCTGTAGCAAAGTGAGCTTTTATGCCTGATAAAAAGATACCTTTCTCGGTGCTGGATCTCGCACCGATCCCGCAGGACTCCACGGCCCGCGAGGCGTTTACGCATTCGCTGGATTTAGCAAAGCTTGCTGAAAAGCGCGGTTATCACCGCTACTGGCTGGCTGAGCACCATAATATGACCGGGATTGCCAGCGCGGCGACGTCTGTGCTGATTGGCTACCTCGCGGCGAATACCGAAACCCTGCACCTTGGCTCTGGCGGCGTGATGTTGCCTAACCATTCACCGCTGGTGATTGCCGAGCAGTTTGGCACCCTGAACACCCTTTACCCGGGGCGTATTGATTTAGGTCTTGGCCGCGCGCCGGGTAGCGATCAGCGCACGATGATGGCATTACGCCGCCATATGAGCGGAGATATCGACAACTTCCCGCGCGATGTGGCCGAGCTGGTAGACTGGTTCGACGCCCGCGATCCGAACCCGCACGTTCGCCCGGTGCCGGGCTACGGCGAAAAGATCCCGGTCTGGTTGCTCGGCTCCAGTCTGTATAGCGCGCAGCTGGCGGCTCAGCTTGGCTTGCCGTTTGCTTTCGCTTCGCATTTTGCCCCGGATATGCTGTTCCAGGCGCTGCACCTTTACCGCACGAACTTTACGCCGTCGGAGCGGCTGGAGAAACCTTACGCGATGGTGTGCATCAACATTGTCGCCGCCGACAGCAACCGTGATGCAGAGTTTCTTTTCACCTCGATGCAGCAAGCGTTTGTGAAGCTGCGCCGTGGCGAGAGCGCGCAGTTGCCGCCGCCCATCGAAAACATGGATCAATTCTGGTCACCGTCCGAGCAGTATGGCGTCCAGCAAGCGCTCAGCATGTCGCTGGTGGGTGATAAAGCAAAAGTGCGCCACGGCCTGGAGTCAATTCTGCGGGAAACAAACGCTGATGAAATCATGGTTAACGGGCAAATTTTCGACCACCAGGCACGGCTGCACTCATTTGAGCTGGCGATGCAGGTGAAAGAGGAGCTGTTAGGTTAAGGCTTTCGTCGCCCTCTCCCTCGCAGGAGAGGGCCAAACCGATCACTGATAGACCGGCAGCAGATTAAAACTCGACAGAAGATGTATCACCGCATTGCCTGCGCCAAACAGCAGGATCAGTACAATCATCGGTTTACCGCCCCACACACGAAAGCGCGGGCTGCCGAAGCGTTTACGCGACGCGTTGGCCAGTAGCGCCGGAACAATAGCCGCCCACACGGTTGCCGCCAGCCCCGCGTAACCAATGGCATACAGAAAACCATTTGGCCACACGAACCCGCCAATAATCGGCGGAACAAACGTCAACAGCGCGGTTTTAAAACGCCCGGCCGGTGAATCATCAAAACCGAACAAATCCGCCAGATAGTCAAACAGCCCCAGCGTCACCCCGAGGAAGGAACTGGCAACCGCGAAGTTGGAGAAAATCACCAGCAAAAGATCGAGGCTGCGGCTATTGAGCACGCCGCTCAGCGCCTGTACCAGCACATCAATATTGCCGCCTTTCGCCGCTATCTCAATAAATGCCGGGCGCGGAATATTGCCCATCGTAACCAGCAACCACACCACATACAGCCCCAGCGCCAGCAGCGTACCGTACAGCAAACACTGCACAATAGTGCGCGGGTTTTTACCGTAGTACTTCATCAGGCTTGGCACGTTGCCGTGATAGCCAAACGAGGCGAGGCAAAACGGCAGGGTCATCAATAAATATGGCGTATAGGACGCGTCGCTTTGCGCCACATTGAAAAGCGTTGCCGGCTCTACATGGCCGAGCAAGCTACCGAAGGTCAGGAAGAAGGTGATGACTTTCGCGCCCAGCACAATCGCCGTCATGCGACTAACAGCATGGGTCGATAGCCAGACGATAAATGCCACTGCCAGGGCAAACAGCAGCCCCGCCAGGCGTGCAGGCACGTTGAACGACATCTCCGCGAAGGTGTGATGCAGTATCGAACCGCTCGCTGAAATATAGGCATAGGTCAGGATATAGAGCACAAAAGCAATCGACAGACCGTTCACCAGGTTCCAGCCCTTGCCAAGCAGGTCTTTGGTGATGGTGTCAAAGCTCGCGCCGCTATGGTAGTTCAGGTTTGCCTCAAGGATCATCAGCCCGGAGTGCAGCATACAGAACCAGGTTACCACGAGTGCCAGAAGTGACCAGAAAAACCACGCGCCGGACATGACCACCGGCAATGAAAACATGCCTGCACCAATTATGGTCCCGCCAATAATCACCACCCCGCCAAACAGCGAAGGGGAAGCCTGGGTCGTTGTCAGTGTCGACATCGCGCTAATTCTCCTGTGATGATTCATATGCTTTTTATTTAGCTGCTGCATTGTACCAGTACATGAGTACAAAAGGGATAGAAAAAAGCCCCGGAGATAAGTCCGGGGCTGTATTTAAAACTTTACAGCAAAGAACGCAGCATTACGCGTCGTTGAAACGACGACGACCGGTGCTTTCTTCACGATCGCGGCGCGGAGCGCGACGTTCGCCGCTGAAGTTACGACCGCCTTCCTGACGCTCGCCGCTGAAACGACGGCCTTCGCCACCGCGCCCGCCTTCACGACGTTCGCCACCGAAACCACCGCCGCGGCGCTCACCGCCACCACGACGTTCGCTACGCTCGCGCGGCTGCGCATCGCCCAGCAGCTGCATATTCATCGGTTTGTTCAGAATACGCGTGCGGGTAAAGTGCTGCAGAACCTCGCCCGGCATGCCTTTCGGCAGCTCGATGGTGGAGTGGGACGCAAACAGCTTGATGTTGCCAATGTAACGGCTGCTGATGTCGCCTTCGTTAGCAATAGCGCCAACGATATGACGCACTTCAACGCCATCATCACGACCCACTTCAATGCGGTAGAGTTCCATATCGCCAGCGTCACGACGTTCGCGGCGCGGACGCTCTTCACGATCGCCACGCGGACCACGGTCGTTACGATCGCCACGACGTTCGAAACGCTCATCGCGCTCGCGGGATTCGCGACGCGGACGCATCGGCGCATCCGGCGGCAGGATCAGCGGGCGTTCGCCCTGCGCCATTTTCAGCAGTGCCGCAGCCAGCGTTTCAATATCCATCTCTTCTTCAGAAGAAGGCTGGATTTTCGCCAGCAGCGCACGGTACTGATCCAGGTCGCTGCTTTCCAGCTGCTGCTGAACTTTCGCGGCAAATTTTTCCAGGCGACGTTTGCCCAGCAGTTCTGCATTCGGCAGTTCAACTTCCGGAATGGTCAGCTTCATCGTACGTTCGATATTGCGCAGCAGGCGGCGCTCGCGGTTCTCAACGAACAGCAGTGCGCGACCGGCACGACCTGCACGACCGGTACGGCCAATGCGGTGAACGTAGGATTCAGAATCCATCGGGATATCGTAGTTTACGACCAGGCTGATACGCTCAACGTCCAGGCCACGTGCCGCAACGTCGGTCGCAATCAGGATATCGAGACGACCATCTTTCAGGCGTTCCAGCGTCTGCTCACGCAGTGCCTGGTTCATGTCACCGTTCAGCGCGGCGCTGTTATAACCGTTGCGCTCCAGCGCTTCGGCCACTTCCAGCGTGGCGTTTTTGGTGCGCACGAAAATAATCGCTGCATCAAAATCTTCAGCTTCAAGGAAACGCACCAGCGCTTCGTTTTTACGCATGCCGTATACCGTCCAGTAGCTCTGGCTGATATCCGGGCGCGTGGTTACGCTGGACTGAATACGTACTTCCTGCGGCTCTTTCATAAACCGGCGGGTAATACGGCGAATGGCTTCCGGCATTGTTGCGGAGAACAGTGCGGTCTGATGACCTTCCGGGATTTGCGCCATGATTGTTTCTACGTCTTCGATAAAGCCCATGCGCAGCATTTCGTCGGCTTCATCCAGTACCAGACCGCTCAGGCGAGAGAGATCCAGCGTGCCGCGTTTCAGGTGATCGAGCAGACGCCCCGGCGTACCGACGACGATCTGCGGTCCCTGACGCAGGGCGCGTAATTGCACGTCATAACGCTGGCCACCGTACAGGGCAACCACGCTTACGCCGCGCATATGTTTAGAGAAATCGGTCATTGCTTCAGCAACCTGAACCGCCAGTTCGCGGGTCGGGGCGAGCACGAGGATCTGCGGTGCGCGCAGATCCGGATCGATGTTATTAAGCAGCGGAAGAGAAAACGCTGCGGTTTTACCGCTACCAGTCTGGGCCATGCCCAGTACGTCACGACCAGACAGCAGGTGCGGAATGCACTCAGCCTGGATCGGAGATGGTTTTTCGTAACCGAGATCGTTAAGAGCTTCAAGGATAGGAGCCTTCAGGCCCAGATCTGCAAAAGTGGTTTCGAATTCAGCCATGTAGTACAAGTGCCTCTATGTCATTGGCGGCCAGTCTACATAACTCATCGTGAAAATGATCTGCAATTTTCATTGAAAAGTGTGAACCGGCTCAAAGTAGGTTAATTAGCGAACAATAAGGCCCTCACCCGCAAAGGTGATGGCAATCAAAAAAAGATTACGGGCTGATATATATTCGCAGCTATTGCTGGTCCGATTCTGCCAGGTCATCTTGCTCCTGGCCCAAGAGCGATAGTTCCAACAATGCATAACGGTGCTCAACGAAATTATGAACGTTGTTAGCAACCGTTAATTTGAACAGTGCCGTAGCGCTGTCCTTGTCCCCCAGACTTAGGTAGTACTTACCTAAATAGAAGTTGGTTTCACTGAGATGCTCAGCGAGCGAGGTGTTATCCGTTGCGTCCGCCTTCAGGCGATCCATCAGCGTTGCTTCGCTAATGTCACCGAGGTAGAACTCGACAATATTCCATCCCCACTGTTCCTTATCCGACTTTTCGAGGCGCTGTGCCAGCGCTTCTTTAGCCTGCTTTTCATTAAGCTTCTGCTCAACGATATAAAGCCACAGACTACGGAAAGGATCGTTAGGATCGTCTTGATAAAACGCCAGCAGATCATCTTGCGCTAACCTGTCGCGACCGCCGTAATACAATGCGATACCGCGATTCAAGTGCGCGTAGTTGTAAGTTGGATCAAGCTCAAGTACAGAATCAAACGCTTCATAGGCAGCATCAAAATTGCCTGCCTGCGTTAAATAAATGCCTAAGTAATTGAATACTTCAGGCATATCCGGTCTGATTGCCAGCGCTTGTGAAAAATCATTTCGCGCTAATGCCCTCAAACCGAGACTATCATACAACACTCCGCGCTCATATAAAAGCTGTGCGCGCTCGTCATCGGTTAAAGCCCGACTGGCAAGAATTTGTTCCATGCGTGCCAGAATCACTTCTTGCTGCAAAGTCGGTTGCAAAGGTATTGCGAGGACTTCGCTTTTACGCCAGGCAGAGTTGCTGCATCCTGCCAGCGTTAAAGCTGTCGCAACGAAACACCAGCGCAAAAAAGGCTTCATTTCCCACTCCCGAAGACAACAATTGGATGAACGTCCTGTCCCCCGGCTGCAAACACGGCGTCCTGCCAGCGAATACGCCCTCCGCTTGCGCGGAGGGCAAAGGCAACGTTACTCGCCCTGCTCTGCTTGTGGCACTTCTGGCTCGCCAGCAGGCTGAGTTTGCTCAGTTGCTTCTTTGATGCTCAGGCGGATACGGCCCTGGCGGTCAACTTCCAGAACTTTAACCGGGACTTCCTGATTCATCTGCAGGTAATCGGTCACTTTCTCAACGCGCTTGTCGGCGATCTGAGAAATGTGTACCAGACCTTCTTTACCGCCGCCGATGGCAACAAACGCGCCAAAGTCAACGATACGGGTCACTTTACCGTTATAAACACGGCCCACTTCGATCTCGGCAGTGATCTCTTCGATACGGCGGATAGCATGTTTTGCTTTGTCGCCATCGGTCGCTGCGATTTTCACGGTACCATCATCTTCGATTTCAATCGTGGTGCCGGTTTCTTCAGTCAGCGCACGAATGACAGAACCACCTTTACCAATCACGTCTTTGATTTTGTCCGGATTGATTTTGATGGTGTGAATACGCGGTGCGAACTCAGAGATATCGCCACGCGGTGCGTTAATTGCCTGCTCCATAACGCTCAGAATATGCAGACGAGCGCCTTTTGCCTGGTTCAGAGCAACCTGCATGATCTCTTTGGTGATACCTTCAATTTTGATATCCATCTGCAGCGCAGAGATACCATCGCGGGAACCCGCAACTTTGAAGTCCATATCGCCCAGGTGATCTTCGTCGCCCAGAATGTCAGACAGCACAACGTAGTTGTCGCCTTCTTTCACCAAGCCCATCGCGATACCCGCAACGGCTGCTTTCACCGGCACACCGGCATCCATCAGCGCCAGGGAAGCACCGCACACGGACGCCATAGACGAGGAGCCGTTGGATTCAGTGATTTCAGAAACCACACGTACGGTGTACGGGAATTTTTCTGCGTCCGGCATAACTGCCAGCACACCACGTTTCGCCAGACGACCGTGACCGATTTCACGACGTTTCGGCGAACCCACCATCCCGGTTTCCCCTACAGAATACGGAGGGAAATTATAGTGGAACAGGAAGGAGTCAGTGCGCTCGCCCATCAGCTCATCAATGATTTGCGCATCACGAGCCGTACCCAGCGTCGCGGTAACCAGCGCCTGCGTTTCACCACGGGTGAACAGCGCAGAACCGTGCGTACGCGGCAGAACACCGGTACGAACATCCAGACCACGAATCATATCTTTTTCGCGACCATCGATACGCGGTTCGCCAGCCAGCACGCGGCTACGCACCACGTTTTTCTCGATAGCGTGCAGGATTTCGCCCAGCTCGTTCGGGTCCAGGGTTTCATCTTCTTCAACCAGCTTAGCGATGGTTTCAGATTTGATGGTATCAACCTGTGCGTAACGTTCTTGTTTGTCGGTAATGCGGTATGCATCACTCAGGCGAGATTGCGCCAGCTCAGCAACGCGCGCATTCAGCGCTTCGTTTGCCGCTTCCGGCTGCCAGTCCCAGCGCGGTTTACCCGCTTCTTTGACCAGCTCGTTAATGTTCTGAATAACAACCTGCTGCTGGTCGTGGCCAAACACCACGGCGCCCAGCATCTGGTCTTCGCTCAGCAATTCAGCTTCGGATTCCACCATCAGAACGGCAGCTTCAGTACCGGCAACAACCAGGTCCAGCTTGCTCTCTTTCAGCTCTTCCTGGGTCGGGTTCAGTACGTACTGGTCATTGATATAACCAACACGAGCGGCACCAATCGGGCCATTGAACGGGATACCAGACAGGGAAAGCGCTGCGGAAGCACCGATCATCGCAACGATGTCCGGGTTAACCTGCGGGTTAACGGAAACAACGGTCGCGATAACCTGCACTTCGTTAACGAAACCTTCCGGGAACAGCGGACGAATCGGGCGGTCAATCAGGCGCGCGATCAGCGTTTCGCCTTCGCTCGGACGGCCTTCACGACGGAAGAAACCGCCAGGGATTTTACCCGCAGCGTAAGTACGCTCCTGGTAGTTTACGGTCAGGGGGAAAAAGTCCTGGCCGGGTTTTGCTTTTTTCTGACCAACTACGGTCACAAATACTGCAGTGTCATCCATGCTAACCATTACGGCCGCGGTGGCTTGACGCGCCATCATGCCGGTTTCCAGCGTGACGGTATGCTGACCATATTGGAATTTACGAACGATCGGATTCAGCAAAATTCTGTCCTTTATTGATGAATGCCAGCACACCCCATGGCGGGCCGGCAATTAAACCAGATCTTCTTGCATCCTCGCGACTAATGACAATCCTGATCCCGCCGCGTGCGAGTCAAGCTTCTCATTAGCCGCGCGAACCTCTGCAATGAAGATCACACCTTGCAACAATACATTAGTTTACTGTCAATTGCTGCCGTCTGGTAGAAAAAAGGGGCCTTACAGGCCCCTTCTTTTGAAACTCGCCAGACTTAGCGACGCAGACCCAGGCGCTCGATCAGCGCGGTGTAGCGTGCTACATCTTTACGTTTCAGGTAGTCGAGCAGTTTACGACGCTGAGAAACCATACGCAGCAGACCACGACGGCTGTGGTGATCTTTTTTGTGCTCTGCAAAGTGACCCTGCAGGTGGTTAATCTGAGCAGTCAGCAGTGCAACCTGAACTTCGGTAGAACCGCTGTCGTTAGTACCACGACCAAACTCGGAAACGATTTTTGCTTTAGCTTCAACGCTTAGAGACATTTTGAACTCCAGTAATAAAAAAATGAAAGGGTGCCGATCTCTAATTCAGCAACCCCAGGTTTAACGTCAGGGCATGTTAAAAACAGAAGCCGACGTTAAGCGGCAGTATTCTACTCGTAGTCACTGTTTCCCGCAAGGAAAGCACGCTCAAACAGGATACTCAACCACCAGACGACGCGGCGCGACGCGCCCTTCGTCATCGATTTCACCCATACCGATAAACTTCCCTTCTTCGCCTTCCATCACGCGTACCAGGCCTTCTTTTGGCGCCGCAGAAGCACGCACCGGCTGGCCTTGTTTAAAGTACGCCGCAACGACTGACGGAATAGACACCTGTGGGAAATCCGCCGCCGGGCTGTCCATCGGCATCAGCAGAGGATCCAGCAGCTCCGCCGCCGGAATACCTTGCTGCTCGGCCTGCGCAACCCGCTCTTGTAGTTGCTCAAGCGTAACCATTCTCTCGACAGGATAGTGGCTTACCGCCAGGCGACGCAGGTAGATTACGTGCGCGCCACAGCCCAGTTTCTCACCCAGATCGTCAATAATGGTGCGGATGTACGTGCCTTTCGAACAATGTATTTCCAGCTCCAGCTCATTACCTTCATGACGAATAAATAACAGTTCGTAGACGGTAATCGGGCGCGCCTCACGCGGAACCTCGATTCCCTGGCGAGCATATTCGTAGAGCTTTTTGCCCTGATATTTCAGCGCAGAATACATCGACGGGATTTGCAGGGTTTCGCCACGGAAGCTGTCCAGCGCAGCCGCCAGTTGCTCAGAGGTGAAGGCGACCGGGCGCTCCTCAACAACCTGCCCGTCAGCATCTGACGTATCGGTACGCTGCCCGAGGCGAGCAATCACCCGGTAACGCTTGTCAGAATCCAGCAAATATTGCGAGAATTTCGTGGCTTCGCCGAGGCAGATCGGCAGCATACCGGTTGCCAGCGGGTCCAGCGCGCCGGTATGCCCGGCCCGGTTCGCGTTATAAAGACGCTTTACTTTTTGCAGCACATCATTGCTGGAGGCTCCCTGCTGTTTATCCAGCAGCAGAACGCCGTGCACATCGCGACCGCGACGACGAGGACGACTCATTAGTCCTCCTTGCTGTCGTCCGGGTTCACACGACGCTCGTCGTCGTGTTTCACCACGCTGGTCACCAGATTGGACATGCGCATCCCTTCCACCAGCGAGTTGTCATAGAAAAAGGTCAGTTCCGGCACGATACGCAAGCGCATCGCTTTCCCAAGCAGGGTACGGATAAAACCAGAGGCATCCTGTAACGCTTTGATGCCAGCTTTCACCGAAGCTTCGTCTTTATCATTAAGGAATGTGACAAACACCTTTGCGTAGGCCAAATCACGGGAAACTTCGACACCGGAAACCGTGGTCATCATACCTAAACGCGGATCTTTGATTTCACGCTGCAGAATGATGGCTATCTCTTTTTGCAGCTCCTGGGCTACGCGCTGAGGGCGACCGAATTCTTTCGCCATAGTAATTCTCCACACTAAAAAGGGGCCGTAGCCCCTTTTGATATTGCTTGCCGGGCGGCGCACTGCATACCCGGTCAAAAATTTTAACCCACTGTGCCAGCCTGTTGCGACAACGCTGCACGGCTTCGTCTTCCCGGCATCAGGGCCGGGAAAAACCATTGCAGCAGCAACCTGCTCGCTTACGGGGTTACTCAATCGAACGCTGGATTTCGATAATCTCGAACACTTCAATCATATCGCCAGTGCGTACGTCATTGTAGTTCTTCACGCCGATACCACATTCCATACCGTTACGAACTTCGTTGACGTCATCTTTGAAGCGGCGCAGGGATTCCAGCTCGCCTTCATAGATAACCACGTTGTCGCGCAGTACGCGGATTGGGTTGTGACGTTTAACCACGCCTTCCGTAACCATACAGCCCGCGATGGCACCGAATTTCGGCGATTTAAACACATCACGCACTTCTGCCAGACCGATGATCTGCTGTTTCAGCTCCGGCGAAAGCATACCGCTCATGGCTGCTTTCACTTCGTCGATCAGGTTATAGATGACGGAGTAGTAACGCAGATCCAGACCTTCTGCTTCGATAACGCGACGCGCAGAAGCATCGGCACGCACGTTGAAGCCAACCAGGATAGCGTTAGAAGCCGCAGCAAGCGTAGCGTCGGTTTCGGTGATACCACCTACGCCAGAACCCACGATCTTGACTTTGACTTCTTCGGTTGACAGTTTCAGCAGCGAGTCGGAGATAGCTTCCACAGAACCCTGAACGTCCGCCTTCAGCACGATATTCACTTCGTGAACTTCGCCTTCGGTCATGTTGGCAAACATGTTTTCCAGTTTAGATTTCTGCTGGCGTGCCAGTTTGACTTCGCGGAATTTACCCTGGCGATACAGCGCAACTTCACGCGCTTTCTTCTCGTCACGTACGACGGTCGCTTCATCACCGGCAGCCGGAACACCGGACAGACCGAGGATTTCCACCGGAATGGACGGACCTGCTTCAGTCACTTCACGGCCCAGCTCATCACGCATCGCACGGACACGGCCATACTCGAAGCCACACAGAACGATATCGCCTTTATGCAGGGTACCTTCACGAACCAGAACCGATGCGACCGGACCACGACCTTTATCAAGGAAGGATTCGATAACAACACCGCTCGCCATACCTTTACGCACGGCTTTCAGCTCCAGAACTTCAGCCTGCAGCAGGATGGCATCCAGCAGTTCGTCGATACCTGTACCTGCTTTCGCAGACACATGTACGAACTGGCTTTCACCGCCCCACTCTTCCGGGATAATACCGTACTGAGCAAGTTCGTTTTTCACGCGATCCGGATCGGCTTCCGGTTTATCGATTTTGTTCACCGCAACCACAACCGGCACCTGCGCCGCTTTTGCGTGCTGGATAGCTTCGATGGTCTGCGGCATCACGCCGTCGTCTGCTGCAACGACCAGCACAACGATATCCGTTGCCTGCGCACCACGGGCACGCATCGCGGTAAACGCGGCGTGGCCTGGGGTATCCAGGAAGGTGATCATACCGTTGTCGGTTTCGACGTGATACGCACCGATATGCTGAGTAATGCCGCCCGCTTCACCGGAGGCCACTTTCGTTGAACGAATGTAGTCCAGCAGAGAGGTTTTACCGTGGTCAACGTGACCCATAATGGTCACGACCGGCGCACGCGGTTCTGCCGCAGCACCCGTATCACGGTCGCTCATTACCGCTTCTTCCAGCTCGTTTTCACGACGCAGGATAACTTTATGACCCATTTCTTCCGCCACCAGCTGCGCGGTTTCCTGGTCAATCACCTGGTTGATGGTCGCCATTGCGCCCAGTTTCATCATCGCTTTGATGACCTGAGAGCCTTTAACCGCCATCTTGTTAGCCAGTTCGCCAACGGTCAGGGTTTCACCGATAACCACGTCACGGTTAACCGCTTGCGCAGGCTTCTGGAAGCCTTGCTGCAGAGCAGAACCTTTACGCTGGCGACCGCCTTTACCACCGCGAACCGCTGCGCGCGCTTCCTCACGGTCAGCTTTGCTTTCGGCGTGTTTGTTGCCCTTCTTCGGACGCGCCGCTTTCGTGTTGCGGCCACGACCTCGACCGCCTTCGACTTCGCGATCGTTGTCATCTTCCGCCTGACGCGCATGCTGGGAAGTGGTTACGTGATAATCGCCCGTGGTTTCTTCCTCTTCGCTGCTGGCAGTCCAACCGCTTTCATTTTGTTCTGCCATGCGACGAGCTTCTTCCGCTACGCGACGTGCGTTTTCTTCCAGTTTACGACGAGCCTCTTCCTCCGCTTTGCGCTTGAGTTCTTGCGCTTCGGATTCACGGCGGGCTTTCTCCGCCTGGGCTGTCCTGGTCATTTCGTCAGATTGTTGATTGCTCACTTTGCTATTTTCCGCAGCTTCGCGTTTTGCATTTTCAGCATTATCGCGTTTAGCTTTTTCTTCGGCTTCACGTTTTGCACGAGTCTCGGCGTCACGTTTCGCTTTTTCCTCGGCTTCACGTTTAGCAGCTTCCTCTGCTTCACGACGAGCCTTCTCTTCCGCTTCACGCATAGCCTCTTCTTCCGCCGCGAGACGTTCTGCCTCTTGTGGATCGCGTTTTACAAAGGTGCGCTTTTTACGGACTTCTATCTGCACCGATTTACTTTTCCCACCGGTGCCCTGAATACTTAATGTACTGCGCGTTTTGCGCTGCAGAGTCAGCTTATCAGGCGCGGAACCGTGTTCGCGGTTCAGGTGCGCTAATAGCGTCTGCTTTTCTTGTGCCGTCACTAAGTCTTCAGCGGACTTGCGGATCCCTGCATCAGCAAATTGCTGTACCAGGCGGTCCACAGAGGTCTGAATCTCAGCGGCCAGCGTTTTTACGGTTACATCGGTCATGCTGTTCCTTCCTGCTACAGTTTATTACGCTTCGTCACCAAACCAGCAAATATTACGTGCGGCCATGATGAGCTCCCCTGCTTTCTCGTCGGTTAACCCTTCGATATCAGTCAGGTCATCTACGCCCTGTTCGGCGAGATCTTCAAGCGTACAAACACCACGAGCAGCCAGTTTAAATGCCAGTGCGCGATCCAGACCTTCCAGGTTAAGCAGGTCTTCAGCCGGCTCTTTATCGCCGAGGCTTTCTTCCTGCGCCAGTGCCAGGGTGGTCAACGCGTTTTTCGCGCGATCACGCAGGGCTTCAACGGTATCTTCATCCAGACCGTCGATTTCCAGCAGCTCTTTGATAGGCACATAGGCCAGTTCTTCCAGCGTCGAGAAACCTTCTTCAACCAGGACGGTGGCGAAATCTTCGTCAATGTCCAGGTAGCGAGTAAAGGTATCGATCGCCGCATGCGCTTCAGCCTGATGCTTGGACTGCAGGTCTTCAACGGTCATTACGTTGAGTTCCCAGCCGCTCAGCTGAGACGCAAGGCGCACGTTTTGACCGTTACGGCCAATCGCCTGCGCCAGGTTGCCCGCTTCGACAGCAATATCCATGGTGTGTTTGTCTTCATCCACCACGATAGAGGCAACATCAGCCGGTGCCATTGCGTTGATAACGAACTGTGCAGGGTTATCATCCCACAACACGATATCAATGCGCTCACCGCCAAGTTCGGTAGAGACCGCCTGTACGCGCGCGCCGCGCATACCGACACATGCGCCGACCGGATCGATACGCTTGTCATTAGTCTTCACCGCGATTTTGGCGCGCGAACCCGGATCGCGGGCAGCGGCTTTGATTTCAATCACTTCTTCACCGATTTCCGGTACTTCGATACGGAACAGTTCGATCAGCATTTCCGGTTTGGAACGGGTAACGAACAGCTGCGCACCACGCGCTTCCGGGCGCACCGCATACAGCACACCGCGAATACGGTCGCCGGGGCGGAAGTTTTCGCGCGGCAGCATATCTTCGCGCAGGATCACGGCCTCAGCGTTATTACCCAGGTCGAGAGTGATATTGTCGCGGTTAACTTTTTTCACCACGCCGGTGATGATTTCGCCTTCGTGTTCGCGGAACTGGTCCACGACCATCGCGCGCTCAGCTTCGCGCACTTTCTGCACGATAACCTGCTTGGCGGTCTGGGTAGTAATACGGTCGAAAGTGACAGATTCTATCTGATCTTCAACATAATCACCCACGTTCAGGCTTTCGTCTTCGTAACGCGCCGCTTCGAGCGTGATTTCACGCGTCGGTTGCGTCACTTCTTCAACAATCAGCCAGCGACGGAAGGTATCAAAGTCACCGCTTTTACGATCGATGCTGACACGCACATCAATCTCTTGTTCGTATTTTTTCTTGGTTGCTGTAGCCAGAGCACTTTCCAGCGCTTCAAAGATTTTTTCACGCGGAAGCGACTTTTCGTTAGAAACTGCTTCAACAACAGCCAAAATTTCTTTGTTCATCGGGGGCCTTTCACCTCAATTCAGACTGTTAAAAGTGGGGGACCAGGTTCGCTTTCTGAATATTGCTCAGCGCAAACACTTCATCTTTACCTTCGACCGTAATGGTGATCATCTCGCCATCGACATCTTTAATGATGCCCTGCCACTTGCGGCGATTTTGTACCGCCATACGCAGGACCAGCGAAACTTCGTCGCCCTTGAAACGCGTATAGTGCTCAGCCGTAAACAAAGGTCGTTCTAAACCTGGCGAAGAAACTTCCAGGTTGTAAGCGACGGTAATCGGATCTTCAACATCCAAAACCGCACTGACCTGGTGGCTGACATCAGCACAATCATCAACAGTGATGCCATCTTCACTATCAATATAGATGCGCAGCGTGGATGTGCGACCACGCACAAATTCGATACCGACCAGTTCATAGCCCAGTGCTTCAACCGGCGCCGTAATCATCTCTGTTAATTTTTGCTCTAATGTGGACAAGTCCACCCCCAAGACATAAAAAAAGGGCGTATAGCCCAGTTATTTCGTAGTCAGATAACAAAAAACCCCGATAAATCGGGGCTTTAAATAACTGAACCCTATAGCCGCAACTGCGGCCTGGAGAACCTTCCATGAGTATTTTTTCAAACCCAATAGCGAAGGCTTTACGTCTTCACAGTATATTTGAAAAAAAACACTTAGGGAAAGTGGTTGCGGGGGCCGGATTTGAACCGACGACCTTCGGGTTATGAGCCCGACGAGCTACCAGGCTGCTCCACCCCGCGCCTGAAACGTGACAAATTCTACTCGGTTGACGGCGAATTTGCAATAATGCTGGGATTTGGTACCGAAGACGGGACGTTAAATCGGCCTACATTATATTGATAAACATGATTATCTGTCAACCGCTCTGCTTTAACAATATCTCACTCTGGCGAATGCATAATGTTAAGACTATTGTTTATGCGTTCCGTCAGCCTTCAGCGTCGGCTCACAACGAAAATTGCACTCTCCTCTTCCGGTCATCGCCAAAAGATGATTAAATGAAAACTCATTTATATTGCATAACCATTCACTAATGATTTTGTATTGAATGGCAAAACATCGTGGCGTGGCAGTGAAGTCTCCACCCCAGGTCTATCAAGCAGGGATTTTTTATGACGACGATTCTTAAGCATCTTCCCGCAGGTCAACGTATCGGTATAGCTTTCTCAGGTGGCCTGGATACCAGCGCAGCGCTGCTGTGGATGCGCCAGAAAGGTGCGGTACCTTATGCATATACGGCAAATCTGGGCCAGCCGGATGAGGATGATTATGACGCTATTCCCCGTCGCGCTATGGAGTACGGTGCAGAAAATGCCCGCCTGATCGATTGCCGCAAACAGCTGGTCGCTGAAGGCATCGCCGCTATCCAGTGTGGCGCTTTTCATAATACCACCGGTGGTCTGACCTACTTTAACACCACGCCGCTGGGCCGCGCGGTGACCGGTACCATGCTGGTTGCCGCGATGAAAGAAGATGGCGTCAATATTTGGGGCGACGGCAGCACCTATAAAGGCAACGATATTGAACGTTTTTATCGCTACGGCTTGCTGACGAATGCCGAGCTGAAAATTTACAAACCGTGGCTTGATACCGATTTTATCGATGAGCTGGGCGGGCGTCAGGAAATGTCTGAATTTATGACCGCTTCAGGCTTTGATTACAAAATGTCTGCGGAAAAAGCCTACTCCACCGACTCCAATATGCTGGGCGCGACCCATGAAGCGAAGGATCTTGAATTCCTCAATTCCAGCGTAAAAATCGTTAATCCAATCATGGGCGTTAAGTTCTGGGACGAGAACGTCAAAATCCCGGCAGAAGAAGTGACCGTGCGTTTTGAACGCGGCCATCCGGTGGCGCTGAACGGTAAAACGTTTAGCGATGATGTAGAGCTGATGCTGGAAGCGAACCGGATTGGCGGACGCCACGGCCTTGGCATGAGCGATCAGATTGAAAACCGGATCATTGAAGCGAAGAGCCGCGGAATTTATGAAGCTCCTGGCATGGCGCTGCTGCATATTGCCTACGAGCGTTTGCTCACCGGTATTCACAACGAAGATACTATCGAGCAATATCATGCCCATGGCCGCCAGCTGGGCCGCCTGCTCTATCAGGGCCGCTGGTTCGATCCGCAGGCGCTTATGCTGCGTGATTCTTTGCAGCGTTGGGTGGCAAGTGCGATAACTGGCGAAGTGACGCTGGAACTGCGCCGCGGCAACGATTATTCAATTCTGAATACTGTTTCCGATAATTTGACGTATAAAGCAGAGCGCCTGACCATGGAAAAAGGCGATTCTGTGTTCTCGCCTGACGATCGTATCGGCCAGTTGACCATGCGCAACCTGGATATCACCGATACGCGTGAAAAACTGTTTAATTACGTAGAAACCGGTTTGCTCTCTCCGGCGTCCGACAACGGGCTGCCGCAGGTTGAGAACCTGGAAAATAGCGACAAAAAATAAAGCTTAACCCGTGCCTGCCAGACAGGCACGGGCTCTTTAAGTTAATAAATATTCGGATCAAAAATAATCGTCACCGTACCGCGATAGCTGTCCGGCCGTGTTTGCAGCATGGTTTCCACATCGCGCTGGCGCACAAGATATTCCAGACTACCTTTTTTATCCTGCCCATACGTTCGGGTCGCAAAAACCGTTTGCGAGACATCTTTGCCGATACTGAGCGGCCTGCGGAAAACGCTAGCGCCAGTATTATTGTCCACAATATTTTCCGGCAGATTGAGCATGATACTGACAGGCACCAGTTGCCCGGAATTATCACTTTTGAGCGCGCACTCTTTCCCTACCTGCTGCGCGCAATCCAGATGCACAGTAAAAGCACCGGAACTGGAAAGATTAAACGAACTTTTCCCGGTCAGCGACGGTGCTACACGCGTCACCATCCAGCGTTCCCAGTTGGCTTTTCCTTCATCCACAGAGCATACGCTGCCCGGTTTGCATGGCTGAAGCGTCACCTGATGATCGCTGGCATTCGTTGTGAGTTTTAGTTCGTGATTTACGGAAAGCTTAAATACGATATCAACAACACTGTCGCTAACCGTAAAGCTATCGCCAAAATCAAAATCACCGCCAGGGCCAGCAGTAAAACGCAACGAACCCACGTACTCTCCGGAGCCCATTTTTAGCGGCTCCGGTGTTTTGATTTCATACGCGACACTCGTATTCTCAATACGATATGGTTCGCCGGTTAACTCTTTTTTCGCAATCTTGTAGCACGCGGCATTACTGACCGGCCATTTCCATAAAAAGGTGTAGCGTGTGGGACTAACGCGCCCGACGCCAGAATAGATGCAGGGAGCTGGCGCCCAGACAAAAGATGACCCCGCCCAGGCTGCGCGATGGTCATTCACCGTCCAGCTTCCTCGCGTGCGGTAGGTCGATGAAAAGGCAGAAACCCGGAATTGCACAATTGCCGATTTACCCTCAGCGTTGACCACCGTGACATTACGCCAGGTACCTGGCATTTGAAAAAACATGCTTTCTCGCGGCGACGCACCGGGAGAAAAGCCCTGCGCGGAGAGCGAGGCGCTTAACCCAAGACCGATGCTAAATACTTTATTTTCCGCACATTCAGCAGGCCAGCTACTGCAATAACCGCTCTGGGGCGTGGTGTTGGTAAAGGTATTATTCTCCGGATGCTCCAGCGATGGCGAAAAGTTGGCCGTGATGGTTAATGTCGTGGCGGCGCAGTTCAGACTGGCGGCTAACAGCAGCAACCAGCCGATTATCAGACGATATTTAATGGCCATGTTATTTTTCTTCCGTGTTAGCAATCCGGCAACGAACAGCGCTGATAAACTGGACTTTCTTATTTGGCTCCATGGTTGCCGGTAGCCCGCACTGCAACGCCGGCAGGTGCTTTTCTGCCAGAACAACTAACTGACGATTCATCACCCCCGAATCCAGTGTCAGCACACCTTCAGCGTTCACCATGCTGCTGGTGACATCGCTTTTAACGCGTCGATTTTTGATGGGATTCCCCTGCCCATCCAGCAACATGCTAACCAGGGTAAATGTTTTCACCGTTTTAACCTGCACATACTGCACGCTGCCGCGCCGCATCTGGATGGTTTGCCGCTCCGGGGAGACCTGAACACTTTCATCCCCACGCGCGCTAAACTGAATAGCGCTTCTTTTCCATAAATCAACTGGAATGATATTTCTGCCGGGCTGAAGGCGGCTCTCGCGGGTATTACTGGAAGCCAGGATCTGTGTGTCTTTATCATCGACATCAACGTCGACAATGACAGCAGACTCCATGCTACGGCTGTTATTACCGTTAACCGATGCCACCTTGCCTCCGCCCATCACCAGCACCTGAGTGAGATTGCCGCCAAGCGTATTATTTCCGCTATGAATACCGCGCTGCGTGTAAAAATCTCCACTTATCCATGGCGTATTCAACGCACCATTACCATTCAGCACCGTATCGCTGGCGTTATAAGAGACGCCTGCGCCGAGATAGCGAATATAGGGGCTCTCTTGTGGTTGCCACTGATAATTGAGGCTCGAATACCCTTGCTCCTGATCAAAGCCTGTATCAAAAGCAACGGTATGTTGTGCAGATGAAGCCAGCGCGACTGACACGCTGAACGCGATACCATAATCTCTGCGGTGGCTATCGAACCCCGGACGATCGTAGGCGCTCATACGAAAATTGGTGTCGCGGCCATAAAAACTGGCCTGTGTACTCAACGAGGCATCAACAGCAGTGCCTTTACGCCAGACAGTATCAACATACTGAGCGTTGAGTATTAATGAAGAAGAGAGCGGCAGCCTGGAAGAAAGTGATACGCCCCAGGTTTTACCTGTCTGGCCGGAACGCACCCGCCGCCCGTAAACGTCCGTCACCGTTGAGCGCCAGAACAGGCTCGCCGATCCGCCAGTATAGAGGCTACGGTAGTAGCGAATATCGGTATCCTGATTGCCCATGTACTCGGTATTACCGAAAGTATACTGAGCAAATATACGGTCTTTCTGCGTTAAGGTAATATTGGCTCGCGAGCGAAGACGCTGCTCTTTCTCTGTGACCGCACCGCTCAACCCCACGACCGCCCGCGGATGCACGAGCACCTCTATGCCGCCCCCGGCAGTATCCGGGTTATCGTTCGCTGAACCGACATTTTTACTGGCTATCGTCCGGCGTTGCCCGCCCCACAGATTCATGCGCCAGCGTTTGTTCGGATTGCTCCAGCCCTGCGTTTTAAAGATTTGGGCTTGCTGAGTATCGACAGTCTGACCGTTCTCAATAATTTTTACCGTAATATCATAAATGCCGATGGGCAACTGACGAGTATCCAGCGCCTGTATACCGGGCTGGAGTTGTTGGGTACGGATGAGTCGCCCGTCGCGCCAGACTTCCGCTATGGACTGGTTCCTCCCTGTCACATAAACAGGCCAGGCGCTGACGCTGTCTGTGTTGACCAGTAACGCATCTGAGGTTCCCCACATAACGCCAGCCACAGTGTCATAGCCAAAACCCGATGTTTGCACGTTGCCCGTCGCGTTATCAGGAGAAAATAACCCTATACGGATAAAATCCCCCTGTAGCTCTTTTTGCGTGAAAAACTCATAAAGGCTTGAGCTGCTGTAGCGATATTCACCACGCGTTCCGGAAGACTGAAACGAGGCTTGCTGACTCCAGCCGCCTAGTGATGAGGTCATGGAGGAGTTAATCCCCCAGCTGCGCGTTGAGGCAGCATCCGAAACCGACACGTCGTTAAACATAATCAGCCCGGCAGGCGCATCGTCCGGCACGGGCAGGTAGTCGCTCGCTACCTGACTGGTTTCATAAGCAGAAGTGTAAAGTTTGAGGGCGGAGCTATTCAGGTGATATTCCACATGCATTAGCCCGGATGGGCAGGCAGAGATACACTCACCGATGGAAACGCCGTCATTGAGAATGTCAGACCAGCGCGCCAGCAGGTCGCTGTCGGCATTATCAGCCTGTTCTAAAATGTGCAGGAGCTTAACCTCACCGTTTTCTTTCAGTGAGACACTGGCATCGAAAATATAATTGTCGTTCAGAAAAACCTGAACGACAATTGCTGAATTATAAAAATATCGTCTGAAATCCTCTGGTATCCCCCTCATATTAGCGGCCAGTTGAATATCGTTTGCAGAAACGATGAAAGGAAAAGCAGCAAGAAATGCCAGAGATATTTTCATAATTAAGTGCTTTTTATTAGCGTTATTTGTAAGAATAATTACGGAGTAATGACTTCCTCAAAAATAACGGCAACCTGGCCGGTAAAAGATCCGTTAACTGTCAAAGATTGATTATCCGCCTGACTAATACGTAGCATCGTACGGCCACCCGCTTGCGCTGCCTTATCATCAACAACAGTTGTTGATGTATCCGTTAACCTGACGCCATTAAATTCAACTTTGAGAGGAATAACATCTGATCCATTCGATAGAATGGCATCGCCATTTGCATCAGTGTTCGTTAAGGCCGCCTGTATACCACCGGAGCTATTTTTATACTGAAATTGTTTTTCAAACGCCTGGAGTTTTGCCGTAGCTAAATCGTATTTCATGGTTTGCGTCTGGTTAATCCAGCCGCTGTCGACAGGAATAACGTGAAAAGCGTCGGAAGGTATTTCAGCTTTGATATCGATTGCATAGCTTTGTTGATTCGCGGCAAACGCCATCGAACTACCTAATATTGCGAAGGAGATAGCACAGGTTTCGAGGCATTTTTTCGCCACTTTATTAGTAATCATAAATTACCTTTACAGTTATTATTTAGTGAGACACCACTGAGTTACTGCTATTCAGTAACGGAGTTTCTTTTGTTCTTTCCCTTCAATGAGGGTGAAGCTGGTTTTTAGCCCTTTCATTTTTGCAATTCTCTTAGTCTGGCCGGGCAAAACGAACTGCCGGGCAGCACTGCTGCAGTCTGTATCTGCTGAATTGCAATTACGGATATTCTCAAGGGCAATAGTTGAATTCCCATTATTCACTACCGAAATAAAATCTGATGGCTGTGTTTCAATCAGCGTATTAAACACTGGCTTTGATGGCTGGACAATAACCAGCGTGCCGTAACCCGCCATGATATTGAGACCAACGCTAAGTGCTTTTTCCCGATACTGTAATATTTGTTGTTCATTTAGCCCAAAGCTATCTCCGGTCTCAGGCAAAACCGGTGTAAACCTTACGCGGTAATATTTTTCTGCTACGCGTTCACCGGGCCACATAAATCTAATTAACTGAAAACTCGATGGAGGGATAATCATCCGTAAAGGCGTAACAATAAGCCGATCTTTTTCAAGGATATTACCTGCCACTTCTTTTACTGGGGTTTCTAATATTTTCTCTTTATTTTTTATATCAACTTCCAGCAACTCTATACGAACAAAGGCAGTTGAAGCACCGGTATTATAGATGCGCTTATTTATTGCCTGTTTTTCAGGAGCAATAATGTCATACATACTGCCGATACCAATTGAAGGTATTGCTAATACGCTGCCGGATTTTAATATAAGGCATAACCCGATAAAAAAGGTAACAAAAATCCTTAATAAAGAAATGCGGCTCATATATTAATCTCAAAGCGTACAAGGTGGGTGCTAAAATAGATAGAGAAAAAAATAAAAGCAACCACTTCAATAAAATTTAATAGAAATAATGAAGAATATTTCTGGCAACCAAAAACTTTAAATTCACCACAATAATATACGACCGCTCCAGTAAAATAATTTATTCAAAATAGAAATATTTATAAATAAAGAGGAATATCGATAAGATGTGCAGGATTTACCAGATGGAGAGATTATGATGACGCGTAAAGGCAAATGCATAAATTACAGGCAAAAAAAAGACATCTTTCGATGTCTTTTTTCCGGAATATTGGTACCGAGGACGGGACTTGAACCCGTAAGCCCAATCGGGCACTACCACCTCAAGGTAGCGTGTCTACCAATTCCACCACCTCGGCACGACTTACTTAGCGTGGGATATCGCTGGTTGGCTGAGCCGGAGCTACAGGCTGAGCAGGCTCAGTCTTTGCCGGTGCACTCAGATTTTCCCACTCGCTTCCTTTATTGGTTTTGTTGCTGTTAATGTTACCCAGCACCAGGCTGATAATAAAGAACAAAGTTGCCAGCACAGCGGTCATACGGGTCATGAAGTTACCAGAACCACTTGAACCGAACAGCGTACCAGACGCCCCTGCGCCAAAGGAGGCTCCCATATCAGCGCCTTTGCCTTGCTGCAGCATAATCAGACCCACAAGAGCCAGCGCCACAATAAGGAAAATAACTAAAAGAGCTTCGTACATAATCAACCTGTTCCTTGCGGGGTTGCCGCAGCCAATGCTTCAAACCAATAGAAGTGGGTGATTTCTCTTTCCCACTGAAGCGGGTGTGAATACTAACCAAAGCGAATGACCTTCGCAAGGGCAATTTCAGTGCATTTTATCAAGTGCGGAAAAAAACAGCAAAAGTGAAAAAATTGACGATTAAAAAGGCGATATCAGTCGCCTTTTTAGCCACTTATTTACGCTTTAAACTGCTTTGACCGCATCAGCAATGCGATTTGCCAGCGCCGTCACCTGCGTTTCATCTTCGCCTTCAACCATCACACGAATCAGCGGTTCGGTCCCCGATTTACGCAGCAGCACTCGCCCCCGGTTGCCAAGCGTTGCTTCCACCTCTGCCATGACCGCTTTAACCGTTGCATCTTCCAGCGGATCGCCTTTGCCAGCGGTGAAGCGCACGTTAACCAACACCTGAGGGAACATTTTCATTCCGCTACAGAGATCGTGCAGACTCATGTGGTTACGCACCATAGCGGCAACCACCTGCAAACCCGCGACAATACCATCGCCCGTGGTGGTTTTATCAAGCAGGATCACATGCCCGGAGTTTTCAGCGCCAATGCGCCACCCTTTCTCCTGCATTTTTTCCAGCACGTAGCGGTCGCCAACTTTGGCACGCGCAAACGGAATACCTAGCTGCTTGAGCGCCAGCTCCAGCCCCATATTGCTCATCAGTGTACCTACAGCGCCGCCGCGCAGCTGCCCCTGACGCAGACCTTCACGAGCGATGATATACATTATCTGATCGCCATCGACTTTGTTCCCTTCGTGATCAACCATAATCACGCGGTCACCATCGCCATCGAATGCGATACCCAAATCTGCTTTTTCTGCCAGCACGCGTTTTTGCAGTGCAGCAACATCCGTTGCGCCGCACTGCTCATTGATATTTACACCATCAGGTTCGCAGCCCATTGCAATAACTTTTGCGCCCAGCTCACGGAACACATTTGGCGCGATGTGGTACGTCGCCCCGTTAGCGCAATCGACGACAATTTTCAGATCATTAAGATTTAACTCATTAGGAAATGTCGCTTTGCAGAACTCAATGTAGCGCCCGGCAGCATCCACGATACGGCTGGCTTTACCCAGCTCGGCAGAATCGACACAGGTGAGCTCTTTTTCCATCTCTGCTTCGATAGCTTCTTCGACAGCGTCCGGCAACTTAGTACCATCGATAGAGAAAAATTTGATGCCGTTGTCATAAAACGGGTTATGCGAGGCGGAAATCACGATCCCCGCTTCAGCGCGAAATGTGCGGGTCAGGTACGCTACCGCCGGTGTCGGCATTGGTCCGGTAAATGATGCAGACAGTCCGGCAGCGGCAAGGCCCGCTTCCAGCGCGGACTCCAGCATATAGCCAGAAATACGCGTGTCTTTACCGATGATAATTTTGCGCGAACCGTGACGAGCCAATACTTTCCCAGCGGCCCAGCCTAGCTTCAGCACAAAATCAGGGGTGATCGGTGCATCACCGACGCGGCCACGAATGCCATCGGTGCCAAAATATTTACGATTACTCATAACGTTTATTTTCCTTAGCTGACAGCGTGGCTTCCACCACCCGCATAGCCTCTACCGTTTCTTTTACATCGTGAACGCGAATAATCTGCGCACCCTGCATGGCCGCAATCACTGCGCAGGCCAGGCTGCCGCTTAAGCGATCGCCAGGACCCACATTCAGAAGCTGCCCGACCATGGATTTGCGCGACATTCCTGCCAGCAATGGCAGGCCAAAATGATGGAATTCGGCCAGCCGGGCAAGCAGCGCATAATTGTGAGTGAGATTCTTACCGAAACCGAAGCCGGGGTCGAGTATGATTTTTTCTTTTGCGATCCCGGCCTGCTCGCAACGAGCAATTTGTTCAACAAAAAAACGATTCACATCGGCAAAAACATCGTCATATTTTGGCGCTTCCTGCATGGTTTTCGGCTGGCCCTGCATATGCATTATGCACACCGGCAAACCCGTCTGGACTGCGGCGTCCAGCGCGCCAGGCTCCGTTAAGGAACGAATATCGTTGATGATATGCGCCCCAACCCGGGCTGATTCGCGAATGACTTCAGGCTTTGAGGTGTCAACAGAAATCCACACTTCAAAACGCTGTGCAATGGCTTCAACCACAGGGATAACTCGCTCAAGTTCCTCCTCCACGCTCACTTCTGCCGCACCGGGGCGAGTAGATTCCCCGCCGACGTCCACGATAGTCGCTCCCGCGTTGATCATCAGATTTGCGTGTTTGACAGCCTCAACCAGCGTATTGTGCGTGCCGCCGTCTGAAAAAGAGTCTGGCGTAACGTTAAGGATACCCATCACATGTGGATGAGAGAGATCGAGCATGGTGCCCTGTGCATGGAGTTTCATGTCTGGTATCTCTGAATGGTTTGCGTATAAAAATCAAAGAAAAACCCCGGAGCATGCCCCGGGGTTTTTTATGCAGTACAGGTAGTCAACGGTGGTTGACTTATTTATCACCCAGCTGTTCTGACATGGTATTACCCGGGTTCGGCGTACGCGGTTCATCGACCGGACGCGGAGCGCGTGGAGTACCGTTGCTGTCAGAATTATTCGTACCTGGATCTTCCCAGCCCGCTGGCGGACGCACATCGCGACGCGCCATCAGGTCATCTATCTGCGGTGCATCGATGGTCTCATATTTCATCAGAGCATCTTTCATCGCGTGAAGGATATCCATATTTTCGGTCAGAATTTGACGCGCACGATTATAGTTACGCTCAATCAGTGCTTTCACTTCCTGGTCGATGATACGCGCGGTTTCATCTGACATATGCTTCGCTTTTGCAACAGAGCGGCCAAGGAACACTTCGCCTTCTTCTTCTGCATACAGCAGCGGGCCAAGTTTGTCAGAGAAGCCCCACTGAGTGACCATGTTCCGCGCCAGATTCGTCGCAACTTTAATATCGTTCGACGCGCCGGTAGAAACATGCTCTACACCGTAAATAATCTCTTCTGCCAGACGACCGCCATACAGCGTTGAAATCTGACTTTCCAGCTTCTGACGGCTGGCGCTGATTGCGTCACCCTCAGGCAGGAAGAAGGTTACACCCAACGCACGACCGCGCGGGATGATGGTCACTTTATGCACCGGATCGTGTTCCGGCACCAGGCGACCAATAATGGCATGCCCTGCTTCGTGATAAGCGGTGGACTCTTTTTGCGCTTCGGTCATCACCATGGAGCGACGTTCCGCACCCATCATGATTTTGTCTTTCGCTTTCTCAAACTCAACCATGGAAACAACGCGTTTGTTACCGCGTGCGGCAAACAGCGCCGCTTCGTTCACCAGGTTCGCCAGATCGGCACCGGAGAAGCCCGGCGTACCGCGAGCGATAATCGCAGCGTCAATATCGGGTGCCAGCGGAACACGACGCATATGCACTTTCAGAATCTGTTCGCGACCACGAACATCCGGCAGACCAACAACAACCTGGCGGTCAAAACGGCCAGGACGCAGCAGCGCCGGGTCCAGCACGTCAGGACGGTTAGTTGCAGCGATAACGATAATACCTTCGTTGCCTTCGAAACCGTCCATTTCAACCAGCATCTGGTTCAGGGTCTGTTCACGTTCGTCATGACCACCGCCAAGACCGGCACCACGCTGGCGGCCTACGGCGTCGATTTCATCGATAAAGATAATGCACGGCGCGGCTTTTTTCGCCTGTTCGAACATGTCGCGTACACGGGATGCACCGACACCGACGAACATTTCGACAAAGTCAGAACCAGAAATGGTGAAGAACGGGACTTTCGCTTCGCCAGCGATAGCTTTCGCCAGCAGCGTTTTACCGGTACCCGGCGGGCCAACCATCAGCACGCCTTTGGGGATTTTACCGCCCAGTTTCTGGAAGCGGCTTGGCTCACGCAGATACTCAACCAGCTCGCCCACCTCTTCTTTCGCTTCGTCACAACCGGCGACGTCAGCAAAAGTGGTTTTGATCTGATCTTCTGTGAGCATACGCGCCTTGCTCTTACCAAACGACATGGCACCTTTGCCACCGCCGCCCTGCATCTGGCGCATAAAGAAAATCCACACGCCTATCAACAGCAGCATCGGGAACCAGGAGATGAAGATATTCGCCAACAGGCTCGGCTCTTCCGGTGGTTCACCGACAACTTTGACGTTTTTCGTCAGCAGGTTATCAAGCAGCTTAGGATCGTTGACCGGAATGTAAGTCGTGTAACGGTTACTATCTTTCTTGGTAACGTTGATCTCACGTCCGTTGATACGCGCTTCGCGAACCTGGTCCTGATTGACCTCTTGCAGGAAGGTAGAATAATCCACCTTGCGGCCATTCGACTCGCTGGGCCCAAAGCTCTGGAATACTGACATCAGCACAACGGCAATGACCAGCCAGAGTATTAGGTTTTTCGCCATGTCACTCAAGGGATTAACCTCATATTACAACTGTGTTAAAAACAGCGTCAGGATACAACATATCCAGTCTCTTTCAAACCAAAGGCAAAGGCCGAAATCGACGGGTTATTATTTTCGCCCGGTCGCTACAATATACACTTCACGTGAACGCGCACGCGAAGAGTCCGGTTTACGCACTTTCACCTTCGTAAACAGGGAGCGAATTTCCGTAAGATACTCATCGAAACCTTCGCCCTGGAACACCTTCACTAAAAAATTACCGCCCGGTGCCAATACATCACGACACATTTCGAGCGCCAGTTCCACCAGATACATGGCGCGGGGAATATCCACCGCCGGCGTTCCGCTCATGTTTGGTGCCATATCTGACATGACAACCTGAACTTTACTGTCTCCTACGCGTTCCAGTAAGGCTTTCAGGACTAATTCATCACGAAAATCGCCCTGAAGGAAGTCAACGCCAACGATTGGATCCATCAGTAAAAGATCGCAAGCGATAATACGACCGCTGCTTCCGATTTGCGTGACCGCATATTGCGACCATCCGCCGGGTGCAGCACCGAGATCCACTACCGTCATTCCCGGTTTAAAAATTTTGTCACTTTGCTGTATTTCATCAAGTTTAAACCAGGCACGCGAACGCAACCCTTTTTTCTGCGCCTGTTGAACATATTTATCGCTAAAGTGTTCCTGGAGCCAGCGGCTTGAGCTGGCAGAACGCTTTTTACCTGTCATTTAACTTTCCATCCGGGTTCATCGTAAACATCGATAAATTTCGACGCGCGATTTGGCGATACAGTGGAGATGGCGGTAGAATGAACCGTTTTCAATCCCAACGTAAGCAAAATATACGATGAATCTGAGTACTAAACAAAAACAGCACCTGAAAGGTCTGGCACATCCGCTCAAGCCGGTCGTTATGCTTGGCAGTAATGGTTTGACCGAAGGGGTACTGGCCGAGATTGAACAAGCGTTAGAGCACCATGAACTTATCAAGGTGAAGATCGCCTCTGAAGACAGAGAAACTAAGACCTTGATTGTGGAAGCTATCGTTCGCGAAACCGGCGCCTGCAACGTACAGGTCATCGGTAAAACGCTGGTGCTTTATCGTCCAACCGCAGAGCGTAAAATCTCGCTACCACGCTGAGAATAACCTCAATCAAACACAAATTCTGTGTAAAACGAGGGGTTTTCACCAGCAGATGAGCAAAATGCCATGCTCCTGATGTTGATAAAAGGCCGCACTGCGGCCTTTTTCTTTTCTTTACAATACGTAAACAATTGCCACAAAAGTCGCGATTACAGGTATTCGACTTTGATGATTTCGTATTCCACTTCACCACCAGGCGTACGAATAACCACCACATCGTCCTGCTCTTTCCCCACCAAACCGCGCGCTATCGGTGAGTTCACCGAGATAAGATTCTGTTTAAAGTCAGCTTCATCATCGCCCACGATGCGGTAAGTCTGCTCTTCATCATTATCCAGATTCAGCACCGTTACGGTAGCGCCAAAGATAACGCGACCGCTTTTCGGCATTTTGGAAATATCGATGACCTGCGCATTGGACAGTTTCGCTTCGATATCTTTGATACGGCCTTCGCAGAATCCTTGCTGCTCACGCGCTGCGTGATATTCGGCATTTTCTTTTAAATCACCGTGTTCGCGGGCTTCCGCGATAGCTGCGATGATTTCAGGACGACGAACAGATTTCAGGTAATCCAGCTCTTCGCGTAATTTTTCGGCACCACGTAAGGTCATCGGAATCGCTTGCATTTGTTATACCTCTTAAACATTCCTGTAAGGAGCGGTCGCCCCGCCCCGGTTGCTCTACCTCCCCGAACACAGACGTGTACCGCCGGGAAGGAGCAAAAGAAAACTGACCCGGGGATGAAGCCCCAGGTCAGCAGCAATTTTTCAATTTGATACGTATTTTACCCGGAAGTTCACCATGGGTCATCGTTTACTTTCCGGGTCATTGCGCCGTAGTATGACGGCTTGTTTCCAGGTTGTTAGCGCGAGATTATGCGATTTTCCAGCTTTATCATCGGATTGACCACAAGTATAGCCCTGAATGTTCAGGCCGCGAATGTAGACGAATACATTAATCAGCTCCCGGATGGTGCGAATCTTGCGCTGATGGTGCAAAAAGTGGGAGCCCAGACGCCAGAAATTGATTACCACGCTAAGCAGATGGCGCTTCCGGCCAGTACACAAAAAGTGATTACTGCCCTCGCCGCCCTGTTGCAGCTCGGACCGGACTTTCGCTTTACGACGACGCTGGAAAGCAAAGGTTCTGTCAGAAATGGCGAACTAAAAGGTGACCTTATTGCGCGATTTGGCGGCGATCCGACGCTAAAACGTCAGGATATTCGCAATATGGTCGCGACCCTGAAAAAATCAGGCGTCGAGAAAATTGACGGTAATATCCTTATTGATACCTCAATTTTTGCCAGTCACGATAAAGCCCCCGGCTGGCCGTGGAACGATATGACGCAGTGCTTCAGCGCACCGCCTGCGGCTGCGATTGTCGATCGCAACTGCTTCTCCATTTCTTTATACAGCGCGCAGAAGCCCGGCGATCTGGCGTTTATTCGCGTCGCATCTTATTACCCGGTGAATATGTTCAGCCAGGTACGCACCCTGGCGCGCGGCTCATCAGAGGCTCAGTACTGCGAACTGGACGTTGTACCGGGAGATTTAAATCGCTTCACATTGACCGGGTGTATGCCACAGCGTGCCGAGCCGCTGCCGCTGGCGTTTGCGGTTCAGGATGGCGCCAGCTATGCCGGTGCGATTTTGAAAAATGAGCTCCAGGATGCAGGCATTAAATGGACCGGCACACTTCTGCGCCAGACGCAGGAGAATCAACCTGCGACGGTTATCGCCAGCAAGCAATCCGCACCGCTCCATGATTTGCTTAAGATTATGCTGAAAAAATCAGACAACATGATTGCCGACACCGTGTTCCGCATGATTGGTCATGCGCGTTTTGGCGTGCCGGGTACCTGGCGTGCGGGTTCGGATGCGGTGCGCCAAATTTTGCGCCAGCAAGCAGGGGTCGATCTCGGTAACACCATTATTGCCGACGGGTCGGGCCTGTCTCGCCACAACCTGCTGGCACCCGCCACGATGATGCAAGTGCTGCAATATATTGCTCAGCATGATACCGAGCTGAATTTTATCTCCATGTTACCGCTGGCGGGCTACGATGGCTCCCTGCAGTATCGCGCAGGTCTGCATCTGGCAGGAGTGGACGGTAAAGTTTCGGCGAAAACGGGTTCGCTACAGGGGGTGTATAACCTCGCTGGCTTTATCACCACCGCCAGCGGTCAGCGGATGGCGTTTGTGCAATATCTTTCGGGCTATGCGGTCCCACCTTCCGAGCAGCGTAATCGCCGCCTCCCGCTGGTGCGTTTCGAAAGCCGTTTGTATAAAGATATTTATCAGAACAACTAACAAAAATGCCGGGCAGCATAAGCAGGCCCGGCATTGTCTGAGTGCTTCAGGAATTAACGTTTGTAGATAAATTCGACGCCTTCTTCGTCGTCTTCATCCCAGTCGTCATCCCACTCTTCGTCGTCTTCAACTTCAGCTTCCGCTTCTTCGAGCTGCTGGCGATGATAATCATCCCACATAAACTCGACTTTCTCTGGCTGCTTCTCTTCTTCGGCCTGAGTTAGCGGGTTGTCGATGATAAAGGTCATCACATCCCAGCACAGATCTTTCACCCCCTGCTGGCTGGCAGCAGAGATCAGATAAAATTTATCTTCCCAGCCCAGCGCATCGGCGATAGATTTTGCTTTCGCCTCAGCTTCGGCTTTGTCCATCAGATCGATTTTGTTAAACACCAGCCAGCGCGGTTTAGCAGCCAGTTTCTCGCTGTATTTTTCCAGCTCGCCGATGATGATCCGGGCATTTTCCGCCGGATCAGAACCGTCGATCGGATCGATATCAATGAGGTGCAGCAGCACGCGGCAACGCTCAAGGTGCTTGAGGAAGCGAATACCCAGGCCTGCGCCTTCTGCCGCCCCTTCAATCAGCCCCGGAATATCCGCGACCACGAAGCTTTTCTCGTTATCCATACGCACAACGCCCAGACTTGGCACCAGCGTGGTAAACGGATAATCAGCCACTTTCGGTTTTGCTGCCGATACGGCGCGGATAAAGGTCGATTTACCAGCGTTCGGCATGCCAAGCATCCCCACGTCCGCCAGCAGCATCAGTTCCAGCTGTAGCTCACGTTTATCGCCCGGCGTACCCATCGTTTTCTGGCGCGGCGTACGGTTAACGGAGGATTTGAAACGGGTGTTGCCCAGGCCGTGCCAGCCGCCCTTAGCCACCATCAGCCGCTGACCATGACGGGTCATATCGCCCATGGTTTCGCCGGTGCCCTGGTCGATAACACGCGTCCCGACCGGCACCTTGATGGTGACGTCTTTACCACGCTTGCCGGTGCAATCACGGCTCTGACCGTTCTGACCGCGTTCTGCGCGGAAAGATTTTTCAAAGCGGTAATCTATCAGGGTGTTCAGGTTTTCATCGGCTTCCAGCCAGACGTCGCCGCCATCACCACCATCGCCGCCATCCGGGCCGCCTTTCGGAATATATTTCTCGCGACGGAAACTTACGCAACCGTTGCCACCATCACCCGCAACAACCAGAATCGTTGCTTCATCTACAAACTTCATTTTACTCTCCGTAACTCATTCGCCTGAGCGGGGCACTGTGACAACCGCTTCATGCTTGCGCCAGCGTCCCCAGAGACGATGGCCGATAGCGGAATACATTGCGCCCGCAACCACGACAAACGCACCGAGATAACCTAACAGGTTTAACATCGGTCTGGCGAAAACATCGGGCCAGGCCATAGATAACAAATCTGAAAAAAACAGCGTAAACAGCGGCGTCAGGGTAATAAATGCGCTGACCTGCGCCGCCTGCCAGCGCGCCATCGCCTCTGCCAGCGCGCCGTAACCGACCAGCGTATTGAGCCCGCAGAAAATCAGGCAGGCCAGTTGCCAGTCGCTTAGCTGCAGCAACACCGCCGGTTTTGCCAGCGGCAGCAACGCTATAGTACATAAAGTGTACAGCAAAAACAGGATCTGCTGAGATGCCAGACGGCGCAGCAACACTTTTTGCGCGACGCCATAGCTCACCCAAACCGTGGCAGCGCCCACGCCAAAAATCACGCCCCAGGTGTAATCCGTCAGGCGGGTGAAAATCTCCACCAGGCTGGTATTGAAAAACATAACCAGCCCGCATATCAGCATCAGCGCACCGATAACCTGCGTGCCACGCATCTTCTCCTTCAGAATAACGACGCTGGCAACCATCATGCCAACCGGTGAAAGTTGACCAATCACCTGCGAGGCTGTCGGACTGACATACTGTAGCGATGAACTGAACAGGATAAAGTTGCCGAATAATCCACCGGTAGCGATAGCGAGCAACATTAACCAGCGCGGCTTACGAAACAGGTGCAACGGCGGCAGTTTTCGTTTAATGGCAAGAATAAGGCCAAGCCCAATACCGGCCATCAGAAAGCGATAAAAGACCACTGTTGGCGGTTCCATCACTTCCAGCACCTGCTTCATAGCAATTGGCAGCGCGCCCCAACACATTGCTGTGGTGATTGCCAGAGCAATGCCAATGCCTGCCTGCTGTTTCATGCCCCTGTTCCTTGCCTGAATTTTACCGGACTTCTAATGTAAAAAGCCCCGCAACCTGTGCGGGGCTTTCATCCGTTACCGGGACGCGAAAAACTTATTCAGCAACGATGCTGATGAATTTACGGTTTTTCGGGCCTTTAACTTCGAACTTAACTTTACCGTCAGTCAAAGCGAACAGAGTGTGGTCACGGCCGCAACCTACGTTAGTCCCTGCGTGGAACTTGGTGCCACGCTGACGAACGATGATGCTACCTGCCAGAACTGCTTCACCGCCAAAGCGTTTTACGCCCAGACGTTTAGCTTCGGAATCGCGACCGTTACGAGTTGAGCCGCCAGCCTTTTTATGTGCCATTTAAATCTCTCCTCAGGTCTTAGGCGCTGATGCCAGTAATTTTCACATCAGTGAACCACTGACGGTGGCCCTGCTGCTTACGGTAGTGTTTACGACGACGAAACTTAACGATTTTAACTTTCTCGCCACGACCGTGAGCAACAACTTCAGCTTTGATTACGCCGCCATCAACGAAAGGAACGCCGATTTTGACTTCTTCACCGTTTGCGATCATCAGAACTTCAGCGAACTCAACAGATTCGCCAGTTGCGATGTCCAGCTTTTCCAGGCGAACGGTTTGACCTTCGCTTACTCGGTGTTGTTTACCACCACTTTGGAAAACCGCGTACATATAAAACTCCGCTTCCGCGCACATCATCTTGATGATTCAGAGTGCGCTATAAATATTCACAATAGGGCGCGAATATTACGCAAAACGTGAGGGTTTGACAAGTGGGATCATGAATCGATGCAGAAAAAAAATACAACTGCTAAGGTAACGTTTCTCTGACGTGTTTTTACAGTACAATTAGCACTATTATTCTAACCCGTAACCCTTTGTTATCCCATTTTTGTATGTGGTAAACAGGACTGAAAGCCCGGCTTTTGCGATGAATTTAGAAAAAATCAATGAATTAACCGCGCAGGATATGGCGGGTGTGAATGCGACGATTCTGCAACAACTCAACTCAGACGTTCAGCTCATTAACCAGTTGGGTTATTACATCGTGAGCGGCGGCGGCAAGCGCATCCGTCCGATGATTGCCGTGCTGGCGGCCCGTGCCGTTGGCTACGAGGGCAACGCGCATGTCACTATCGCTGCACTGATTGAATTTATTCACACCGCAACATTGCTGCATGATGATGTTGTGGATGAGTCTGATATGCGCCGTGGCAAAGCCACCGCCAACGCTGCGTTTGGTAACGCGGCCAGCGTTCTGGTGGGTGATTTTATCTATACCCGCGCCTTTCAGATGATGACCAGTCTCGGCTCGCTACGGGTGCTGGAGGTGATGTCGGAAGCCGTTAACGTTATTGCAGAGGGTGAAGTGCTGCAATTGATGAACGTGAACGATCCCAATATCACTGAAGAAAATTACATGCGCGTTATCTATAGCAAGACCGCGCGTTTGTTTGAAGCGGCAGCTCAGTGTTCCGGTTTGCTGGCAGGGTGCAGCGAAGCGCAGGAGAAAGGCTTGCAGGATTATGGCCGCTATCTTGGCACGGCCTTTCAGCTGATTGATGATCTGCTGGATTACAGTGCCGACGGCGAAACGTTGGGTAAAAACACCGGCGACGATCTTAACGAAGGCAAACCCACGTTACCGCTGCTGCACGCGATGCATCATGGTACACCCGAGCAGGCTCGCATGATCCGTGAAGCGATTGAGCAAGGAAACGGCAGACATCTTCTGGAACCTGTTCTGGAAGCCATGGCGGAATGCGGCTCGCTGGAGTGGACCCGTCAACGTGCAGAAGAAGAAGCGGACAAAGCCATTTCCGCGCTGCAAGTTCTGCCCGATACTCCGTGGCGCGACGCCCTGATTGCTCTGGCGCATATCGCCGTCCAGCGCGACCGATAACATCTCCCCTCCCGCGCACTCGCGCGGGAAAGCGCCCATACGCTCCAGTAAAAATCGAAGCACTCCAAAACCTTCCTGATATAACGACTTGAAAAAATCTGAAATTGCAAAATCCTTACATGAACTTTTTAGAACATAAGGGCTTGTATGAGATAGTAATAAACGTTGCCGGGGAAAAGCCGGCCATTTAGTACTTCAGGGAGACAGAATGCAAACTAAATTTATTGACTGGCACCATGCCGACATTATCGCAGGACTGCGTAAGAAGGGAACCTCACTGGCAGCGGTATCGCGTAACAGCGGGCTTAGCTCATCAACACTCGCCAACGCGCTCACACGCTCGTGGCCGAAAGGGGAATTACTGATTGCCCGTGCGCTGGGTACCCAGCCCTGGGTTATCTGGCCTTCGCGCTACCACGATCCGGTGACCAACGAGTTTATCGATAAAACAAAACTGATGAGGAAGAAAAAGACCGAAGAGTAATCGTCAAAACCCAGCAATCATCCCCCTCGCTTCCCGCAGCAGGGGGGTGCCAGTTTTTCCGCCGGCAAAGAAAAAGGGAGCAAAAGCCCCCTTCTCCTCAACAAATTGCAACGTTATTCAGCTTTCACGCGCTCAATACGGGCACCCAACGCGCTGAGTTTGTCCTCAATGCGTTCATAACCACGGTCGATATGATAGATACGATCAACGACAGTGGTGCCTTCGGCGATACAGCCTGCCAGCACAAGGCTCGCAGAAGCACGCAGATCGGTTGCCATCACCTGCGCACCGGAGAGTTTCTCCACGCCGTGGCAAATCGCGGTGTTGCTTTCGATTTCCGCATGCGCACCCATACGGATCAGTTCCGGAATGTGCATGAAGCGGTTTTCAAAAATGGTTTCGGTGATCACACCGGTCCCTTCGGCCACCAGGTTCAGCAAGGTGAACTGTGCCTGCATATCGGTCGGGAAGCCCGGATGCGGCGCGGTACGCACGTTGACCGCTTTTGGACGCTTGCCGTGCATGTCCAGGCTAATCCAGTCTTCACCGGTTTCAATTTCCGCACCGGCATCACGCAGTTTCGCCAGCACAGCATCCAGCGTATCCGGCTGCGCGTTGCGACAAACGATTTTGCCGCCGGAGATAGCCGCCGCCACCAGGAACGTCCCGGTTTCGATACGATCCGGCAGTACGCGATAAACACCGCCGCCGAGGCGCTCAACACCTTCGATCGTGATGCGATCGGTGCCCATACCGGAGATTTTCGCGCCTAATGTGTTAAGGAAGTTGGCGGTATCAACGATTTCCGGCTCACGGGCCGCGTTTTCGATAATGGTGGTGCCTTCGGCAAGCGTCGCGGCAGACATAATCGTCACCGTCGCGCCCACGCTGACCTTATCCATCACGATATGCGCGCCTTTCAGGCGACCATTGACCGACGCCTTAACGTAGCCCTCTTCCAGTTTGATCTCAGCACCCAGCTGCTCAAGGCCGGTAATATGCAGATCCACCGGACGCGCGCCGATTGCACAGCCGCCCGGCAGCGAGACCTGGCCCTGACCGAAACGCGCCACCAGCGGGCCGAGCGCCCAGATAGACGCACGCATGGTTTTCACCAGCTCGTAAGGGGCGCAAAATACATTGACCTTGCTCGCATCGATCCATACAGAACCATTGCGCTCCACCTTCGTGCCCAGCTGGCTGAGCAGCTTCATGGTGGTATCAATATCTTTGAGTTTCGGAACGTTACGGATCTCCACCGGCTCTTCTGCCAGCAGGGCCGCGAAGAGGATCGGCAGCGCGGCGTTTTTCGCGCCGGAAATTGTCACTTCGCCCTGGAGACGCGTTGGCCCCTGTACACGAAACTTATCCATTCATCTGATCTCTGTTAAGAATTCACACGCGCGGCGGTTTACCCGACGCACTCAAAAACCGTTTAGTTTGCGATCGCGCGCCCACTCCGCAGGCGTATAAGCTTTGATCGACAAGGCATGTATACGGTTGTCCGCGATGTACTCCATCAGCGGGCCGTAAATGGTCTGCTGTTTTTTGACCCGGCTCATGCCGTCAAAAATCTCACCCACAGCAATAACCTGAAAGTGACTGCCATCGCCAGAGACGTGGGCTTCCTGGAGAGAAAGTGCCTGCATCAGCACTGACTGAATTTCATGATTTTCCATGGGCGTAAATATTCATCTAAATAGTGAAAACAGTCCCACATCTTAGAGGAAAGTGGCGCTGTCTTAAACAAGCAAAAAGCCCCATCTTTATCCGGATGGGGCTTTTAATAGTAACGTTTTGAAAAAATTAGCGGGGCAATACATCCTGCGGCAAATTATACAGCGCCGCTAACGTGGCAACATTGTCACTCAGACCCGCGAGAGTGACCTCACGGCCCTGCTTTTTGCCCTGCGCAACCAGATGCACCAGGAGCGCCACACCGGCCGTATCGACGCGGGTGACACCGTTTAAATCGATGCAGGAGACGCCGTCCATCGCTTCTTTACGGGCGTCCCACAGTGGGTTTAGCACATCCTGATCCAGCTCGCCCAGCAGCGCCAGGCGATCGCCTTCACGCGACCAGCTTAACTGCGCGGTCATTATTTTTTCTCATCCAGAGTGATTTTCTGGCGTGAGATCGACTGCAACTGTGCAGTCAGACCATCGATCCCTTTGGTGCGCAGCAGATCGCTCCACTCATTCTGTTTGGTGGTTATCATGCTGACCCCTTCGGCTATCATGTCATACGCCTGCCAGTTGCCGGTCTGCGTGTTTTTACGCCACTGGAAGTCCAGACGAACCGGCGGGCGGCCGTTTGGATCGATAATGGTCACTCGGATGGGCACGATGGTCGCATCGCCCAGCGGTTTTTCTGGCGCTATCTGGTAAGTTTGCCCGTGATACATCGCCAGCGCCTGGCCGTAAGCCTGTTTCAGGTATTCACGGAAGGCCGCGAAATAGGCCTCGCGTTGCGCAGGCGTCGCGTCTTTATAGTAACGGCCCAGCACCAGCGCGCCGGCATATTTTACCTGCACATACGGCAGGAGTTCCTGATCGACCACATCGCGCAGGTAATCAGGGTTAGAGCGAATTTTCGGCTGTTCGTTTTTCAGGCGATCGAACGTTTTCTGTGCCGCTTCTTTCATCGTTGCATAGGGGTTGCTTTGATCGGCAGCCACAGCTGCGCCCAGCGGTGCAACCACCAGCAGAGCGACCATTAACAGACGTTTAAACATGCGTCTTTCTCCTTATTGATTCGACTGGCCTTCAGACGGCGTGCTTTGAGTATTACCCACACCTGACGGTGCCGCATCGTCTGAATTCTTATTATCGCTGCCTTTACTGTTGTAAAGGAATTGTCCGATGAGATCCTCCAGCACCATCGCGGACTTGGTATCCTGAATCGTGCTGCCCTCTTTAAGCATAGATGTTCCCATTTCCGGATCGTCGAAACCCACATTCAGCGCGATGTATTGCTCACCCAGCAGACCTGAGGTGCGGATCGCCAGCGAACTGGTGTCCGGGATCTGGTTGTAACGATCTTCGATATCCAGCGCAACGCGCGGCAGATACGTTTTTGGATCAAGGGTGATATCAGCGACCCGCCCGACAACCACGCCACCGATACGCACCGGCGAGCGCGCTTTCAGGCCGCCAATGTTGTCGAACGTTGCGTAAACACGGTAGGTAGGCTCAGTACGCATTGAGCTGACATCGGCAGCTTTCAGGCAGATAAACAGTGCCGCCAGCAGCGCCAGCACGAGAAATACGCCTACCCAAATTTCACTTTTTTTCGTTTGCATGAACTCAATTCCCAAACATCAATGCGGTGAGCACAAAATCAAGGCCAAGCACGGCCAGCGAGGAGTGCACAACGGTGCGCGTTGTCGCCCGGCTGATCCCGGCAGAGGTCGGGATCGCATCGTAACCGTTAAACAAAGCAATCCAGGTCACGGTGATGGCAAACACCACGCTTTTAATCAGACAATTCATCAGGTCGAGGCGCCAGTCGACCGCGTTTTGCATCGCGCTCCAGAAAAAGCCGCTATCGATACCTTTCCAGTTCACGCCAACCAGCGAACCGCCCCAGATACCCACGGCGACAAAAATTACTGTCAGCAACGGCAGCGAGATAACCCCGGCCCAGAAGCGCGGCGAAATCACCCGGCGAAGCGGGTCAACGGCCATCATTTCGAGGCTGGAGAGCTGCTCAGTCGCGCGCATCAGGCCTATTTCTGCGGTCAGCGCCGACCCGGCGCGCCCGGCGAACAGCAGCGCGGCGACCACCGGCCCCAGTTCACGCAGCAGCGAGAGCGCCACCAGCATACCGAGGCTGGTCTCCGCGCTATAGGTCGTCAGCACCAGGTAGCCTTGCAAACCCAGCACCATACCGATAAACACGCCGGAAACAATCACGATGAGCATCGACAACACGCCAACGTTATAGAGCTGGCGAACCAGCAACGGTGCATGCTTACGGAATTCTGGCTTGCCGACCACCGCGTTAAAAAGCATCAAACCCGCGCGCCCAAACGTGGCGATAGTTTTGATGCCGCGATGCCCCAGCGCTGCCAGTACATTTAACAGCATGAGTGGCTTAACTCCCTGATTCTAATAAATCGAGCTGATAGTCGCCGGCCGGGTAACGAAACGGAACCGGCCCGTCGGCAATACCATCAAGGAACTGACGCACCCGAGGATCGCTATTCTCCTGTAGCCCCTGCGCGCTTCCGTGGGCAACAATTTTTCTGTCCGCCACGATATAGGCGTAATCCGCGATACTGAGTACTTCGGGAACGTCGTGCGACACAACGATACAGGTCACACCGAGCGCGCTGTTCAGTTCAGAAATTAATTTTACCAGCACGCCCATGGTAATCGGATCCTGCCCGACAAAAGGTTCATCGAACATTATCAGATCTGGCTCCAGCGCAATCGCACGCGCCAGCGCCGCGCGCCGCGCCATACCGCCGGACAGCTCTGACGGCATCAGCTTCGCCGCTCCGCGCAGCCCAACGGCTTCGAGTTTCATCATCACCGTACTATGCAAAAGCGGCGCGGGTAAATGTGTATGCTCGCGCAAGGGGTAAGCAACGTTGTCAAACACGTTCATATCGGTAAACAGCGCGCCGGACTGAAACAGCATGCTCATACGCTTACGCACGGTAAACAGACGCGAACGGGTCATGGCCGGCACGTTTTCACCATCAAACAGGATCTCGCCGCTGTCCGGCGGAATTTGCCCGCCTATCAAACGTAAAAGCGTGGTTTTACCGATCCCGGAGGGGCCCATGATCGCCGTGATTTTACCGCGCGGCACCGTCAAAGAAATGTTATCGAAGATTGGGCGGCTACCACGGGAGAAACTGACGCCACGAACTTCGACCAGATTCGCCATCGTCTGGCTCATGTACTCTTCCTCATAAGCTTACTTTATAACAAGCATGTCGCCTGATAACGGCAAGAACCGACCATTTTTACAGAATATTACCTGCGAGAGTTAGCGAAAGCTGGCATTTGTTTTACTTTTGAGCCGCATAAAGTCAAAATTAGGAATCATTACGTTACGCGAGATCCCCGGTTTTTCCGGCATGGCGGCCTGCGGATTATACCTGAAGAAAGGACTTTAGATGCTTTTAGCGACAGCGCTGTTGATTATTGGTTTGCTGCTGGTGGTCTACAGCGCCGATCGGCTGGTGTTTGCAGCATCTATTTTGTGCCGCTCATTGGGCGTTCCGCCGCTGATTATCGGCATGACGGTTGTCAGCATCGGTACCTCGCTGCCGGAGATCATTACCTCTGTCGCCGCATCGTTACATGGCCAGCTGGATCTGGCTATCGGTACCGCTATCGGATCCAACATTACCAATATTCTGTTGATCCTCGGTGTTGCCGCCCTGCTCCATCCTTTTACCGTGCATTCCGATATTTTGCGCCGTGAACTACCGTTAACCTTAGTCGCCAGCTTATTAGCCGGTGTAGTGCTGACTGGAGGGGAACTTACGCGGCTTGATGGCATCATTTTACTGTTATTAGCCGTGCTATGGCTGATGTACATTGTTAAGATTGCGCGCCTGGCCGAGCGCCAGGGCAACGATAGCCTGACCCGTGAGCAGTTGGCTGAGCTACCGCGCGAAGGCAGTCTCTCCGTCGCCTGCCTGTGGCTGGGCGTGGCGCTGATTATTATGCCGATGGCAACGCGTATGGTGGTCGATAACGCTACCGTGGTGGCAAACTATTTTGCTATTAGCGAGTTAACGATTGGCCTGACGGTGATCGCTATCGGCACCGGCCTGCCTGAGCTGGCGACAGCCATCGCCGGCGCACGGAAAGGTGAGGACGATATCGCCATTGGCAATATTATTGGCTCCAACATTTTTAATATCGCTATCGTTCTGGGTTTGCCCGCGCTGATTGCGCCGGGGGCGTTCAACCCGCTGGCGTTTACGCGTGATTATGGCGTGATGCTGGTCGTCGGCGCCATTTTTGCCCTTTTCTGCTGGAAACGTAAGCAGATTAGCAGGGGCGTGGGCGCGCTGTTGTTAAGCGGGTTTATCATCTGGCTGGCGCTGCTGTACTGGCTGTCGCCGCTTTTGTCTGGATAATCGGATACGCATTATGTCGCACATAGATTTACCGCCGGGATTTGACTTTCAGCACGCAGGCCGCGAGGTTCTGGAGATTGAACGCGAAGGCCTCGCTGAACTGGATCAATACATCAACGACGACTTTACCCAGGCATGCGAGAAGATTTTTTACTGCGCCGGGAAAGTGGTGGTGATGGGGATGGGCAAATCTGGCCATATCGGCAGAAAAATGGCCGCCACCTTCGCCAGCACCGGCACCCCCTCTTTCTTTGTGCATCCTGGCGAAGCCGCGCACGGAGATTTAGGCATGGTTAGCCCGCAGGATGTGGTGATTGCGCTGTCTAACTCTGGCGAGTCCAACGAGATCCTTGCGCTGATCCCGGTACTCAAGCGCCTGAATGTTTCGCTTATCTGCATGACCAGCCGCCCGGAAAGCAGCATGGCCCGCGCGGCGGATATTCATCTGTGCGTGAAGGTGCCAAAAGAAGCCTGCCCGCTCGGACTTGCGCCGACCTCCAGCACCACCGCCGCGCTGGTGATGGGCGATGCGCTGGCCGTTGCGCTATTAAAAGCACGCGGCTTTACGGCGGAAGATTTTGCGCTCTCTCATCCGGGCGGCGCGCTGGGCCGTAAACTGCTGCTGCGCGTTAATGACATAATGCACACCGGGGATGAAATCCCGCACGTCAGTAAAGATGCCAGCCTGCGCGATGCGCTACTGGAAATTACGCGTAAAAACCTCGGTATGACGGTTATCTGCGACGATCTGATGAAGATTGAAGGTATCTTTACCGATGGTGACTTGCGCCGGGTGTTCGATATGGGAGGCGATGTGCGAAGCCTTGGTATCGCAGATGTGATGACGCCGGGCGGTATTCGCGTGCGGCCAAACACGCTGGCGGTGGATGCGCTGAACCTGATGCAATCAAAACACATCACCTCCGTTCTGGTTGCTGATGGCGAGCAGTTGCTGGGTGTGTTACATATGCATGATCTGCTGCGCGCAGGCGTAGTGTAAAGAAGGACAAAAGAATGAGTAATACTGGCGCGTCGCTTGCCACCTGTTATGGGCCGGTAAGCGCGCAAGTCATCGCCAGGGCGGAGAAAATCCGCCTGCTGATCCTTGATGTGGATGGCGTGTTATCTGACGGGCTCATTTATATGGGCAACAATGGAGAAGAGCTGAAAGCATTTAACGTCCGTGACGGGTATGGTATCCGCTGCGCGCTCACTTCTGGCATTGACGTCGCCATAATTACCGGGCGAAAAGCTAAACTGGTAGAAGATCGTTGCGAGACGCTGGGTATCACGCATCTCTATCAGGGCCAGTCTGATAAACTGCTGGCGTACCGCGAGCTGCTAAGCAAGCTGGCGCTCACACCGGAGCAAGTGGCATATGTTGGCGATGATCTTATCGACTGGCCGGTAATGGCGGAAATTGGTTTCAGCGTCGCCGTTGCCGATGCGCATCCCCTGCTGCTATCGCGCGTGGATTATATTACACGCATCAATGGTGGCCGTGGCGCGGTGCGCGAAGTCTGTGATTTACTGCTGCTGGCGCAGGGAAAACTGGATGAAGCCAAAGGGCAATCAATATGAGTAAAACCAGACGTTGGGTCATTATTTTGCTGGCGCTGGTCGCACTGGTACTGATTGGCATAAACCTGACCACGCAGGATGAGCCGGAACAGGTCGCCACAGAGAACACTGACCCGACTTACACCAGTAAGCATACCGATACCGTGGTTTACAGCCCGGAAGGCGCGTTAACCTACCGCCTGATAGCACAAAATGTTGAGTACTTTTCCAGCGATGGCATCAGTTGGTTTGCTCAGCCACGGCTGACTACCTTTGATAAAGAAAAGGTACCGACCTGGTCGATTAAGGCGGATAAAGCCAAACTGACCGATGACAGAATGCTTTATCTTTACGGCAACGTTGAGGTTGATGCGCTAACCGCAGACGCTCAGCTTAGAAAAATTACCACGGATAACGCCCGGATCAACCTGGTGACGCAAGATGTTACGTCAGATGATCGGGTCACGTTGTACGGTACAACTTTTAATTCCACCGGCCTGAAAATGCGCGGCAATTTACGCAGCAAAAACGCCGAGCTGATTGAAAAGGTTAGAAGCTCCTATGAAATTCAAAACAAACAAACGCAGCCTTAATCTGATACTCGCAGGTACGCTTTTAGCCGCCGCGCTCCCGTCATTTGCCAAAACGGGTGATACCGAGCAGCCTATCCATATCGACTCCGATCAGCAGTCGCTGGATATGCAAGGTAATGTGGTCACCTTCACCGGGAACGTCGTGGTGACTCAGGGCACCATTAAGATCAATGCCGACAAAGTTGTGGTCACGCGTCCTGGCGGCGAACAGGGCAAAGAGGTTATCGACGGCTATGGCAACCCGGCCACGTTTTATCAAATGCAGGACAACGGCAAGCCGGTAAAAGGCCATGCGTCGAAAATGCATTATGAGCTGGCGAAGGATTTTGTCGAACTGACCGGGAATGCTTATCTTGAACAGCTTGATAGCAATATCAAAGGCGACAAAATCACTTATCTGGTGAAAGAGCAAAAAATGCAGGCGTTCAGTGAAAAAGGCAAACGCGTGACGACGGTACTGGTACCGTCGCAGTTGCAGGACAAGAACAACGCCACCACGGCTCCGGCAGAAAAAAAAGAGTAACTAATTCGTTATGGCAACATTAACTGCAAAGAACCTCGCCAAAGCCTATAAAGGCCGTCGCGTGGTAGAGGACGTTAGTCTGACCGTTAATTCCGGCGAAATCGTCGGGCTGCTTGGCCCGAACGGTGCAGGGAAAACCACCACCTTTTATATGGTGGTAGGTATTGTGCCACGCGATGCCGGTAATATTATTATTGATGATGAGGATATCAGCCTGCTGCCGCTGCACGCCCGCGCGCGACGTGGTATCGGTTATCTGCCGCAGGAAGCCTCTATTTTTCGCCGCCTGAGCGTGTATGACAACCTGATGGCGGTGCTGCAAATTCGTGACGATCTGAGCGCCGAGCAGCGTGAAGATCGCGCCAATGAGCTGATGGAGGAGTTCCATATCGAGCATCTGCGTGACAGCATGGGCCAGGCGCTGTCCGGCGGGGAACGTCGCCGTGTGGAAATTGCCCGCGCGCTGGCGGCAAACCCGAAATTTATTTTGCTCGATGAGCCTTTTGCCGGTGTCGATCCGATCTCGGTTATCGATATCAAACGTATTATTGAGCATTTGCGCGATAGCGGTCTCGGTGTGCTGATTACCGACCACAATGTGCGTGAAACGCTGGCGGTATGTGAGCGCGCGTACATCGTCAGTCAGGGGCATCTGATTGCCCACGGAACCCCGCAGCAAATCCTTGAAGACGAACACGTTAAACGCGTATATCTTGGGGAAGGGTTCAGACTCTGATAGGGTAGGGCTTATAGACGTTCTTGACGGAGAGTGCTGCTCTGAATATGAAGCAAGGTTTGCAACTACGGCTTAGCCAACAGCTAGCCATGACGCCGCAACTGCAACAGGCTATCCGTCTGCTGCAGCTGTCAACGTTAGAACTCCAGCAGGAACTTCAGCAGGCGCTGGAGAGTAATCCGCTGCTGGAACAAACCGATCTTCATGAAGAAATCGACGCAGAGCAAAGCCAGGACAACGAAGGCCTCGATACCGTAGACGCGCTTGAGCAAAAAGAGATGCCGGACGAGCTGCCGCTGGATGCCAGCTGGGATGAGATTTACACCGCAGGCACACCTTCCGGCAGCAGCAATGATTATCTGGACGACGAGCTGCCCATTTATCAGGGCGAAACCACTCAGACGCTGCAGGATTATTTAATGTGGCAAGTGGAGCTGACGCCCTTTACCGATACCGATCGCGCCATTGCGACGTCGATTGTCGATGCGGTAGACGAGACCGGTTATCTTACCGTTTCACTGGAAGAGATTCTGGAAAGCATGGGCAATGAAACCATTGGCCTTGATGAAGTCGAAGCGGTGTTAAAGCGCATCCAACGTTTTGATCCTGTCGGCGTTGCCGCGCGCGATCTTCGCGATTGCCTGCTCGTTCAGCTCTCACAGTTTGCCAAAAACACCCCGTGGTGCGAGGAAGCCCGGCTGATTATCAGCGAGCACCTCGACTTGCTGGCTAACCATGATTTCCGCACGCTGATGCGTGTCACGCGCCTGAAAGAAGACGTGCTAAAAGAAGCGGTAAATCTTATTCAGTCGCTGGACCCTCGTCCGGGTCAGTCGATTCAGACCGGCGAGCCGGAATATGTCATCCCGGATGTGCTGGTGCGTAAGCATAATGGTCGTTGGGTGGTTGAACTCAATTCCGACAGCATTCCCCGCCTGCAAATCAATCAGCAGTACGCCGCCATGTGCAGCGGCACGCGCAACGAAGCCGACAGCCAGTTTATTCGCAGCAATTTGCAGGAAGCGAAATGGCTGATTAAGAGCCTTGAAAGCCGTAACGACACCCTGCTTCGCGTCAGCCGCTGTATCGTAGAACAGCAGCAGGCCTTCTTTGAGCAGGGCGAAGAATTTATGAAACCGATGGTGTTGGCGGATATCGCCCACGCTGTTGATATGCACGAGTCCACTATTTCTCGTGTCACCACCCAGAAGTATCTGCACAGTCCCCGCGGCATTTTCGAACTTAAATATTTTTTCTCAAGCCATGTGAGCACCGAAGGCGGCGGCGAAGCCTCCTCGACGGCTATTCGTGCGCTGGTTAAAAAATTAATCGCCGCAGAAAACCCAGCGAAACCGCTTAGCGACAGTAAGCTGACAACAATGCTTTCCAGTCAAGGGATCATGGTTGCGCGGCGTACCGTGGCTAAGTATCGCGAATCTTTATCCATTCCGCCGTCTAACCAGCGCAAGCAGCTGGTGTGACCCAACCGATAAGGAAGACACTATGCAGCTTAACATCACAGGACAGAACGTTGAGATTACGGATGCTCTGCGCGAATTTGTGAACAATAAATTTGCTAAGCTTGAGCAATATTTCGAGAGGATCAATCAGGTCTATATTGTGCTGAAAGTGGAGAAAGTGACTCACACTTCGGATGCAACACTGCATGTCAATGGAGGCGAGCTTCATGCCAGTGCGGAAGGGCAGGATATGTATGCTGCTATCGACGGTTTAATTGATAAACTGGCGAGGCAACTGACGAAGCATAAAGATAAACTGAAACAACACTAATTGTCCGAGCGTCCGTTTGGCGCGTGGAACCCTGCCGCAACCCGGCAGGGTTCTTGCACTGGCGCCGCTCAGGTGAAATTACTATGAATAACGATTCGGCTCTTCAACTGAGCACTGTTCTTAACCAGGAATGTACTCGTAGCGGCGTGCACTGCCAGAGCAAAAAGCGTGCGCTGGAAATTATCAGCGAACTGGCTGCAAAACAGCTTGGCCTGCCGCCGCAGGTCGTTTTTGAAGCGATACTTACCCGCGAAAAAATGGGCAGCACCGGTATTGGCAATGGTCTTGCCATTCCGCACGGTAAACTCGAAGAAGACACGCTTCGTGCCGTTGGCGTTTTTGTGCAACTCGAAACGCCTATCCCTTTCGACGCTATTGATAATCAGCCTGTCGATCTCCTGTTTGCCCTGCTGGTTCCGGCAGATCAAACCAAAACGCACCTGCATACGCTGTCGCTGGTGGCGAAACGGCTGGCGGACAAAACGATTTGCCGACGCCTGCGCGCCGCGCAAAGCGATGAAGAGTTATATCAAATCATTACGCAGACGGAAGGTGAAAACGACGATGCGTAACGGGAAGTTAGCCTTTTTATCCGTCGACCTGAGGAGAAATGGTTCATGGTCCTGATGATTGTCAGCGGTCGTTCGGGTTCTGGCAAATCAGTTGCGCTGCGCGCCCTGGAGGATATGGGCTTTTATTGCGTCGATAACCTGCCGGTGGTACTGCTGCCGGATCTGGCGCGCTCCCTTGCCGATCGTCAAATATCCGCAGCCGTGAGCATTGATGTGCGCAATATGCCCGAATCGCCTGAGATCTTTGAGCAGGCGATGAATAACCTGCCGGACGTGTTCTCCCCGCAGCTGCTGTTTCTGGATGCGGATCGCAACACCCTGATCCGCCGCTACAGCGATACGCGCCGACTGCATCCGCTCTCCAGCAAAAATCTCTCGCTGGAAAGCGCCATCGATGAAGAGAGCAACCTGCTGGAGCCGCTGCGCTCCCGCGCCGATCTCATTGTTGATACTTCAGAGATGTCAGTGCATGAGCTGGCAGAGATGCTGCGCACACGCCTGCTGGGTAAACGCGAGCGCGAACTGACGATGGTGTTTGAATCCTTTGGCTTTAAGCACGGCATTCCTATCGATGCGGATTACGTTTTTGACGTCCGCTTTTTGCCCAATCCTCACTGGGACCCGAAGCTGCGTCCAATGACCGGCCTTGATAAACCCGTCGCCGCGTTTCTAGACCGGCACACCGAAGTTCACAATTTTATCTACCAGACGCGCAGTTATCTTGAGCTGTGGCTACCGATGCTGGAGACCAATAACCGTAGTTACCTGACCGTTGCTATCGGCTGTACCGGCGGGAAACACCGCTCTGTGTATATCGCAGAACAGCTGGCGGATTACTTCCGCTCGCGGGGTAAAAACGTTCAGTCCCGTCATCGTACGCTGGAAAAACGCAAAACATGACCGTAAAACAGACCGTAGAAGTCACCAACAAGCTGGGCATGCATGCACGCCCGGCAATGAAACTGTTCGAGCTGGTGCAGGGGTTTGATGCGGAAGTGTTGCTGCGTAACGAAGACGGCACCGTCGCGGAAGCCAGCAGCGTGATTGCCTTGCTGATGCTGGATTCCGCAAAAGGGCGGCAGATTGAGATAGAAGCCAGCGGCCCGCAGGAGCAGGAAGCGCTGGATGCGGTGATCGCGCTGTTTATCGCAGGCTTCGACGAAGATTAATAGAGCTTGTTCTCCTGCAAAAACCTCTCGCCGCCTAACTGGCGCATCTGGCGCATGATCCATGCCTGGCGGTTACGTACATAGCCGGAGGGCGATGCCGCTTTAAAACGTATCGGGTTTGGCAGCACCGCAGCCAGCAGCGCGGCTTCCGACATGGAAAGCCGACTGGCGGGCTTATGAAAATAGCGCTGCGCCGCTTCTTCCACGCCAAACACGCCGTCGCCGAACTCGGCAATATTAAGATAAACCGTCAGGATCCGCCGTTTGCTCCATACGGCTTCCATCCCCAGCGTCAGCCCTGCTTCCAGCCCTTTGCGCACCCAGCTTTTGCCATCCCACAGCAGCAGATTTTTCATCGTTTGCTGGGAGATAGTCGATGCGCCGCGAATACGGTTTTCATGCCGCTCGTTATGCGACAATGCTTTCTGGATGGCCGATACATCAAGCCCCCAGTGATCGGGAAAACGCTGATCTTCCGCCGCCACAACGGCCAGCGCCATCCACGGCGAGATCTCATCCATACTGACCCAGTCTGAGTGCGCAACATAGCTGAAATCACCGGAAAACCATGCGCCAAGCTGCCGCTCAATCATAACGGCAGAAAACGGCACCGGTAAGAAGCTAAACAGGACAATACTGCCCCCCCAGAAAACAGCCAAAACCAGCACAATGCGCAGCAAAATACGTTTCAGTACTGTTTTCAGCGGCCCACGGAACATCGTCTTCATTCGGTCAATGCCAGCACGCGCGCGACCAGTTTTTCGATGCCTGTTGCCGCCTGAGCGATATCCTCTGCCAGCATATAAGCTGGCGTGGTCACCACTTTGTTCTCCTCGTCGACCACGATATCGTCTACCGGGCAAGGCACATGCTCAACGCCCATCTCTTCCAGGACTTCGGCGGTATCAACATCCGTACCGATGGTAAGACGCAGCGGAAAATCAAAAATTTTCCCCAGCATTGCCGGTGCAATACACATTAAGCCCAGCGGTTTACCCGCCTGGTGCATATTTTTTACCAGCGCTGAAAAGGTGCTATCGACAGTGCACTCGCTGCCAAGACGCGCAAAGTTGCTGAGGTTTTTCGCAGCACCAAAACCGCCGGGCACAATCAGCGCATCCAGATCGTTTTCTGATGCCTGCGCGAGAGGAAAGATGGCACCACGCGCTATACGGGCCGATTCAATCAGCACGTTTCGGCTCTCTGCCATCACCTCTCCTGTTAGATGATTCACTACATCGCTCTGACTTTTATCTGGCGCGAAGCATATAGCCTGTGCGTTATTGCGCGCGATTGCTAAAAGTGTAATGACTGCTTCATGTATCTCTGCGCCATCGTAAACGCCTGAACCGCTGAGAATAACGCCCACTTTTTTCATTCCGCTCATCCTTTAGTCACCGTTTCGGGGATAATTAAAAATTTTGATAAGAGCGCCATGCTTCACACATTTCACTGATTGATGTAACAAATCATTTAAGATTTGCTATCTTATGTGCGTGCGGTCTGATTTTTTTGACTGCGCCCTTTGCAAAAACAACTAACTATTACGGCGCAGCCACGGTTTCCCTGGTGTTGGCGCAGTATTCGCGCACCCCGGTTTATCCGGGGTCATTTTTTTCCGGCGTTTGCCACCCAGGCTTTCAGTACCGCTACATCGTTCTGCCACTCTTGCTTCATCTCTTCGACCCAGTCCCCCACGTTATCCCACCAGGCAGGGAGATCGGGCGACTGAATTTGTTGCCCCAGCTGTTGCAAGTGGCGTAGCCCGACAGAGCCCGCAGCGCCTTTAATTTTATGCCCTTCCTCAACGATACCTTTCTGATCGCGCGCGGTCAGGTTTGATTCCAGCACCGCCAGGTAGCCCGGCATCATTTTTTCAAACACCTCTACGCCGTCGGTGATGAGTTTCGGGCCAACCAGCTCGATATACTGCTCAAGCATGGCGGTATCCAGCAGTGTTTGCGTTTTGTCATTTCCTGCGGTAGTCACGTGCTCCTCCTCCTCTGTCGCAGCGTCCCAGTATTTTTTAATCATGGCAGTTAATGCCGGGACCGCCAGCGGTTTGCTCAACACATCATCCATACCGGCTTCAAGATATTCCTGTTTATCTTTCAGCACATTGGCCGTCAGCGCCACTAACGGAGGCAGCTCATCGCGCGAGTAGCGGCGGGTCAGTTCCCGTGAAATATCCAGCCCGGTCATGTCCGGCAACTGGATGTCCAGCAGCACCAGGTCGTATTCGCCTGGACTGAACATCTCCAGCGCGGCCTTGCCCGTCATGGCCACGTCCACGCTACTGCCGAGCTTCTCAAGCACGGAGCGCGCGACGATAACATTAAGTTCGATATCCTCCACCAGCAGCACATGCAGCGCCGGTAGCGGCATCGTATCGTCAGCAAAAGCGTCATCGACCTCCTCGGCCACCGCTGGCGCATGTACCGTCAGGGTAAAGACAGACCCCATGCCTGGCTGGCTGCTGACGGTAATATCGCCGCCCATGCTTTTTGCCAGCCGTTTTGACACCGCGAGGCCAATGCCGGTACCAGTTGCTGGTTTTCCGCCGTGGGAATCTTTCACCTGATAATACATGGCGAAGATTTTATCCTGCTCCTCATAGGGAATACCGATACCCGAATCCTGCACTTCAAAGCGCAGCATCTCGCCTTCGCCATAGCTAACCCGCACCACGACCAGCCCGTCGCGGGTAAACTTCACGGCATTGCTAATAAGATTCCAGAGGATTTGCCGCAGGCGTGTGCCATCGGTAATCACCTGATGGGGCAGCGGCAGCGCAGGCTCCAGCACAAAACGCAGCCCTTTCTGCTGTGCCTGCAGACCAGAGAGGTTTTCCAGGTCTGCGAGGAAACTGGTGAAGTCCAGCGGTTGATTATCCAGCTTAACCTTACGCCGCTCCATCTTATCCATGTCGATAATATCATTGAAGATATTCCCCAGCGTCACGGCAGAGACATGGATAGTCTTCAGGTATTTCTCTTGCTCTTGCGTCAGTTCTGTATCGAGCAAAATACGGCTCAGGCCAACGATACCATTGAGCGGCGTACGCAACTCATGGCTGATGGTTGAGATGAAGGTCGTTTTATCACGGCTGGCGCGCTCCAGCGCGTCCTGATAGCGTTTGCGCTCGGTAATGTCGCGCCCGAACCCCATCAACCCGTGGCGTTTACCGACGCGGTCGTAGTAAGGCACTTTACGGATTTCAAAACAGGCTTTGCGCCCGTCGGGATAATCAAGCCACTGTTCATAGGTTAGCGACACATTATGGCGGAAAACTTTTTCATCCGTCTCAATCACTTTTTCTGCCGCCTCAGGCGAATAGACGTCCTGCGGTTTCAGGTGGATCAACTGCTTCTCGCTCTTGCCCGTCAGTAGCTCCATCGCCCGGTTACAGCCGGAAAACTCTTTGTCTTCATTGCGATAGAAAACCAGATCCGGCGACGCGTCGAGGAAAGAGCGCAGGAAAGTGGATTGCTGTTCGAGCTGGATTTGCGTCTGCTCGCGCTCCTGCATCTCTGTTTTGAGTTTTTTAAGCGTCTCTCTGCGCTCCGCCTCGGCTTTTTCGCGGTCACTTATTTCCTGGTTAAGCTGCTCGATATTATTTTTTAGCTGCACATTCAGTTTCAGGTCGCGGTCGCGCATCTCTTCGAGCTTTTCCACCAGGCGCGATAAACGCTGGCGCGACTCTTCCAGTTGCTCAACCACCACCGACAAGAAATAGACCGCCCAGGGGGTAATCAGCAGGCCAAAAAAGATAGAGCGGATAACATCAATACTCTCTACCTGCCCTTGCAGCACCATTGTGACAGCCATTTGCACCACAATAGCCAGAACCACCAGTGCCAACGCCAGCAACATCGAAAAGCGCACCAGACCCAGCTTCATCATCAGGTCGACATAATACTGGGCCAGTAAACGGATTTGCTTCATAGAGATTTCCTCAAACTATTCGGCACAATAATACCCAATTCTGAGCAACAGGTTGTAACTTGTGCGAAAAATGCGGCGTGGGTTCCGGGTTTATTAACGGCCAGTTTAGTCGGGAAGCTGCCAGCTTCGCCCCAGCGCTGACCCCTGCGACCCGTTTTCACGTAGATAGCGGTCCAGTTCAACCATGCCCGTCCAGCGATTTTCACACCACAGCGGCGCCAGTAATGTTGGGCGGCGAGCGCTGGCGCTGACACGGTGAAAAATAATTTCTGGCGGTGTATGGCGGATAATCTCTCCAGCCGCCACCGTATATTCATCAAGGCCGATAGCATTTAGCCTTCCCGCTTCCCAGGCTTTTGCCATGATACTACCGGTCACGATATGCAGCGGGTGCAGTTTGATGCCATCAACGCCCGTTTCGACCACGCGTGAAACGGTCTCCAGGTAGTCAGGAAGCCGCTCTTTGGGTAAACCGACGATAAGGTGCGTGCACACTTTCAGGCCGCGCTCACGCGCCTGCCGTGCCGTTTTTTGATAGCAGGCAAAGTCGTGCCCGCGATTAATACGATGCAGGGTTTTATCATGTGCAGTTTGCAGGCCCAGCTCCAGCCAGACTTCATACCCCTGCTCGTGATATTCACACAGCAGATCCAGTACCGCTTCCGGCACGCAATCAGGGCGCGTCCCGACGCATAACCCGACGATACTGGCCTGGCTGACGGCCTGCCGGTACATATCGCGTAACACCTGCACTTCCGCCCAGGTGCTGGTATAGGCCTGGAAATAGGCGAGGTAGCGTTTGGCGCGATTGACCAGGTTCGCCTGATGCGCGAGCTGCTCGGTAATTGAGCGAAACTGCTGCGCTTCATCGGCAAACGAGGCGACATTGCAGAAGGTGCAGCCGCCACGGCCAATGGTGCCGTCGCGGTTAGGGCAGCTAAAACCGCCGTGTAGCGTGAGTTTATGAACTTTTTGACCATAGCGACGCGCTAAATCGCCGCCAAACATATTGACTAATTTCTGTAACTGCATAATTCTGAAAGGCCGCCCGGAGGAAAGGGCGTAGCCTGCCACTTTTAGCTTTCATTGGCGATGACCTGGATCAATCGCCCGGGAAGGCTATATTCATTGCATAATCAATCACTATAATCGCTATTTCATGCACCGAGCAGCCAATTACTTTTGCTTATATTCAGCGGTTATTTTCTCTAAATAGTGAAATCAGCCAAAAACAGTGGGTTTATGCGCCTTGCGCACGCAAAGCAGCATTATTATCTGCCATTAAATCGTCACTCAGAACAGAACATCAGGAATAGCGCTTTTCGATAGTGAGTCAGATCACACTCTGTGCCTGCCTTGCACCGCATCCGCAGAATCAAAAAATGTTAAATTACATTTTTATTTCAATAAGATAACTTCATTTTCATCCCTAACCTCACCAATAAGCCAGGCATTTGACCTGTGTGCGGATTCCCGATAAGTTGGAAATCCGCTGGAAGCTTTCTGGATGAGCGGTCTGCTCATCATATTTATGCAGTTATTGAGATTCCCTCTTAAGCAAGTCCTCAACACTTGTGAATCGATGCGAAAAGGATATTAAAGAGGGCGACACGCGAGGCTATTGCCCCGTCGCCATGCTCTTTTTACGCCTGTGCGTAACGATCGGGAGGGGCTCGCAGAGCCTGGGGAGGTTCACTGATATGTTGTACGATAAATCCCTTGAGAGGGATAACTGTGGTTTCGGCCTGATCGCCCACATAGAAGGCGAACCTAGCCACAAGGTAGTGCGTACCGCCATTCACGCGCTGGCCAGAATGCAGCACCGAGGCGCTATCCTCGCCGATGGTAAAACCGGCGATGGTTGCGGCCTGCTGCTGCAAAAACCCGACCGTTTCTTTCGTATCGTCGCCGAAGAGCGCGGCTGGCGCTTAGCGAAAAACTATGCCGTTGGTATGCTGTTCCTTAATCAGGATGCAGAGAAAGCCAGCGCGGCACGTCGTGTTGTCGAAGAAGAGCTGCAACAAGAAACCCTGTCGATTGTCGGCTGGCGCGATGTGCCAACCAACGAAGGGGTGCTCGGTGAAATCGCCCTCTCCTCGCTGCCTCGTATTGAGCAAATTTTCGTCAATGCACCGGCGGGCTGGCGTCCGCGCGATATGGAGCGCCGTCTGTTTATCGCCCGCCGCCGTATTGAAAAGCGCCTGCAGGAAGATAAAGAGTTCTACGTCTGTAGCCTTTCAAACCTGGTCAATATCTATAAAGGTCTGTGTATGCCGGCAGATTTGCCGCGTTTCTACCTGGACCTGGCCGATCTGCGCCTGGAATCGGCCATCTGCCTGTTCCACCAGCGTTTTTCGACCAACACCGTGCCGCGCTGGCCGCTGGCTCAGCCGTTTCGCTATCTGGCACATAATGGTGAAATCAATACCATCACCGGTAACCGTCAGTGGGCGCGCGCGCGTACTTATAAATTTAAAACGCCGCTGATCCCGGACTTACAGGACGCTGCGCCGTTTGTTAATGAAACCGGCTCTGACTCCAGCTCGCTGGATAATATGCTTGAGCTGCTGCTGGCGGGCGGGATGGATATTGTGCGCGCCATGCGTTTGCTGGTGCCGCCTGCCTGGCAGAACAACCCGGATATGGACCCGGACCTGCGCAGCTTCTTCGACTTTAACTCCATGCATATGGAGCCGTGGGACGGCCCGGCGGGCATCGTGATGTCTGACGGTCGTTTCGCCGCCTGTAACCTCGACCGTAACGGCCTGCGCCCTGCGCGCTATGTCATTACGAAAGATAAACTTATCACCTGCGCGTCCGAAGTGGGCATCTGGGATTATCAGCCGGACGAAGTGGTGGAAAAAGGCCGCGTCGGCCCCGGCGAGCTGATGGTTATCGACACCCGCGGCGGGCGCATCCTGCACTCTGCTGAAACGGATGACGATCTGAAAAGCCGCCATCCCTATAAAGAGTGGATGGAGAAAAACGTGCGCCGCCTGGTGCCGTTTGAAGACTTGCCGGATGAGGAAGTCGGTATTCGCGAGCTGGATGATGATTTGCTGGCGAGCTACCAGAAACAGTTTAATTACAGCTTTGAAGAGCTGGACTCGGTTATTCGGGTCCTGGGCGAAAACGGTCAGGAAGCGGTCGGCTCTATGGGCGATGACACCCCCTTTGCCGTGCTCTCCAGCCAGCCACGCATTATTTACGACTATTTCCGCCAGCAGTTTGCGCAGGTGACCAACCCGCCAATCGATCCGCTGCGTGAAGCGCATGTGATGTCGCTCTCCACCAGTATTGGCCGCGAAATGAACGTCTTCTGTGAAGCCGAAGGCCAGGCGCATCGTCTGAACTTTAAATCGCCCATCCTGCTCTACTCAGACTTTAAACAGCTGACGACGATGAAAGAGGAGCACTATCGCGCCGATACGCTGGATATCACCTTTGACGTGACCGAAACCACGCTGGAAGCCACCGTCAAAGCGCTGTGCGATAAAGCCGAGCAGATGGTGCGCGACGGTACGGTGCTGCTGGTGCTTTCTGACCGTAACATCGCGAAAAACCGGCTGCCGGTACCGGCACCGATGGCGGTCGGCGCAATCCAGACCCGGCTTGTGGATAAAAGCCTGCGCTGTGATGCCAACATTATTGTTGAAACCGCCAGCGCCCGCGATCCGCATCATTTCGCCGTGCTGCTGGGCTTCGGTGCTACCGCTATCTACCCGTATCTTGCCTATGAAACGCTGGCAAAACTGGTCGACAGCAAAGCTATCGAGAAGAATTACCGCACGGTGATGCTGAACTACCGCAACGGCATCAATAAAGGGCTTTATAAAATAATGTCCAAGATGGGCATTTCGACCATCGCCTCTTACCGCTGCTCAAAACTGTTTGAAGCGGTTGGCCTGCACGACGAAGTGGCAGAGTTCTGCTTCCAGGGCGTGGTGAGTCGTATCGGCGGTGCGGGTTTTGCTGACTTTGAGCAGGATCTGTTAAACCTGTCGAAACGCGCCTGGCTGGCACGCAAACCGCTGTCGCAAGGTGGATTGCTGAAATACGTCCACGGTGGCGAATACCACGCCTACAACCCGGACGTGGTACGCACCCTGCAACAGGCGGTGCAGAGCGGCGAATACCGCGACTATCAGGAATATTCAAAGCTGGTCAACGAACGTCCGGCGGCTACGCTGCGCGACCTGCTGGCGATTAATCCGGGCGGGGAAGCCGTAAGCCTTGAGGATGTGGAACCGGCAACAGAGCTGTTTAAACGTTTTGATACCGCGGCGATGTCGATTGGCGCACTCAGCCCGGAAGCGCACGAAGCGTTAGCTGAAGCGATGAACAGCCTCGGCGGTTTCTCGAACTCAGGCGAAGGCGGGGAAGATCCGGCGCGATACGGTACTCATAAAGTGTCGCGCATTAAACAGGTGGCTTCAGGGCGCTTTGGCGTAACGCCCGCCTACCTGGTCAGCGCGGATGTCATCCAGATAAAAGTTGCTCAGGGCGCGAAGCCCGGTGAAGGCGGCCAGCTGCCGGGCGATAAAGTGACGCCGTATATCGCTAAACTGCGCTACTCGGTGCCCGGCGTGACGCTGATTTCACCGCCGCCGCATCACGATATTTACTCTATCGAAGATCTGGCGCAGCTGATTTTTGACCTCAAGCAGGTCAATCCGAAAGCGATGATCTCCGTCAAACTGGTGTCAGAGCCAGGCGTCGGCACCATTGCAACCGGTGTGGCAAAAGCTTACGCCGACCTTATCACTATCGCAGGTTACGATGGCGGTACCGGCGCCAGCCCGCTGTCGTCGGTGAAATATGCCGGCTGCCCGTGGGAGCTTGGTCTGGTAGAGACGCAACAAGCGCTGGTGGCAAATGGCCTGCGCCATAAGATTCGTCTGCAGGTCGACGGCGGCCTGAAGACGGGTCTCGATATTATCAAAGCGGCGATCCTCGGCGCAGAGAGCTTCGGTTTTGGCACCGGCCCGATGGTGGCGCTGGGATGTAAATACCTGCGTATTTGTCACCTGAATAACTGCGCCACCGGCGTAGCGACTCAGGACGAAAAATTGCGTAAGAATCACTATCACGGCCTGCCCTTCAAAGTGACCAACTACTTTGAATTTATCGCCCGCGAGACGCGCGAGCTGATGGCGCAGCTGGGCGTGAAGCGCCTGGTGGATTTGATTGGCCGCACCGATCTGCTCAAAGAGCTGGATGGTTTTACCGCTAAGCAGCAAAAACTGGATCTGGCGAAACTGCTGGAAACTGCGCAGCCGCATGCGGGCAAAGCGCTCTACTGCACGGAGAAGAACCCGCCATTTGATAACGGCGTGCTCAACGCGCAGCTGTTGCAACAGGCGAAGCCGTTTGTTGATGCGAAACAGAGCAAAACGTTCTGGTTCGATATCCGCAACACTGACCGCTCTGTGGGCGCGTCGCTGTCTGGTTATATCGCCCAGACGAATGGCGATCAGGGCCTGGCGGGCGATCCAATCAAAGCTTATTTCAGCGGTACCGCAGGGCAGAGCTTTGGCGTGTGGAACGCAGGCGGCGTCGAGCTTTACCTGACCGGGGATGCCAACGACTATGTGGGCAAAGGCATGGCTGGCGGCCTGGTAGCAGTGCGCCCGCCTATCGGTTCCGCTTTCCGCAGCCACGAGGCGAGCATCATCGGCAATACCTGCCTGTATGGCGCAACCGGTGGTCGTCTGTATGCCGCAGGCCGCGCTGGCGAACGTTTCGCCGTGCGTAACTCCGGCGCTATCACCGTGGTGGAAGGCATCGGCGATAATGGCTGTGAATATATGACCGGCGGCATTGTTTGCGTGCTGGGCAGAACCGGCGTCAACTTCGGCGCGGGCATGACCGGCGGCTTTGCCTATGTGCTGGATGAGGACGGAGAGTTCCGTAAACGCGTGAACCCGGAGCTGGTGGAAGTGCTGAGCGTTGATGATCTTGCTATTCATGAAGAGCATCTGCGTGGTCTTATCACCGAGCATGTGCAGCATACCGGTTCGCATCGTGGTGAAGAGATCCTCGCAAACTGGCCTGCGTTTGCCGCGAAGTTTGCGCTGGTAAAACCGAAGTCCAGCGATGTGAAAGCCCTGTTAGGTCACCGTAGTCGTAGCGCGGCAGAGTTGCGCGTGCAGGCGCAGTAAGGAATTCAGATGAGTCAGAATGTGTACCAGTTTATCGACTTACAGCGCGTTGATCCGCCAAAGAAACCGCTGAAGCTGCGTAAAATAGAGTTTGTGGAAATTTATGAGCCTTTTTCTGAAGGCCAGGCCAAAGCGCAGGCAGATCGCTGCATCTCCTGCGGCAACCCTTATTGCGAGTGGAAATGCCCGGTTCATAACTACATTCCGAACTGGCTGAAGCTGGCAAACGAAGGGCGTATTTTTGAGGCGGCAGAGCTGTCGCATCAAACCAATACGCTGCCGGAAGTCTGCGGGCGCGTCTGCCCGCAAGATCGCCTGTGCGAAGGTTCCTGTACGCTGAATGACGAATTCGGCGCAGTCACCATCGGTAACATCGAGCGCTATATCAACGATAAAGCCTTTGAAATGGGCTGGCGTCCTGATTTAACCGGCGTGCGTCAGACCGATAAGCGTGTGGCCATTATCGGCGCAGGCCCGGCAGGGCTGGCGTGTGCGGATGTGCTGACCCGCAACGGTGTAAAAGCGGTGGTGTTCGATCGCCACCCGGAAATCGGCGGCCTGCTGACCTTTGGTATTCCTGCTTTCAAGCTGGAAAAAGAAGTGATGACCCGCCGCCGCGAAATTTTCACCGACATGGGTATTGAGTTCAAACTCAATACTGAAGTGGGTCGCGACATTTTGCTCGATGAGCTGCTGAAAGAGTACGACGCGGTTTTCCTCGGCGTCGGGACGTATCAATCCATGCGCGGCGGGCTGGAAAATGAAGACTCGCCGGGCGTGTTTGATGCGCTGCCATTTTTGATAGCCAACACCAAACAGCTTATGGGCTTTTGTGAAACGCCGAACGAGCCGTATGTCAGTATGGAAGGCAAACGCGTGGTGGTGCTGGGCGGCGGCGATACGGCGATGGACTGCGTACGTACCTCCGTGCGCCAGGGTGCGAAGCATGTTATCTGCGCCTATCGTCGTGACGAAGAGAACATGCCAGGTTCCCGGCGCGAAGTGAAAAATGCGCGCGAAGAGGGCGTGGAATTCCAGTTTAACGTGCAGCCGCTGGGTGTTGAGATCAATGCTAACGGCCATGTGTGCGGCGTGAAAATGGCGCGTACTGAAATGGGCGCGCCGGATGAGAAAGGCCGTCGTCGCGCGGAAATCGTCCCCGGTTCAGAGCATGTGGTACCCGCTGATGCGGTCGTGATGGCGTTTGGCTTTCGCCCGCATAGCATGGAGTGGCTGGCGAAACACAGCGTCGAGCTGGATTCTCAGGGCCGTGTTATTGCGCCTGAAGGCAGCGAAAACGCGTTTCAGACCAGTAACCCGAAAATCTTTGCCGGTGGTGATATCGTGCGCGGCTCAGACCTTGTGGTCACGGCCATTGCCGAAGGCCGCAAAGCCGCGGATGGTATTCTGAACTACCTGGAAGTGTAATCCTTCGACAAGCAAAAGGAGACCTGAAGGTCTCCTTTTTTATGTACAAAAAATCAGGGCCGATAGGCCCTGACTGGTACTATTTAACGACTCGCAGCGAAGGACGCCCGCCGCGCGGCGGCGGATCGTCATCAGGATTATTATCCTCACCTTCTGCGTTATCAGGTTTATCACCGTCGATAACCGACATCACTGTCTCGTTTTCCGGCGTTGAAGCATTGCTATCATCATTCAGACTGACAGCCTCTTCATCGTATGCGGCTTCCGGTTCAAACATGGTGCCTGCACCGTTTTCCCGGGCGTAAATCGCCAGCACAGCGGCCAGCGGCACGGCAACCTGACGCGGCACGCCGCCGAAGCGCGCGTTAAAACGCACCTCGTCGTTTGCCAGCTCCAGCCCACCTACCGCACGCGGCGCGATGTTTAACACGATTTGCCCGTCACGCGCATACTCCATCGGCACGCGTACGCCCGGCATCGTCACATCAACAACCAGATGCGGCGTTAGCTGATTATCCAGCAGCCATTCGTAGAAGGCCCGCAGCAAGTACGGGCGGCGTGGAGACAGTTGTGACAAATCCATTAGTTAACCCCGGCCCAGGCGCATTTCGCGCTCGGCTTCTGTCAGAGAAGCGAGGAAAGAGTCACGCTCGAATACGCGCGTCATATACCCTTTCAGCTCTTTGGCACCGGCACCGCTCAGCTCAATACCCAGAACCGGTAAACGCCACAGCAGCGGAGCAAGATAGCAGTCTACCAGGCTGAACTCATCGTTCAGGAAGTACGGTTTTTGGGTAAACAGCGGACCAATAGCCAGCAGTTCTTCGCGCAATTGCTTGCGGGCTGTATCAGCCTGTGCACCGGTGCTGTTCTGGATGATATTCATCAGGGAATACCAGTCCTTTTCAATACGGTGCATATACAAACGACTTTCACCACGCGCAACCGGGTAAACCGGCATCAGCGGCGGATGCGGGAAACGCTCATCAAGATATTCCATGATGATGCGTGATTCCCACAGGGTGAGTTCACGATCTACAAGTGTCGGGACGCTTTGATTCGGGTTGAGGTCAATCAGATCCTGAGGAGGATTATCCTTTTCCACGTGTTCAATTTCGAAGCTGACACCTTTTTCGGCCAGCACGATGCGGACCTGATGGCTATAGATATCAACAGGACCAGAAAACAGCGTCATTACCGAACGTTTGTTGGCAGCGACAGCCATGAAAACCTCCAGGTATATTCAATATTACTACTACCGGACTTCATCGACCGGCCAGATTTTGGGTTAACCACCCGCGCGCACTGTCACTCTCGTTCAAAAAACAAACAAAAAATGAACAATCCCAGCCATTTGGGCAGAAAATTGGATGATAGTTTACCAGATTTTGCAGGCTTTGTGGTGGGGGGATTCTGGAAATGCTCAAAAAGAGATGATAAACAATTGAATACTGTGGATAACACAATTTTTATCCATAAAAAAACCCGGTATAAACCGGGTTTTTCGATAATTGCACTGCCGAAGCAGAAAACAATTAACGTTTGGAGAACTGCGGACGACGACGTGCTTTGCGCAGACCGACTTTTTTACGTTCAACCTGACGAGCGTCACGAGTAACGAAGCCAGCTTTACGCAGTTCAGAGCGCAGGGACTCGTCGTACTCCATCAGAGCGCGGGTGATACCGTGACGGATCGCACCTGCCTGACCGGAGATACCACCACCTTTAACAGTGATGTACAGGTCCAGTTTTTCTACCATATCAACCAGTTCCAGCGGCTGACGAACTACCATGCGGGCAGTTTCACGACCGAAGTACTGTTCCAGAGAACGCTGATTGATAACGATTTTACCGTTGCCCGGTTTGATAAACACGCGAGCGGCGGAGCTTTTGCGGCGACCAGTGCCGTAGTATTGATTTTCAGCCATTGCCTATAATCCCGATTAGATGTCAAGAACTTGCGGTTGCTGTGCCGCGTGGTTGTGCTCGTTACCCGCGTAAACTTTCAGTTTACGGTACATAGCACGACCCAGCGGGCCTTTTGGCAGCATGCCTTTAACCGCGATTTCAATCACACGCTCAGGACGGCGGGCAATCATCTCTTCAAAGGTCGCTTCTTTGATACCACCGATGTGGCCGGTGTGGTGATAGTACATTTTGTCAGAACGCTTGTTGCCGGTAACAGCAACTTTTTCTGCGTTCAGAACGATGATGTAATCACCGGTATCTACGTGCGGAGTGTATTCCGCTTTATGCTTACCGCGCAGGCGACGAGCCAGTTCGGTAGCCAGACGGCCCAGAGTTTTACCGGTCGCGTCAACAACATACCAGTCGCGTTTTACGGTTTCTGGTTTAGCTGTAAAAGTTTTCATTATAAAGCTTACCCAAATAATTAGTTACACGTTGGTGAACACCCAAACGCCTAAAAACAAATGGAGGTTCACACGACATTGTCCAGTAAACCTACCCCCTCGGATATGTTTGCCGGCACACAAGAGTTTCGGGAAAAAAACCTTGTTGTAACGTGGGGTCGCAGGATTATAGAGAACTCAGGGTCAAAGATCGACCCCTTTTTATGATTTCCTTTGGGTTTATGCAACCTGCCACGCGCGCTGAGATTAAAACAAAAACGGCCAGTTACGGCATATGCGAACGCTTGAGATACTCCTCACTCTGCATCTCCTGCAGGCGAGATAAACAGCGCTGAAACTCAAATTTTAAGCGCTCACCCTGATAGATGTCATACAAAGGCGCGGCGGCGCTGACCACCAGCTTGACGTGGCGTTCGTAAAACTCATCCACCAGCGCAATAAACCGGCGCGCCTCGCTCTCCATCAGCGAAGTCATCACCGGGACATCAAACAGCATCACCGTGTGGAACAGCCGCGAAAGCGCGATGTAATCATGCTGGCTTCGCGCGTCCACGCACAGCGTGGCAAACGACACCGCCAGCGTTTGATTCTCCACCCCGAGCGTGGGCATCTGCCGGTGGTTAATCTCCAGCTCAGGCGCATGCTCACGCTTTGCGCCAGCCAGCGCCAGCCAGAGTTTGTCCATCTGCTGCGTGGTATCAGCATTGAGCGGCGTCAGCCACAAATGCGCCTGTGTCAACGTGCGCAGACGGTAATCCACGCCCGCATCGACATTCATAATGTCGCAAAACTGTTTGATAGCCTCAATTGCAGGCAGGAAACGCGCGCGTTGCAAACCGTTTCGATACAGCTTATCCGGAGGAATGTTTGAGGTCGCTACAAGCGTTATCCCGCGCGCAAACAGCGCTTTCATCAGGCCGCCCAATAACATGGCATCGGTGATATCGGAGACAAAAAACTCATCAAAACACAGAACATCGGTTTCGGCTTTGAAACGGTCGGCAACAATTTCCAGCGGATCGCTGTGCCCTTGCAGGCTGGTGAGCTCCTCATGTACCCGCAACATAAAGCGGTGGAAGTGCAGGCGCTGCTTACGCGTACCGGGCAAGCTTTGATAGAACATATCCATCAGCCAGGTTTTACCGCGCCCGACGCCGCCCCACATATAAAGGCCGCGAACCGGCTCTTGCTGAGCTGCATCTCGCTTGCCGAGCAGCTTGCCAAACGCTGCCTTTAAGCCACGCGCTGGCGGCACCGTGCTTTCGTTACGGGCAAGCAACTGCTGGTAAATCGTATCAAGCCGGGCGACGGCTTCCTTTTGCACATCATCGGGCTGATGGCTACCCTCGTTGAGGGCATTATGATATCGCGATGTCGGGGAAAGGCTCTGCATGGTGTTATTATTAGCTTGACGAAAAAAAGGCCGCTCTACACTACGCGATGCTGCGTCAGGATTCCACTTCTGTGCTATTAGCGGTTATAGTGGCAATATCGGGCGCAGGTATGGAGCTTGCTGCCACTACCCTACGGAATCACAAAACAACGGGAGAAGTTCATGACCTGGGAATACGCGCTAATTGGATTGGTGGTCGGCATTATCATCGGTGCCGTGGGCATGCGTTTTGGAAACCGCAAATTGCGCCAACAACAGGCCTTGCAGTATGAGCTGGAAAAAAACAAAGCGGAGCTGGAAGAGTACCGTGAAGAGCTGGTGAGCCACTTCGCCCGCAGCGCTGAACTTCTGGACAATATGGCACATGACTACCGCCAGCTTTACCAACATATGGCGAAGAGCTCCAGCAGCCTGCTGCCGGAAATGTCTGCTGAAGAAAATCCGTTCCGCAACCGTCTCTCGGAGTCGGAAGCCAATAACGATCAGGCACCGGTGCAAATCCCGCGCGACTATTCTGACAGCGCGTCCGGCCTGCTACGCGGCGGTTCCAGCCGTAAATAGTCACCGTTTTTACGGGCGCTGAACGTGCGCCCGTCCCTTCTTTCGCATCACAGCTATTATTTAGTCATTCACCTCATTGTTACCCGGTTGAAATTTCAATAACATCAATCTGTTTTGAGACGCCATTCCTTCCACCTTAGGTTACGAGAGCGAGCAGCGATGAATAGACGAACCCAGCTGTTGAGTGCATTTGCGTTAAGTGTCGGGTTAACTCTCTCGGCACCCTTCCCGTCTGTGGCGGCAATACCGTCGCAAATACCCGGTCAGGGCGCGCTGCCAAGCCTCGCGCCGGTGCTGGAAAAGGTTTTGCCCGCGGTGGTGAGCGTGCAGGTCGAGGGCACGGCGATGCAAGGCCAGAAAGTGCCGGAGGAGCTGAAAAAGTATTTCGGCGACGAGCTGCCGGATCAGCAACAAGCGCAGCCTTTTGAAGGCCTCGGCTCCGGCGTCATTATTGACGCGGTGAAAGGCTACGTACTGACGAATAATCATGTGGTTAATCAGGCGCAGAAAATCAGCGTTCAGTTAAACGATGGCCGCGAGTTCGATGCCAAACTGATTGGTAGCGACGATCAGAGTGATATCGCGCTGCTGCAACTGCAAAATGCCAGCAACCTGACGCAAATCGCTGTTGCCGACTCGGATAATTTGCGCGTCGGCGATTTCGTCATTGCCGTGGGTAACCCGTTCGGTCTTGGGCAGACGGCAACGTCAGGGATTGTTTCTGCGCTGGGTCGCAGCGGTCTGAATCTTGAAGGGCTGGAAAACTTTATCCAGACAGATGCTTCCATTAACCGTGGCAACTCCGGCGGCGCGCTACTCAATCTGAACGGTGAGCTGATTGGTATCAATACCGCGATTCTGGCACCTGGCGGCGGCAGCGTCGGGATTGGCTTTGCTATCCCAAGCAATATGGCGCAGACGCTCTCAAAACAACTGATTCAGTTTGGCGAGATAAAACGCGGCCTGCTCGGTATTAAAGGCACCGAAATGAGCGCTGATATCGCCAAAGCATTCAACCTGAACGTGCAGCGCGGCGCGTTTGTCAGCGAAGTATTGCCTAATTCAGGCTCAGCGAAAGCAGGCATTAAATCTGGTGATGTGATTGTCAGTTTAAATGGCAAACCGCTTAGCAGCTTTGCCGAACTGCGCTCGCGCATTGCGACCACCGAACCGGGCGCAAAAGTGAAGCTCGGGTTGCTGCGTAACGGTAAACCGCTGGATGTTGAAGTGACGCTGGATAAAAGCACCTCTTCGTCTGCCAGTGCGGAAATCATTGCGCCATCCTTGCAGGGCGCTTCGCTTAGCGACGGTCAACTGAAAGACGGCACCAAAGGCATCACCGTCGATAATGTCGAAAAAGGCAGCGCGGCGGCCCAGGCAGGTCTGCATAAAGATGATGTGATTATTGGCGTCAACCGCGATCGGGTGCGGTCGATTGCCGAAATGCGCAAGGTGCTGGAAGGTAAACCGTCGGTGATTGCGCTGCATATCATTCGCGGAAACGACAGCATCTACCTGCTGTTGCGCTAAACATTTTTCTCCGGGCATCGCGCGCATGGGATGTCCGGAGAACTCATGGTATGCTGCGTTCGATTCCTTTTTAACGATTATCCCATCATGTATGTGAAGCTTTTACGCTCGATTGCAATCGGTGTGGTTGTGGGTGGACTGATTATCGCCGCCATGCCCTCATTGCGTCAGAACAACTCGCTCACGGCGCATCAATTCGATAGCGCTGATGAAACCCCCGTGAGCTATAACCAGGCGGTTCGCCGGGCGGCACCGGCGGTAGTGAACGTCTATAACCGCAGCCTGAACAGCTCTACCCACGATCGTCTCGAAATCCGCACGCTCGGTTCCGGCGTTATTATGGATCAGCGTGGTTATATCATTACCAACAAGCATGTGATTAATGATGCGGACCAGATTATCGTGGCATTGCAGGATGGCCGGGTATTTGAAGCCTTGCTGGTTGGCTCGGACTCACTGACCGATCTGGCGGTGCTGAAAGTGAATGCCAACGGCGGGCTGCCGGTTATCCCTATTAACGCGAAGCGCATTCCACACATTGGTGATGTGGTGCTGGCCATCGGTAACCCGTATAACCTCGGGCAAACCATCACCCAGGGGATTATTAGCGCCACGGGGCGCATCGGCCTGAACCCTACGGGTCGGCAGAATTTCTTGCAGACCGATGCCTCTATCAATCACGGTAACTCCGGCGGCGCGCTGGTAAACTCGCTGGGCGAGCTGATGGGCATTAATACCCTCTCGTTTGATAAGAGCAACGATGGCGAAACGCCGGAAGGCATCGGTTTTGCCATTCCTTTCCAGCTGGCCACCAAAATTATGGATAAGCTTATCCGCGATGGCCGCGTTATTCGGGGTTATATCGGGATAGGCGGTCGGGAAATAGCACCGCTACACGCCCAGGGCGGCGGTATCGATCCGATTCAGGGGATTGTGGTAAACGAAGTATCACCGGATGGCCCGGCGGCGCGCGCAGGCATTCAGATCAATGATGTTATCACTTCGGTTAATGGCAAACCGGCGGTATCCGCGCTTGAAACCATGGATCAGGTTGCCGAGATACGTCCGGGTTCCGAGATCCCGGTAGAGGTCATGCGTGATGACAAAAAACTTACGCTGCAGGTGACGATTGCCGAATACCCGGCGACCAACTGACAAGCACAAAAAAACCGGAGCGAAACAGGCTCCGGTTTTTTTTAACTTACGCAAACTTAGCGGTTAACGAAATCTTCCCCAAGCTGAATATCTTTTTTCAGCGTCTCCAGCATGCCATCAAGTGACTGCTGCTCGAACGCGCTGAGCTTACCGATAGCGCGGCGCTCTTCGATACCGTTTTTCCCAAGCAACAGCGGCTGAGAGAAGAAGCGCGCGTATTCGCCATCGCCTTCAACATACGCACACTCAACAATACCCTGCTCGCCCTGCAAGGCGCGCACCAGCGACAGGCCAAAGCGTGCTGCGGCCTGACCCATAGAGAGTGTTGCAGAGCCGCCACCCGCTTTTGCTTCAACCACTTCGGTACCGGCGTTCTGGATACGTTTGGTCAGCGAGGCCACTTCCTGCTCGCTAAAACTCACGCCTGGCACCTGCGACAACAGCGGCAGAATGGTGACGCCTGAGTGGCCACCGATAACCGGCACATCTATCTCGCCCGGCTGTTTATTTTTCAGCTCTGCAACAAAGGTATTGGAGCGGATTATGTCCAGCGTGGTGACGCCAAACAAACGGTTCTTGTCATAAACGCCGGCTTTTTTCAGCACTTCCGCCGCGATAGCGACCGTGGTATTCACCGGGTTAGTGATGATGCCAATGCAGGCTTTCGGCGCGGTTTTCGCAACCTGCGCCACCAGGTTTTTGACGATACCTGCGTTAACATTAAACAGATCAGAGCGATCCATTCCCGGTTTACGGGCAACGCCTGCGGAAATCAGCACCACATCGGCCCCTTCCAGCGCAGGCGTGGCATCTTCGCCGGAGAAACCTTTAATTTTCACATCAGTAGGAATATGGCTGAGATCAACGGCGACCCCAGGCGTGACAGGAGCAATATCATACAGGGAGAGTTCTGAACCAGAAGGCAGTTGCGTTTTCAGTAGTAGGGCTAGCGCCTGGCCGATACCGCCAGCTGCGCCGAGGACTGCGACTTTCATCCTAAACTCCTTATTGTGGTTAGCTAAATATTTCGTTACTCCGTTGCGACGACCTTAATTCACCCTGACAATGATGACAATATATGCGCCAATATTCTGTGGCGTAGCACACTGTTAGTTCTTATTAGCGGGTGAATATAACCGACAGGACGGCAAACTCAGGAACTAACATAAAGAGATTATAATATAGCCTCTGAAGTCGCTAAAATTACATCAACTTCATAACATTAATTTTACTTTTTCCTTCTGAATGCGACATAACGCACATGCTGCTGTGCTTCGCGGCAGGATTTGGTAAACTCCGCGCCTTTCAACGGTTTTTTTCAGAATTTCCTCCGCGAGATTGATTGCATAAAAATGCATCAATATGCATAATAATGTTGTTTTCACGGCCATAATACGGGTGATTTATGCGAAGCTCGGCAAAACAAGAAGAATTAGTTAAGGCGTTCAAAGCGCTACTAAAAGAAGAGAAATTCAGTTCTCAGGGAGAGATTGTCCAGGCTTTACAGGAAGAAGGCTTCGAGAATATTAATCAGTCCAAAGTCTCCCGCATGTTGACCAAATTCGGCGCGGTGCGTACCCGCAACGCCAAAATGGAGATGGTCTACTGCCTGCCGGTCGAACTGGGCGTCCCCACCACCTCTAGCCCGCTGAAGAATCTGGTGCTGGATATCGATTATAACGATGCGGTCGTGGTTATCCATACCAGCCCCGGAGCGGCGCAGTTGATTGCCCGCCTGCTGGACTCGCTGGGAAAAGCGGAAGGCATCCTCGGCACTATCGCGGGCGACGATACGATTTTCACCACCCCGGCCAGAGGTTTCACGGTGAAGGATCTCTACGAAGCCATCCTTGTGCTGTTTGAACAAGAACTGTGAGTCGGTTCCCCACGGCTTTGGCTGTGGGGGAATGTTCGGCACTTTTGCATTCAAACGTGACGATCCACCATAATTAATTTAACAGTTAGTGCGATTTACTGTTTCATTTCCTCCACTAAGTGCTTCTCACCGCACGAAAAATCAAAATCAAATATCTATATGATTTTATTAGCTATCGTTAATAAATTCAGCTCAGCCATGCGCTTTTTTATTCATAAAAGTAATAAAAACGTCATTTCTTAATAATTAATTGCACAGGCAACAATTAGGTTGGTATTAATTTTTTGCGTGATTAGTGTATACTTGATTTTGTGATGAGGGTCACGAAATAAGACCCCACAAAAAAATTTAAGAAAAGAATACGACGAGGTAAGAACCATGAATATTAAATCAACTGTAGTCACCATGAGCCTTCTTTCAGCATTGTCATTCGGCGCTTTTGCAGCGGAATCCATCAATGCAGAACAGGCGCAATCCCGCCAGTCGCTGGGCACCGTTTCCGTTGGCGCTATCGCATCCTCACCGATGGACATGCGCGCGCAGCTGGACAAAAAAGCCGACGAGCAAGGGGCTTCAGCCTATCGCGTGATTGAAGCGCGTACCGGTTCCCACTGGCATGCCACGGCTGAGCTGTATAAATAAGTTTTATTGAAAAAACTGTGTATTAACGCTCAACGGCACCAGGCATAAAAATAGCAGTACAACCCTTCTCGCCGTTGAGACAAGCTTTTGGAGACAATTATGAAACGCAATGTAATCATCGCATCTTTAGGTCTTGCATCCCTTATTTCTTTCGGCGCAGGTGCCGCTACGCTTGTAAACAACGACCAGGCAAGCAACCTGCAACCGATGGGCAGCATCTCTGTTTCTCAAATCGCTGGCGTACCGATGGACATCCGTCAGGAGCTGTCAGCGAAAGCCGATAAAGCGGGCGCCAGCAGCTATCGCATCGTCGAAGCACGCACTGGCGATCACACCCACGTAACGGCAGAACTGTACAAATAAACCCTCGTCGTCTAGTCCGACGACTTGCCCCTGCTTGCCAGGGGCCTTTTTGAGTCCGGCAACGCTCAAAACGAATAGCGAATATTCGCATTAAAAGTATGGTTCATATTATATCGCCCGAACGCAGAGCGTTCCACTTCCAGACCGAAACGTAGATTATCCTTTACCTCTCCGTTGAGGCCAACGTGGTATAGCATACGGCTATCCTTTTTCCCGCCCGTATGTCTCTCTGCCCAGGCATCGCGCAAAACCATTGTGCCATTAGCCTGCAAATCGACCTGGTAATCCAGGCCTCCCCGCAAGGTAACAGCCCAGTTTTCTCCACTAAAACGTTTACCCACCGTGACACCTGCCCGACCGATAAGCGGGTTAAATTTCTTCTGATATATTGCAAGGGTTGTGTTTTGCTCCTGCCATTTCAAGCGAGTGCCGGACACCGCACCATAAACCAGCTCTGCCTGTGGCTCGATAAAAAAGTCTGTTGCCAGATGATAGCGATAGCCCATCTCCAGGCCGCCATACCATGAATGTGTGGTGTCGTTCTGTTGCCCCGGCCCGGCAAATTTCAGCTGGTAGTCATTCTTGTGCTGGATATATTTACCGATAACATCCAGCCAGGCTCCGGAATCAAATATCGCTGACGCATAAAGTCCACCGCCAAAGGAGCGTGTGTTGCCGCGAAACTCGCGGTCACGCGCATGGCTGTGGCTATAACTGACCATCACACCGGTAAATAGGTCTGCGCCCTGCTGGCGATGCTTTCTATCAAAACCGGCCTGAAGTAACGTGTAATTATCCGCGTATCCCTCTTCACCCGATCCGCTACTTTGGGTCGTCCGAACCCATAAACCAGCCTGTTCTCGGGTATCCCGCAGCTCACCCATGCGCTTATTTACGTTATTAACGAGTGTGATAAATTTTTTATATCCCAGCCCGAGAAAACGAGTGGCTACCGCCGTTTTTGCCGGGTCAGGGCGCGATTCGAATCCTTTAAGTATCCACTGCGTCGTCCCGGCCTCCTGGCGAACGCTCATCACCGGCTGTAACTGACTAAAACCGCTCACGTAGCCAGCAAATTTAAACATTTTGGCACTGGTGCCGGTGGGGACGATGACCAAAGGAATAAAAATCTTTTCCTGGCCTGATGGCTTTTTAAGAAGATCAAGAAACAGCGTATTGTTCTGGCCTTTGGCTCTCTTCGTCACCACGACTTTGTCACTTCCCTGAAGATCGGTACGCAGTACGATCCCTGATTTATTCGCCCGTAAATTCTCTACGGTCAACGTGTTGAATGCCTTGCCACTGCCGGAGAAACTGACCAGCGAGCGAACCAGCGAGAGGTCAGCCACTTGCGCTTTACCCGGTATTTGCCAGCGTGTTTCCGTTACGTTAACGCGCCCCTGCGGCGCGGTAATATTCCCGTGCCAACTATTTTTAAAGTCGCCAAACATGACCACCTTTTTTTGCTGCTCCGGGGTGAGCTTGTCGGCCAGCCGTAGATTATCTTTTGTGCCCATGTGCACCACCGCCCTCTGTGGCGCGTGGATATCTCCCGTAAAAAAAACAAAAGGCGATACGCGTAATACCGAATCTTCTTTGAGTTCATAGCCAGCACTATCTATCAGGGTATAAAACGATGGGATGACTTGCTGTTTTGCCTGTACAGGCATTGCGGTCAGCACGAGCGTGGCGGAAGGCCCGACGGTAACGGTTGAGTTCCCCGTCCATCCGGCTCTGGCGGTAAGTTTGGCGTTCTGCTCAAGCGTAAGCGGGGTATGATGAAAAGAACTGTACCCATCCAGTAAAACATACCGTGAGGCAACGTTAACGTTACTGTTCTGACCGGTAATGCTACCGGTGAATTTTTCCCGGATAGTCAGCACCGAATTATCAGCCAGGGACACTGCCCCCTCATAGCGGCTTAAGTCATCATAACGGCTGGCTCGCGATGTTCCAGACTGCGGGAGATTCGTCACGCCTCCGCCGTCATTAAGATCAAGATAGAGCGAGGGGCTACCTAATGTAACGGCTGAGTGGTGCGCCGTAATTTTCCCATAGAGCGAAGCGTTTCTGGCAAGGTGGAAGTGCGTATTTTTGAGAACCAGATTAGCTAATTTGAATGTGCGTCTTTCCCAGTCCTGTTGCAAAAAAGAAACCGGCTGCGTTCTGAGAGAGTTGTCACCTGTACCTTTTAGCTTTTCTGCTGTTTCGGGCGAATTGTACGCATGAATCACCGGGTGCCCCTGAAAAATAAGATGCCCATTTTCCTGGGTGAAGGAGCCGGAAATAGCGACGCTGCCATCAAGCGCCAGCGCGCCGCGGGTATCGGCCTCGACACGGTTCGAAATATTCATGTTGTCATTAAATTGCCCGTGAAACATATAACCGGCGGCTTTACGGCGCGCAAACGCAGTGCTTAAGGCGGCATCACGGTCGTGCCCGATAAATTCCCACCAGGCATCGCTACGCTGATCGAGCGGAAACCAGGAGTATTTCTCGCCTTTTAGCAAAAAATAATCCGTCGTTCCCGTAGAAGAATTTTGATAACCATATACGTCACCGGGCGTGCCTTTCCTGGCCTGCTGCCACTCGCGCACCGGCATATCAGCAAGCTGCCCCTGGTAGTTCAGTGTGATATCAGCGCGCTTTTGGGCGGTATTCGTCAGCACTGCACCATGATCGGCAGCATTGAGCTGACGGAAGGTCAGATCATTACCCTTCGCGTCCAGCTTCCCGCCCCGAAAGCGCCATGAGACGGTGTCCAGATTGACCTGCCTGGCATCAGTCAGGACAACCAACGGCCTGCCGCTGGCAATATCAACGGAGCTAAACGCCTGAACTTTACCGTCCTTGTCCGGCAACTGCGCCAGCACAACGGTGCCATCTCCCACTTTTAGCCCACCAGGATTAATGCCTCGCCCGTTCACCTGCAGTATCCCTGCGCCAATTTTATGCAGGTTATCGCCCGGCATGCCATTCACTTGCCAGATGACTTTTGCATCAGAAGCAACATTTACGCCTCCTCCCACCCACGTTTGCGCGTTTTGCGGCATCAGCGTATAGCTGTCATAAAATGTCAGGCTACCTGCCCCCTGGTTGATATCATCCTGTAACAGAAGCACGCCGCCAACTCCGGAGAAAGCGAGATCCTTCCCGTGGTGCGCACTTTCCCCTCTCTGGCCATGCATGGCGTAAACTTTCTCTCCCTGAGTAATGGTTCCTCCGCCTATTGCCGGGTTAAACCGCCACACCATCAATGCGTTACTGCTGGGGCTAACCACCGGGGGATCGCTATAATTTTGCTTTGCTAATGTCACAAAATTCGGGGGAATAACGGAGTACACATTTTCGCCATAACGATAATCCGTGGTCATGCTTAACGTGGCAACGACCAGCCATTTATTTTGCAAAGCATCCCAGGCAAATAAGGGTGAACCGCTGTCACCGGCAAGCGCAAAACTACTTACCGGACCATTAGCCGGGTTAAAAATATCACCGGAGTGCGTCACCAGGCGTCCCAGGCTGTCTAAATATGGCGTACCGGTTGTTCCGCCCGTAAGGAAGCGATAGCCGCTGCTGATACGTGTAATATTCCCTTCTTTATCTTTTATTTCCTGGGTTCCACTGCCTATTCGGTAAAAAATAGGGAATCGTGATGGATCCTGAAACTTTTCAGGATCCATATTTTCCGGGAAAATCACCGAGGGAATACTCTCAGTCACGACTTTATTAAGTCGAATAACACTAAAATCTTTATCGGAAATATTATCCCTGCCGACCATATCATAATAACCATTGCCAAAGTTAAGGCCTAAAAAGTGTGCGTGGTAATTATGGTAGACAGATATGGCGTACTGAGGCGCCACAATAGTTGCGACGCCCCGGCGATCCACACTGCTAAAATCCGGCATTGGTGCTTTATTCATAACGCCAGGCGATGTGCCGTTTTTATCTCTAATAACGATATTATTCGCGCCGGGGGAAAAAGGCCCTCTATTCGTCGCAAAGTCGCGAAATGTCTGGTAAGGGATCTCTTTACTGACTAAGGAGGGTGGCTCTGCAGAAGGGCTTCCTGAGAATAGTGTACCAAACAGACAGGACGTAAATTTTATTTTTCGAGCAAATATCTTCTTCATACTAACCTTCCACTGGTTTAGTGATGACAGATTTCATTGCCCATCATTTAAAAATCAAAACGTATAAAATAAAAATCATACAAAATTAATTTCTGTTATTTTAAAATACTACCATAGCTCCTTATTAACGTGTTCTGAAAACGCCAGCTTGCTTATTTTACATTAAACCGAAGTTGCCCTTCCAGCTCCTCCTCCGCCTCATCAAATAGCAGGATCAGCGCGCCGAAGCGGCGTCGTTTAATTTCCGACACATTGATGAACTCAATATCTAGCGGCAAAGGCAGCGTCTCCTCCATAATGGTGTCCCACAGAGAGTCAAGATCATGCACTTTGTCCCGCTCAAGCGTGAACTGACGGGAAAACTCGCGGTAAAAAGTCCGTTGATCGGCAATATTTTTAAAATCAAATGTGTAAATAGTCATTATTTTTCGCCACCAGCCTGACAGGGCGGCTTTCACCGCCCGCATGATTACAGTCCTGCAATATGCAACGTTTTCACTTCCAGGTACTCTTCCAGCCCCAGCACTGAGCCTTCCCTGCCTAATCCGGACTCTTTTACGCCGCCGAAAGGACCAACCTCGGTTGAAACCGCGCACTCATTGATACCAATCATGCCGCTTTCAATCGCCTGGGATACGCGAAACACACGTTGCAGATTTTGCGTATAGAAATAGGCCGCCAGACCAAAGGGAGTGGCGTTTGCGCGTTTTATCACCTCTTCCTCACTGGTAAAGCGAAAACACGCAGCGACCGGGCCGAACGTCTCTTCATGCGCCAGCTTCATGCCATCGCTGCAATCTGCCAGCACGGTAGGCTGCCAAAAGTTCCCGCCGAGGCTGTGCGGTTTGCCGCCCGCCAGCACTTTGGCACCTTTGGCGACGGCATCGTTAACGTGCTCCTGCACTTTTTCTACCGCAGAAGGTTCAATCAACGGGCCAACCACGACGCCCTCTTCCAGGCCATTCCCCACTTTCAGGGCATTTACTTTTTCGGCGAGTTTCTGTGTAAACGTGTCATACACAGATTCGTGGATATAGAAGCGGTTTACGCTGACGCAAACCTGGCCTGCGTTGCGGAACTTGTTCGCGATAGCACCGTCTACGGCGGCATCGATATCCGCATCATCAAAGACGATATAAGGTGCGTTCCCCCCAAGCTCCATGGAGACTTTTTTCATGGTGTCTGCCGCGTTGCGCATCAGCGTTTTGCCAACGGCGGTGGAGCCGGTAAAGGAAATTTTCCGCACATCCGGGCTGGCCATAATGGCATCGCTGATGTCCGACGTACTGCCCGCGACTGCGTTAAGCACGCCGTCCGGCACGCCAGCTTTTTTCGCCAGAGCCAGCAGGGCAAATGCACTGAGCGGTGTGCTGCTCGCCGGTTTGATGATGCCGGTACAGCCCGCCGCCAGCGCTGGCCCAAGCTTGCGCGTGAGCATCGCCATTGGGAAGTTCCACGGGGTGATTGCCGCGACGACGCCTATCGGTTCGCGCGTCGCAAGAATACGTGAGCCAGGTTTTACCGGCGGGATAATCTCGCCGTTGGCGCGTTTCGCCTCTTCAGCAAACCACTGAATAAAGCTGGCGGCGTATTCCACTTCACCTTCCGCTTCTTTCAAGGGTTTACCCTGCTCGGTGGTCATCAAACGGCCCAGCCAGCTTTTGTTTTCAATGATTAATTCATACCAGCGATAGAGAATGGCCGAGCGTTCTTTCGCGGTTTTGGCCCGCCAGGCAGGGAAAGCGCGTACTGCGGCGGCAATGGCTTCTTCCGTCTCCTTTTTGCCTGCTTTGGCGACGCGGGCAATTTTCTCACCGGTTGCCGGGTTAAGAACGTCAAATGTTGCGTCCAGCGACTTCCAGACGCCATCCACCAAATAGCCGGTCTGGAATAGCGCATTATCCTGCAGTGCCTGGGTTGTCATTTGTCCTCCCGAACTGTGATTTAGGGTATCTCCATAAAGTATAGTCATAAAAAAACCGACGCCTGAGACGTCGGTTTTGCTACTAGCTGGTGGTTAACGCATGCTGATATTTGTGCAACATGCTGCTTAGCCGCTTCACAGGTTCCGTGACCTGCAAGGGCGCCTGCCAGATGCGTAATTTTTCCTGATAAATATCCAGCTCATCGAGCAACTGCTTAAAATAGCGCGCACGTTTCGTATCACTCCCGGCGGCAATCACCTGCGATGCGGTGCGTCGCAGCTGGCGGTGAAACGCCGAGAGGTCATCATTTACCGGTATCGGCGCATCGCGCAAGCGCTGGTGAGCAATGATAAGTGTCAGCGCCAGACGGAACTTCGCCACATCGCCGGGGAATTTATTGAGCAGCAAAAACAGCTGCTGATAAAGCGCCGGGAGATGGTTTTCCTTGCGCCGGGCCGTATTGGTGGTCAAAGCCGATACTGCCGCCTCCACGAACTGGTTCAGTAACGTTCGCCCGGTTCGCGCCTGAGAGTTATCACGCACGACCAGGATGACGAGCATGGCGAGGATCACGCCGACAATTTGCCCCAGAGCGCTGTCCAAAAACTGGCTGAAATGAAAAGTCATCGGATTATCCAGCACCAGAATATTAATGGTGCCGGCGAGCGTTCCCAGCGAACCGAGACGCCGTTTTTGCACTTCGATACCAATAAAAAACGCCAGCACCGCGAGACTAATGCAGAGTAAAAGCAGACTTTGCTGCGTCGATGGCAGGACAACGAGGAAATAAAACGCCCCGATCGGTAGTGCCCATAACATCCCGTAGACGAAATCTTTGGCCACCATCGCCGGGTTAGGCAGACGCATCGCCAGCGACGTCACGACAGCAATCATCACCATTGTGCCGCTGCCGGATGTCCAGCCGGTCCACAGCCAGAACAGCGTCCCGAGCATGCAAGAAAGGGTGGTTCGCCAAAAGTTAATCATCGCATGATGACGCTCGGCAGAGGCCGGTTTTATCACCACTTCATCCTGCAAGACACTCTCTTCGACGGCGCTGATTTTCGTATTACTGATAACGCCGCGCTTAAGCAGCAAGAAGCGGGTCGCCGCTCCAATCCAGGTATAAACCGTCACCGGTGTATCATGCTCGCCGGTCCAGGCAATCACCTGGCGCATTCTTTTGAGTTGCCTGTGCACGTCCTGCACGGTTTCGATCGGCTCCTCAAATAATTCACGGTATGTATCAGTAATAAGCTCCGGGCGAGTATTCTGAATAAGATACGTTTCGCACGCTTGAGTAATCAGCGTCAGCGACAGGGTATTAATCGCTTTTAAACGGCGGTTGGCACGCCCCCAGCGAGAGGACTCAATCTTCAGGTTCGTGCGCATCCCGTCAAGCGCCGTGGTACGACGCACCAGCGCAGCCCAGGCTTTGTCCACCTCTTCGCTGTCGCCATGTTTAATACAAAGCTGCATTAACTGGTAGTGCGCTACCAGTAAGCTATCCAGCTCATTATCAATAACCTGCTTGATGGAGCGCGGGGAAAACAACAAATCGGCGGCGATCGCGCAGACGATACCGATAACAATTTCACTGCAACGTTCCACGGCAAATTGCGGCGCCAGCAGCGGTTCCGTCTCGATAGTGATAACGATAATCAGCGCGGTATACCCGGCAAGCCCCCATGCATAGGAGTTTTCCACGCGAACCAGCGAGGAGATCCAGGTACAAAACCCGGCCCAGATACAGCAAACCATCAGCATTAGCAGCGGCGAGCGAATCATGGCGATGATGATGACAAGCCCGGCGATACAGCCAATAAATGTACCGATGATGCGCAGCATGCCGCGATAGCGGATCGCCCCGGAATAGGGTTCGCCTCCGGCAGCAAACGCCGGGCCTGCCGCGACAATCGCCGCCGTCAGCACGGCCCAGCGCGGCGTTTCAAGCTGGAAGTGAAAACCAACAAATAGCGCCAGCGAGACAGCAAAAGCCAGCTTGATGGCAAAGCGCAAATGCTGGCTGGCAATAGTGAGCAGCCCCATACCGATTACCCCAGCTCACGCAGGCGATGCGCTATTTTGCGAAAGAATGAATCCTGGCTGGCATCGCGATCTTTCTCGCCGGTCACCACCACGGTTGCCGTGGTACCGGCAGGCCACAGATTCCCCTGCTGGCTGTCGAGGCGAATGCGCACCGGCACACGTTGCGCGAGACGAACCCATTCCAGATTTGAATCAATGGTGGCCATCCCTTTGCTATCGATGCTGCTGCTGGCGTTGGTGACCCCGGCCGCGACGCTATCAACCGTGCCTTTCAGCACCTTGTTACTACCCAGCGGGGTGATTTCGGCGCGATAACCGGCGCGCACACCTTCCAGCTTGGTCTCTTCCATATAGGCAAGAATATAAAAAGAGTCCTGTTTCACCAGCGCCACGGCGGTAGAACCACGGGTAATAAACTCGCCCGCGTAAACATTAAGGTTGGTTATCCAGCCGTTGGCAGGTGCGCGAATAACCGTACGTTCGAGATCCAGTTTCGCCAGATCGCGCGTCGCCTGAGCTTTCGCCAACTGATGCAGCACGGTTTGCAGTGTATTATTGGCCTGGTCTATCTCTTCGCGCGACATGGCCTGGACGCCAAGTTTGTTGCGCCGCCCGGCTTCACGGCGTTTCTCATTGACCAGCGCTTCATAATAGGCGACGTCTGCTTCGGCTTCTTCAAGCGCTTTTTGGTAACGCGGCTGATCAATGGTAAACAGCACCTGGCCCTGTTTGACCAGTTGGTTGTCATGTACATTCACCTGAGTGATAAGCCCGGCAACATCCGGGGCGATAGCGACCACATCCGCGCTAAAGCGCGCGTCGCGCGTCCACGGTGATTCGGTATAAAAAACCCAGGCACGGAAAATTGCGATGAAGGCCAGGATAACCAGCACCATCGTGATAGCGGTGCGGGAGATATTTCTTGTTAGTGTTTTCACATCTACCTCAAACAAACAAGCGCGACAGCAGGTAAAACAGGCAGCAATACAACGCCGTGTTAAATAACGCCGGATGCCAGACAAAATCATAGATACCGGTGGGGATCAGCACACGGCGCACCAGCCAGAAAATCGCCAGCGACAAAAGTAACTCAAAAAAAATCGGAGGGAACGACAATCCGAACACCACGATTACGGGAAACAGACTCATGTTGACCTTGATTAGCGAGCGTGCAGGTAAATTGATTATTTACGTCACCGCAGGAATAAGGGCCAGGAAAGCCAGGGCGAGAGTGACGTATCTATTACTTAGCTGATAGTATAATACCGTAACAGTTATGCTGTTATCTATATTGTGTGATCTAAATCACTTTTAAGCCAGAGTGAATAATGGAACGTCTAAAGCGTATGTCGGTTTTTGCGAAAGTGGTGGAACTGGGTTCCTTTACCGCGGCGGCCCGGCAACTACAAATGAGCGTATCGTCGATTAGCCAGACGGTGGCAAAACTGGAAGATGAATTGCAGGTGAAGCTGCTAAACCGCAGCACGCGCAGCCTGGGGCTGACGGAAGCCGGGAAGATTTACTACCAGGGTTGCCGCCGAATGCTGCATGAAGCGCAGGATGTACACGAGCAGCTTTATGCGTTTAACAATACCCCTATCGGCACGCTGCGCATCGGCAGTTCTTCAACCATGGCGCAAAATGTGCTGGCAAAAATGACCGCGCAAATGCTGAAAGAACATCCTGGCCTGAGCGTCAACCTGGTGACCGGTATTCCGGCGCCGGATCTGATTGCCGATGGCCTGGATCTGGTCATCCGCGTCGGCGCTTTACAGGACTCCAGCCTTTTTTCTCGTCGGCTCGGTGCAATGCCGATGGTGGTCTGTGCCGCAAAAAGTTATCTCGCCCAGTACGGCACGCCGGAAAAACCGGCCGACCTGGCAAATCACTCCTGGCTGCAATACAGCGTGCGCCCGGATAATGAGTTCGAACTGGTGGCCCCGGAAGGGATTTCAACACGCCTGATCCCTCAGGGGCGCTTTGTCACCAACGATCCGATGACCCTGACGCGCTGGTTGACGCAGGGTGCCGGTATCGCTTTGGTACCGCTTATGTGGGTGATCGATGAGATCAACAACGGCCAGCTAGAGATCCTGCTGCCGCGCTACCAGTCCGACCCGCGACCGGTCTACGCGCTTTACACAGAAAAAGACAAACTGCCGCTTAAGGTGCAGGTGTGTATTAACTATCTCACGGATTATTTTATCTACGTGGCGAAGGTTTACCAGGGCATGCAGGGACGCCGGGTTTAAGGTTTCCCTGCATGGCGTCAGACCTATCTCTGACGATCCGCGTAAGTTTTCTCGCTACGTTCGGCGGTGATCTTTACCAGTGAAAACGTATTTGTGGTGCTTTTAACGTAATAGGACGTTTTGGTTTTCACCTTCTTTTTGCGCTTCTGCGCAGGCCTGATGGCCGCTCTGCCTGACGAGCGCGCCGTCGACATCGATTTCGGCTTGTCGGTTGATTTTTTGGATGACGACGAGGTGGCGGGTGCCGTTTTCAAGTCGCTGGATGCAGAAGAACGCGCGATTTTCAGGCGCCTGCGGGGTGTTATATCAACAAGCGCGGCAGGCTCTGGCCGCTTTGAAGCCGTGCGCGAAGATGGCGAAGCTTTGACTGAAACCAGATGAATAATAAAGGAAAAGCGAAAGATTTTACTGTCAGAAAACCGGGGTGAAGCAGGGTAGAACAACGGGCTGCCCGTAGGCAAAACTGCTGGCATAAGCACTCCTGTGCATGATACGTATCCTTGGGTAACAGCCCATCATTTGAACACTAAATAAACAGCCCGGATTGTAGAAAACGCCTTTTTATCCATTTTGAGACAAAAGCAGGGAGAAGGCGCTCTCCCTGCCTGGCCATTATGCCGTGCCGCCCACCGTCAGGTTGTCCACTTTCAACGTAGGCTGGCCCACGCCGACAGGTACGCTCTGGCCCTCTTTGCCGCAAATACCGACACCCTTATCCAGTTTCAGATCGTTGCCGACCATTGAGATCTGCTGCATCGCTTCGATCCCGGAACCAATCAACGTCGCCCCTTTCACCGCTTTGGTGACCTTACCTTTTTCGATCAGATAAGCCTCAGAGGTGGAGAAGACAAACTTGCCGGAGGTAATATCCACCTGGCCGCCGCCAAAGTTCGGCGCAAAAATACCGTAGTCAACCGACTCGATAATTTCCTGCGGTGTGGATTTCCCTGCCAGCATATAGGTGTTGGTCATGCGCGGCATCGGCAGGTGCGCATACGACTCGCGACGCCCGTTGCCGGTTGGTTTCATCCCCATCAGACGCGCGTTCATTTTGTCCTGCATATAGCCTTTCAGCACGCCATTCTCAATCAGCACATTGTACTGGCCTGGCGTACCTTCATCATCAATGGCCAGCGAACCACGGCGATCGGCGATCGTGCCGTCGTCCACCACCGTGCAAAGCTCAGACGCCACAAGTTTGCCCATCTGCCCGCTAAACGCCGAGGTACCACGGCGGTTGAAGTCCCCTTCCAGCCCGTGACCTACCGCTTCGTGCAGCAGCACGCCCGGCCAACCGGCACCCAGCACCACAGGCAGCGTCCCGGCCGGTGCGGCAACGGCTGAAAGATTCACCAGCGCCATACGCACCGCTTCCTTAGCCCAGGCTTCGGCGCGCACGTCGCCCTCTTCTTCTTGCAAGAACCAGTCATAGCCAAAACGACCACCGCCGCCGCTGGAACCGCGCTCGCGCTTGCCATTGTCTTCGACCTGCACGCTTACCGACAGGCGTACCAGCGGGCGCACATCCGCCGCCAGCGTCCCGTCAGTCGCAGCAACGAGGATCAACTCATAAACGCCGGACAGACTGGCGGACACTTCCTGCACTCGCTTGTCCGCCGCACGGGCGACTTTGTCCACGCGGCGCAGAATATCCAGCTTCTCTTCACGGCTCATGCTTTGCAGCGGATCGATGCTGGTGTAGAGGCTGGTATGCTCGACCGCGCCCAGCGTTTTCACCTGCCCGTTGCCCTCTTCACGCGCGATAGTGCGCGCCGCCTGAGCGCTCTGCTCCAGCGCCAGCAGGCTGATTTGGTCGGCATAGGCAAAACCGGTTTTCTCACCGCTCACGGCGCGCACGCCCACTCCCTGGTCAATATTATAAGAACCATCTTTGATGATGCTGTCTTCTAAAACCCAGGATTCGTGATAGCTCGACTGGAAATAGAGATCGCCGTAGTCGAGTCGGCGCGCGGTCAGTTGACCGAGAATGGCAAACAGATCCTGATGGCTCAGGCCATTTGCTGCCAGTAATTGTTCACTCACCAGATTAAGACTCATCATTATTTACTCGTCGTTGCAGCCACATCGGGCAGTAAAAAGTGCGTTATAAGGAGCTTGAGGCAATTCGTCGGTGCCGTCAAATCATTGCTTTTTGTTCGGGCGCGGCTCGCGCAGGACTTCGTTGATCTGCGGCTGCTCAACCGGGCCGGTAATGCGATAACGCAAAATGGAGACTTTGTTCCACAGCGGGCCGAGGACTTTGCTGGCGGTAAACACGGCAACGCCCACAATCGGGTTAACGGCAAAAGCCGTCGCTACGCCAACGGTCGCCGAAATTTCCGGCGCAACCACGGCTTCAACGTCCAACTCGCGACGCACCAGATTCACCGATCCTTTCATTGCGATATCCGCTTCCAGGCCGTCCACCAGCGTATCGTCGCTGTGCAGTACACCGTCTTTTATCCAGGAGGTGCTGCGAATGGAGTCGAACCAAAAACCTTCACTGCTAAACGTATCGCTAAAATCAAAACGCAGCTTGCGCAACAGCGAATCGACGCTGAACAGGCGCAGTAACTGGCCCGCATGGCCGGTATTGATATCGATTATCTGCCCTTTGCCCAGACGCACGCGCAGGATACCGTTCAGCGACTCCTCTTGCGGCTGCCAGGGCACGCTACGCCAGTGCAGGTCATAGTTTACGTTGAACGGTGAGTCGCGCACCGGCGACGGGATGCCAAAGAAGCTCATCGCAGAATCGATTTTCTCTCCGCGCAGCTCGCCTTTAAGCGAAGTACGCTCAGCGCCGCTCCGGTTGACCCATTCACCACTGGCCGTCAGGCGTGCAACACCGCTGTCCACCAGGCCATTTTCCAGTTTCAGCGTATCGCCATTGATAGCGAAATCACCGTCGATACGACCATATTTTTGCCCCCACAGCCAACATTCGGCACAACGTAACTGCAAGTCAGGCCAACCGGTGAAATCCAGCCGGGTTTTGCCGCGCAGTAGCGTCGACGGTGATGAGATGTCCTCATCGTCAGGTGCGGTGTTCGCCGGGTTGTAATAGAGGTAGCGGATTGCGGTTTGCCACGGCGCATTATCGCGCAGCGTCAGCGTCCCGTTGATCTCCCGCCCCTGGACGTCAACGGTCGAGCCGGAGAGCTGCGGCTGCGAGACAATGCTCAGGTTATTCCACTGTTGGCCTGCCAGCGTCAGCGCCGGTGTTCGCAGCGTGACGCGCGGCGGGAACACGGTAGCGCTGCTGACGTTATCCGCCACGCCCTGTTTGAACAGCCCCAGCCACTGAGCGCCATCCATCGGCGGCAGGTTCAGCTCAAGCCCGGCCTGCTCCGGTAAAGGCGGAAGCGTCCGGCTGTCTGATGCCCAGATACCACGATCGAGCGTGAGTTTATTATTCAGTAGCCAGCGGCTGTTGAAGTGGTTAGTGCTGCCCGCGCTGCCGGTCAACTCAAAGCGCTTCAGATTGCCTTCGGCCGCCAGCTTCACCGGCAAGGCTTTGCCCGCCGGTTTATCAAGCGGCGGCGGCAATGTGCTGGTGATGTTGTTCAGATTCGTATCAAGATTAACCTTCCACGTCGTCCCGCCGCCGTAAGGCAATTCAATGTCGACATCACCTTTCCACGCCATGCTGCCGCGCAGTGCTTTACTCAGTTGCGCGGGCAGAACATCAATGTGTGACGGCTGCCAGTTGCCGTCAAGATTCACCGCCACCTGGAAGGCTTTCTCGCCTTCTTTTGTCGAAAAGTCCACGTTTAACGGCTGGTTAAACCAGGTCGCCTTTAACGGCTCGCTTTGCAGATTACCGTTCTCAAAGCTGAACGTGCCGCTGAGGTTGTGCAGCGTGCTGTTAAGCGGCTTGATAAACAGGCTGTTATTGTTGAGCTGAACGTCCCCTTTGGCGACGGTCATCTCACCGTCAAGCGGGATATCAAGATGTAAGCGAGCACTCACATCACCATCAACCTGCAACTCATCCAGCGTACTGCCCAGCGAATCATGCAGCGGCGTCTGTTTGAAATAAGGGCCTACTGCTTTTCCTGGCCCGTTGATATCCGCATCTATCAGCAGTTTTTCTTTGAGATAGTCCGGGATGATTGCCGTCAGATTGCTGGCGGTCACGCCGCCCAGCGTGGCTTTGTCGCTCTTCATCCACAGACCGTCATTGATAAAATCCAGATCGATATCCAGATTCTCAAGCGCGGGCCAGTCCGGCTGGAAAGCAAAGGTCGCATTACGTAGCGGAACCATCACTTCGAACTGGCCTTCATTGTGTTTATAGGGAAACAGATGCGGATTGCCGCCGTAAACCAGCGTGGCATTTTCTGCCTGACCGCCTTTAATCGCCGCGCTGAGATAGGCAACCAGCGCTTTGCCCATCAGGTTCTCAGGAAAATAACGCCAGGCCTGACCGGCATCGCTCACGTTGATGCCCGCAAGGATACCCAACCAGGGTTCGCCCTCTTGCGGCTGGAGATAGCGAAAACCGCCGCGCGCATGAACAGCGTTGGCCTGGACGTCGATATCGCGCCCATCAAGCTGAAGACCGTGGGCGTTTTTCTGCCAGTACAGTGTCGCAACGCCCTGGGCAATTTCCAGCGGCGCGGGGAAAACTGTCTCATAGGGCATCTTCGCATTTGCCATATCAATCTTTAAACGCCCGTCACCGACACTGCCGCTCAGCGTGCCGCCGAGGTTCTCAACGCCAGGCAACATTTTCCACTGTTTCCAGGCAATGTCTTTCCAGCTCGCCTGGAAGCGGGTTTGTTCCGTGGCCTGGAGCGGTATGTCCAGCGCCAGCTGCGCCAGGCGGCCGCTGGGCTGCATGGTGCGCCAGATGTCGTACAGCCGGGGAGAGATTTTCTCGGCGATTGGCAGCAGGCCTTCCATCGCGCTGAGTTCAAGATTATTGGCGCGGATACGCAACTCATCGCTACGCACGCTCTTTTCGCCGCCGACATCCTGCTCCGGTATCCAGGCGAAACTCAGCGAACCTTGCGGCCAGGGGTGCTCATCAATCGCAATGCGTGTGGCGGGCACGTCAAACTGCCAGCCCTGCTTTTGCCGGGAGATATGCGCCGTCAGATTGTCCACCGTCATACGGTGTGTAGTTTGTAGACCTTGCCAGCTGGCGCCGCCTTGCTTTAGCCACAGATCGCCGCTTTCGATTTCTCCTTTATTCAGCGTCATCCAGCCTTCGAGGCTAAAACGCGCGGACTCCAGCGCAACGTTGTCCTGCATCCATTTACTAAGCCAGGGTTTGACGTCGATATCATCGGCTTGTAGCCAGACGCGGCCATTGTTCAGCAGACCGTCATCATCACGCAAGTCCATACGTACCTGCATGATCCCGTGCTGCCCGGTCAGGCTGGAGAGGCTGACTTGCCCTTCCGCCCGGTGGCGTTCGCGGCTGTTAAGCCAGGTAAGCTGCGGGATAGCAAGCTCGGCACGCTGGCCGGAGGGTGTCAGGAAGCTGATGCGGCTGTCGCGCAGATCGAAATGATCGAATTGACGCAAGAACAGATCGCTTAAGCGATCGGCAGCAAGCCCTTCGCCGCGATCGTTGCTTTGCAACGGCGTATTGGTGCGAACGGATAATTGCCAGAAGGTGAGATCGCGAAACTGCCAGCGCAAATGCAGCAGGCTTTGCCAGATGTCCAGCGCCAGCGTGACGCGCTTAATGGAGAGTTCGCCGCCATCTTTTAGCGAGGCGTTGATATCGCGGACTTCCACCTCCGGGCCGAAGTTTTGCCACTGCGCCTGGATTTGGCTGGCATCCACCGGTACGCCCGCACGCGACTCTATCTGGGCAAGGATTTGCGGCCGCCAGTCGTTGAGCCTGGGCAGGATCAGGCGCAGCCCACTTACCAGCAGCGCTACAACCACTATCAGCGTCGCTCCTGTAAGCAGCAAAATCCCCGGCAGTCGCCTCACGCTCTCTCCTTGTCAACCAAACCGCGCATGCACCAGCACGCCGCGCAATTACATCATTACTACGTCGAACTGCTCCTGATTATAGAGCGGCTCAATTTGTACTTTTACCTGTTTGCCGACAAAGATTTCAACTTCTGCCAGCGCGTGAGACTCTTCGCCTTTCAGGGCTTCGGCCACGGCAGGAGAAGCATAGACCAGGAAGCGATCCGAGTCATAGGCATGGTGCACACGAACGATTTCACGCATGATTTCATAGCACACGGTTTCCACCGTTTTTACCGTGCCTCGCCCATGACAGGTCGGACATTCGTTACACAGTACGTGTTCCACGCTTTCGCGCGTGCGTTTACGGGTCATCTCCACCAGACCGAGCTGCGAGAAACCGTTGATGCTGGTCTTCACCCGATCCTTACTCAGCGCCTGCTCTAACGAATGCAGCACGCGGCGGCGGTGATCTTCATTATTCATATCAATAAAGTCGATAATGATAATGCCGCCGAGATTGCGCAGGCGTAGCTGGCGCGCGATCGCCTGCGTGGCTTCGATATTGGTGTTAAAAATGGTGTCATCAAGATTGCGATGTCCGACAAACGCGCCGGTGTTGATATCCACGGTGGTCATCGCTTCGGTTTGATCGATAATCAGATAACCGCCCGATTTCAGCTCAACTTTACGCTCCAGCGCGCGCTGGATTTCGTTTTCCACATCAAAGAGGTCGAAGATGGGCTGGCGACCGGTATAGTGCTCCAGCTTGCTGGTCATCTCCGGGATGTATTCTGCGGTGAACTCGAGCAGCGCTTCATACGTCAGGCGTGAGTCAACACGAATGCGATCCAGGTGCGCATCGGCAAAATCACGCAGTACGCGCTGGGCCAGCGCCAGCTCGCCATACAGTTGATAGCGGGTCTGCTGGCGTTTTTTGCGCTCCATCACCTTTGTCCAGACGCGCTTGAGGTAAGCCGCGTCCGATGCTAAATCCTCTTCGCACACACCTTCGGCAGCAGTACGGATAATAAAACCGCCCTGCTCGTCACAATAGCCCGCCACCACCTGCTTTAAGCGCTCGCGCTCGGCTTCGCTTTCAATACGCTGGGAGACACCCACATGGGCAGCACCTGGCATAAACACCAGGTAGCGTGACGGAAGAGTGATATCGGTGGTTAAACGAGCGCCTTTGGTGCCAAGCGGATCTTTGACCACCTGCACCATGAGGTCCTGGCCCTGGCGCACCAGTTCAGAGATATCGCGCACGGTGAAGTTTTTCTGCTCTTCTCCGGCAACGCACTCCGTATGCGGCATAATGTCGGAGGCGTGAAGAAACGCCGCCTTTTCCAGTCCAATATCTACAAAAGCCGCCTGCATACCCGGAAGTACCCGACTCACCCGACCTTTGTAGATATTGCCTACAATACCGCGCCGTGCTTCGCGCTCGATATGAATTTCCTGAAGGATGCCGCCATCAATATAGGCAACGCGCGTTTCCGATGGCGTTACGTTAACCAGTAATTCAGCCGTCATGATTATCTTTTCCTTCACGCAGTGCGTTAAAATTGCTTAGCAATTCCCAGGTTTCTACCAGTGGTAAACCCACAACGGCATGGTAACTACCATTAATTTTCCTGACGAAACAGCCACCCAGCCCCTGGATACCATAAGCACCTGCTTTATCCAGCGGCTCTCCGCTTGCGACATACGCGGCGATATCGGCTTGCGACAGCACTCTGAAAGTCACCTCTGTTTCAGCCAGGCAATCAAGAAGATACCGGCTATCTGCCAGCGCCACTGCCGTCATCACCAGGTGTGTTTGACCGGAAAGCTGGCGCAGCATACTGGCAGCATGCGAGCTGTCCTGCGGTTTTTCAAGCACTTCACCATTTAATGTGACAATAGTATCTGCGCCGAGTACCGGCAAGTCGCGCGTGGCCATAGCGACACCGGCCTGCGCTTTCTCGCGGGCAAGACGTGTAACGTACTGCCGGGCGCTTTCGTGCGGCTGACGCTGCTCTTCAATACCGGGGACGATACGCTCAAACGCAACGCCCAGTTGCGTGAGCAGCTCCTGACGACGGGGGGAACCGGAGGCAAGCCAGATATCTGTCATAAAAACCTTATTGCACCGCGAACTGCTGGCGAATCTTACGCATTAAAAGAAAAATCCACGGCCAGAGCACACCGTTGACCAGACTGCTCCAGAAAATTTCTGGTTTAAACGAAACGTTAATCACCAAAAACTCCGCCCAGAACACCACCACTTCCGTCGCCAGCGATAGCAGCATCACAACCAGCGCCTGTTGCCAGAGCGCCAGGTTACGAAAGAGCTGAAATTTCAGAGCGACCAGATAGGCGACGATACTCAAAGAGAGCGCACGCACGCCAAGCGTGGAACCACTGATAAGATCCAGTATGGCTCCCATCGCAAAACCCGTACCCACATTTACACGGTGCGGCAGCGCAAGGATCCAGTACAGCAGAATAAGCAATACCCAGTTTGGCCGGTAGACGATGAGAGAATCCGGCCAGGGCATGATTTGCAGCAACAGCGCAATGAAAAACGAGAGCCAGATAACCCAGCGCCCCTGGCTACGATAACTTGCCACTATTGCCCTCCGGGAGAGACAGGTGGCGGCGGCTGTGTAATGCCGGTCGCCGGTGCAGGCATCGGCGCAGGCGGGCCCATCGCATCGGGCGAGGGCAGTACCTGCGGCATCATTTGTAATAAACGCTCATTTGCAACGCGGTGGACTTCTTCTGGCGGCATCGGGTTTGCGCCGTTACGATCGGCTCCCCACAGCAGCAGTAAATAGCGCAAGCGTTGCAGACCCGCCGTCGGGCGCGCCTGAATAACCGTGTAAGCGCGCTGCGTATCCAGCTTCACCGACGAGACCACCGCCACCGGATAACCTTCCGGGAAACGGCCGCCCAGACCGGAGGTCACCAGCACGTCGCCGACGCGAATATCGGTATTGGCAGGCAGATGCTCCAGTTGCAGATCGTCAGTACAGCCGTTACCGGCAGCAATCACGCGGATGTCGTTACGCAGCACCTGAATCGGCAGCGCATGCGTCGCATCGCAAATCAGCAGCACGCGGCTGGTGAGTTTCGCAACAGCGACCACCTGACCGACCACGCCTTTATCACTGATAACCGGCTGGCCTTCATAGACACCGTTAACGCTGCCTTTGTCAATAACGACCTGATCGCTGTACGGATCGTTCACCGTTGACATCACTTGGGTGACCATTTTTTGCTCATCCTGACGCAACGGTGAGCCCAGTAGTTCACGCAAACGCGCGTTTTCCTGCCGGTACTGCCCTAGCATTAATAACTCGCTGTTTTTCAGCAGCAGTTCCTGACGCAATGCCCGGTTTTCAAGCTCAAGCTGATCGCGCGACGCCAGCGTTTGGGAAACGTTGTCTAATAATTCGCGTGGACCATTAGAAATAAAGTAGAAAGGGCTGACAGCCGTGTCCATATACGTTCTGATTTGGCTGAACGTACCCAGGCGGCTATCTGCAATAATAACTCCAAGCGCCACCAGAACCGCCAGAAAAAGGCGAATCTGCAGTGACGGGCCGCGGCTAAAAATTGGCTTCATAGGCTTTGCGTATTCTCAGGCCAGACAGGTTCGAAGCGACAGCTCGCTTCGAACCTGGAGCGGACTATTCTTCGCTGAACAGGTCGCCGCCGTGCATATCGATCATTTCCAGCGCTTTGCCGCCGCCGCGCGCAACGCAGGTCAATGGATCTTCTGCAACTACAACAGGAATACCCGTTTCCTCCATTAACAGGCGATCGAGGTTACGCAGCAGCGCGCCACCACCGGTCAGCACCATGCCGCGCTCGGAGATATCGGACGCCAGTTCCGGCGGGCACTGCTCCAGTGCAACCATCACGGCACTCACGATACCGGTCAACGGTTCCTGCAACGCCTCAAGGATTTCGTTCGAGTTCAGGGTAAAGCCGCGCGGCACCCCCTCTGCCAGGTTACGGCCACGCACTTCAATCTCGCGCACTTCATCACCCGGATATGCCGAGCCGATTTCGTGCTTGATGCGTTCTGCGGTCGCTTCGCCAATCAGCGAGCCGTAGTTACGGCGCACATAATTAATAATAGCTTCGTCGAAACGGTCACCGCCAATACGCACGGAGGAGGAGTACACCACGCCGTTTAGCGAGATAACCGCAACTTCAGTCGTACCGCCACCGATATCCACAACCATCGAGCCGGTTGCTTCAGAAACCGGTAAGCCTGCGCCAATCGCCGCGGCCATCGGTTCTTCAATCAGGAAAACCTCACGCGCGCCTGCGCCCTGCGCGGACTCACGGATTGCACGGCGTTCAACCTGCGTCGCACCAACCGGCACGCACACCAGCACGCGCGGACTCGGGCGCATAAAGCTGTTGCTGTGAACCTGCTTGATAAAGTGCTGGAGCATTTTTTCAGTCACGAAGAAATCGGCGATGACGCCATCTTTCATCGGGCGAATGGCCGCGATATTGCCTGGCGTACGCCCAAGCATCTGTTTTGCTTCATGACCGACTGCGGCCACACTCTTCGGTGAACCGGCACGATCCTGGCGAATGGCCACGACGGAAGGCTCATTCAGTACGATGCCTTGTCCTTTTACATAAATCAGGGTATTCGCGGTACCCAGGTCAATGGACAGGTCATTGGAAAACATGCCACGAAATTTTTTCAACATACTAAGGGATAATCCTGAAAGCTGGGGCGGACACAAAATCCGCTTACTTTACCAACCACACGCAACAGCGACAAGGCGGAAAAATCATCTGCTGCGGTGAAAATTAGTGCAGTTTGTTTCCTTTGTTGCAAAACGACATGATTTCGTCCAGAAGCAAAAAGATCCATTTTTCCAGCACATTACGTTTACAACCTGTCAAAGATCAAACCGGCTTTGTTTTTTTGCTGCAACGATCCGGCGGGCAGGCCAGCACACCCCCATACACGGCAGCGCGCATCATTCTACGTGAAAACGCTTAAAACGGCAGTTCAAACCGAATATCTTTGCGAATATTTTTTCACATTGCTATCAAGCAGCTGGGAAGCGGCAAATAAATCTCCCTGACCGCCTGATACGCCACATTCCACCAGCTTCTGCCATTCGCTCTTTGCGCGCACGCCGGTGGCAAAAACGCGCGTGCGCGTTCCTTTGCAGGCTTCTACCAGGCTTTGTACCAGCAGCTGGTTTTCCGTGCGTTTTTCGATATTTTTGACCAGTCCAGGATGCAGCTTTAATAATTCAACATCCAGCGTTTTAATCCAGCTGGTGCTGACCAGCGTCAGACCCGCATGAATAACAGCAACACGCGAACCAAATGCATTGATCAAACGAACCACCGACTGTAACCGGCTGATATGTTGACAAACATCTGCCTCAGCAAGTTCAAAAATAATCCGTTTACGTTGCGATTTTTCACACTGCATCAGCGTATCGCGCAGCCAGCGCTGAAAACGCGGGCGAATGAGCGACTCGACCGTCACCTGAATCGCCAGATTTTCCTCCGGCCAGAAACTGAGGAACGGGATCAGCCGGGTGATTTGCAAGCGATCGTACTCTTCAGATAAACCGAATTGCAGCACCATTGGCATATACTCTTCGGCGATTACTTCCTGGCTGCCATCAAAAATACGGCTCATCAGTTCCCGGTGATGCACAAGCCCGTCGCGGTTGAGCGCCGGTTTTTGATAAACGCGCGGCCCGCCCCGGCTGAGCATCTGCTCAATAAGCGTTCGCCAGCGTACATTGCCGCGCCCCTGCTCCGGCAAATTATCGTCATAGACCGACCAGCTGTTTCCGCCTTGCAAAACCGCGTTGCGGGTGGCGGCCTCGGCGTGATCCATCACCTGCTCAGTGGACTGCCCGCCGCGCCAGGCGCACACCCCGATGTGCATCATATCTTCGCGAGTCAGCATTTTCGTCGGCGGCAGGCCATCTACCGCTTTGAGAATTTGCCCGGCAATACTTTCCGCTTCTTTTAATGTGCGGTGCGGCAGCAGGACGGCAAAATCGCTGCGATGGTAACGGGCAAGCAACGCGCCCGGATAACGCATAATAAAGGTGGAGAGTAAGTTAATCAGCGTGAAGAGGTGCTCCTCTACTGCATTCATGCCCCAGCTGTCGCTTAGCAGGTCGAAATCCGGCAGGCGAATCATCATCACCACGCCGTGCGAGCCGACCTTTTCCTGATCCTCAAGAATGGTTGCCAGTTGGTTGTCAAAAAACAGCCGGTTATTCAGACCAGTACGCGTATCCTGCGCCGCATACGAGCGGATCAGGGTGTCCATCCGGCTGCGCTGATCGCTGGCGAACTGAATATCCGTTAATAATATATCCAGCGCGCTACTGGTTCGTGACGGCCATTCGTAAATACTGCCGCGCACTTGCGGGCCGCGCTCGCCGTTGAGAATTCGCGTGGCGCGGGTCTCCAGTAATTCCTGGCCAGAGAGTTGCTGGCGTAACCAGCGAACGGCGAGGAACACCATCAGCAACATAAAAGCAAAGGTCAGCGTCAGCGGAGCGGTGGTAATCAGCGAGCGAAAATAGTTCGCCATCGGGTCCTGATAAGTCAGAGTTATCGTTGTGCCGGGGTTTTTCACCGAGGCTATCGACAACGTGCGGTATTGATAGTTGCTGCCAGGTGGCGCATATACGCCCGGGCGGGTATAGCTGAGTAGCGAGTGCTCACCCTGCTTAATTTCTACGGTGAGAACATCTACCGGTACCATTAATTCATTAAGCTGCGGTAATAGCTGCGCGGGTGATGTGGCAACCAGGCGGGAGTCAATTATGGTTGCCACCGCTTCAACGCGTTCAACAACCTTACCCTGGACGGCATTGTAAAAGCTCAACGAGCAGCCGATAAGGGTTGCGAAAACCGCCAGCCCCGTCAGGAGTGTCACAAATGCCGAGAATTTCGTCGTTAATCGCATCCTTGTGTTAACTCCGTTGTATAAATAACGAGGCGGCACCGACGCGAATCAAGTTTATTAGTAAGTGCTAACTTTCGTGCATTGCCGCGTGCCAGGATTGCCTTAAGGCATAAGAAGTAAATCGATACCCTGTTTCATTGTTGCGAGTATAGCCCTCATAAATTATTTTCCAATCAGCAATACACTGGAAGAATAAATTAAAAGCGTAATTTACAAACTTTACTGACACTCCCACTCGCACAAGTTTCGTCTTTCCGCCATGCTTACAAACGATTAAAGGAGGAGCCATGAAAAAAAGATTGACCGAAGCTGATGTCACCTCAGAATCCGTATTTATGCTGCAACGTCGCCAGATCCTGAAAATGCTGGGTATTAGCGCAGCGACACTCTCTCTTTCACCCACCGCCGAGGCCGATCTGCTGGACTGGTTTAAAGGGCACGACAGGCCGAAAGCACCAGCGGGCAAACCTCTTGATTTCACGCAGCCCGCCGAGTGGCATGCGTCGCTCCCCCTCACGCCGGAAGAGAAGGTGACGGGCTACAACAACTTTTATGAATTTGGCCTGGATAAGGCCGACCCCGCTGCTAATGCCGGCGCCATGAAAACGGAACCCTGGACGTTAACCATTGATGGTGAAGTGGCGAAACCCCTGACGCTCGATCATGATGCGTTAACGGCGCGTTTCCCGCTGGAGGAGCGTATCTATCGCATGCGCTGTGTTGAAGCCTGGTCCATGGTGGTGCCGTGGGTGGGTTTCCCGCTGCATAAATTGCTGTCGCTGGTAGAACCCACCAGCAATGCGAAGTATGTCGCATTCCAGACGCGTTTTGCCCCTGACGAGATGCCAGGGCAAAAAGATCGCTTTATCGGCGGCGGTCTTGAATACCCTTATATAGAAGGCTTACGTATAGATGAAGCCATGCATCCTCTCACTTTGCTGACAGTGGGCGTGTATGGAAAAGCGCTGCCGCCGCAAAACGGCGCGCCAATTCGCCTGACCGTGCCGTGGAAATACGGCTTTAAAGGCATCAAATCTATCGTCAGTATCAAACTCACCAGTAAAAGGCCGCCGACCACCTGGAACCTGGCCGCGCCGGGTGAATATGGCTTTTATGCCAACGTAAACCCGCATGTTGATCACCCGCGCTGGTCGCAAGCCACGGAACGTTTTATTGGCTCAGGCGGCGCGCTGGATGTAAAAAGGCAGCCGACGTTATTGTTTAACGGCTATGCGGATGACGTAGCGTCTTTGTATCGTGGTCTGGATTTGCGGGAGAATTTTTGAGTGCGTCTGACGGCAAAAAACATCACCTGGCTTAAAGTGGCGTTGCATCTGGCGGGGCTGCTGCCTTTTATCTGGCTGTTCTGGGCTGCAAACCAGGGCTATTTCAGCGCCGATCCGGCGAAAGATATCCAGCATTTTACCGGCAGGATGGCGCTTAAGTTCTTGTTAGCCAGCCTGCTGGTGGCTCCGCTTGCGCGCGTTGCCAGGCAACCTTTACTGATCCGCACCCGGCGGCTACTCGGTCTGTGGTGTTTTGCCTGGGCCACGCTGCACCTGACCAGTTACATCTTGCTGGAACTTGGCATAAATAATTTACAGCTGTTAGGCCAGGAGTTAACGTCGCGCCCTTATTTAACGCTCGGCTTGCTAAGCTGGCTAATTTTGCTGGCGCTGGCGGCGACGTCTACGCAATGGGCGCAGCGAAAATTGGGCAAACGCTGGCAACTGCTGCATAACTGCGTCTATCTTGTGGCGATTCTTGCGCCCATACACTATCTGTGGTCAGTGAAGATCCTCTCGCCGCAGCCTGTTATCTATGCCCTTCTTGCGGCCCTGCTTTTAGCATGGCGTTACAAGAAATTCCGCCAGTGGTTGCGTTAGTATCGTGTTCTGTGCAGTTCTTCGCAGAAAATGACGCTTTAACGGCTGATTTTACAGGGGAGGTTGATAATCTTCCCTGATAAGACCAGTATTTAGCTGCCAAATGCTACGAAATCGTTATAATGTCCGACTTCAGTTTTCCCGACAGGGGTTTTTACCCTCTGAAAGGGTGACAATCGCGAATCAAAGGTATATTTTGTTTTTTACCTGAGAATTGCAGGAGATAGCGGCATAATGGCTGGCAAGTTACACATTTTAGTTTTAAACGGCCCGAACCTGAACATGCTCGGCACCCGCGAACCGGAGAAGTATGGCACGCTAACGCTGGACGAAATTGTTAATCGTTTAGGTCTGGAAGCCGCTTCGCTTAATGTCGAACTTGACCATTTTCAGTCCAACGCGGAGTACGCAATTATCGACCGTATTCATCAGGCTAAAGACAATGTGGACTATATCCTGATCAATCCGGCCGCATTTACGCACACCAGTGTTGCTATCCGCGACGCATTGCTTGCGGTGAGCATCCCGTTTATCGAGATCCATCTGAGCAATGTGCATGCAAGAGAACCCTTCCGCCACCATTCGTATCTGTCGGATATCGCCGCGGGCGTTATCTGCGGACTGGGTGCGGACGGCTATTCATACGCATTACAGACAGCGGTAAAACGCTTGTCACAATCACACTAAACAAAGAGTACGGAACCCACTCATGGATATTCGTAAGATTAAGAAGCTGATCGAGCTGGTTGAAGAATCAGGCATCTCCGAACTGGAAATTTCTGAAGGCGAAGAGTCTGTACGCATCAGCCGCAGCGCGGCGAATGCAGGCTTTCCAGTAATGCAGCAGGCTTATGCCGCGCCGATGATGCAGCAACCTGCTCTGTCTAACGCTGTTGCTCCAGCAGCCGCACCGGCAATGGACGCACCTGCGGCAGCCGCGGAAATCAGTGGTCACATCGTACGTTCCCCGATGGTCGGGACCTTCTATCGCACCCCAAGCCCTGACGCGAAAGCGTTTATCGAAATCGGCCAGAAAGTTAACGTGGGCGACACGCTCTGCATCGTTGAAGCGATGAAAATGATGAACCAGATCGAAGCCGACAAGGCAGGCGTGGTGAAAGCCATTCTGGTTGAAAGTGGCCAACCGGTTGAATTTGACGAGCCGCTGGTCGTCATCGAGTAACGAGGCGCACATGCTGGATAAAATTGTCATCGCTAACCGCGGCGAGATCGCACTGCGTATTCTTCGTGCCTGTAAAGAGCTGGGCATCAAGACTGTCGCTGTGCACTCCACGGCGGATCGCGATTTAAAACACGTTTTACTGGCGGATGAAACGGTCTGTATCGGCCCAGCTCCGTCAGTAAAAAGCTACCTGAATATCCCGGCAATTATCTCTGCCGCCGAAATCACCGGCGCGGTAGCGATTCACCCGGGTTATGGCTTCCTCTCCGAGAACGCCAACTTTGCTGAACAGGTTGAGCGCTCCGGCTTTATCTTTATCGGCCCGAAAGCTGACACCATCCGTCTGATGGGCGACAAAGTCTCCGCAATCAGCGCGATGAAAAAGGCTGGCGTACCTTGTGTGCCTGGCTCCGATGGCCCGCTGGGCGATGATATGGATTTGAACCGCTCCATTGCAAAACGCATTGGTTACCCGGTGATTATCAAAGCATCGGGCGGCGGCGGCGGTCGCGGCATGCGTGTTGTACGTAGCGATGCCGAGCTGGCGCAGTCCATTTCCATGACCCGTGCGGAAGCAAAAGCCGCGTTCAACAACGACATGGTGTATATGGAGAAGTACCTGGAAAATCCTCGCCACGTCGAGATCCAGGTGCTGGCAGATGGCCAGGGCAACGCGATTTATCTGGCAGAGCGCGACTGCTCCATGCAGCGCCGCCACCAGAAAGTGGTCGAAGAAGCGCCGGCACCGGGCATCACTCCGGAACTGCGTCGTTACATCGGTGAACGTTGCTCCAAAGCCTGTGTGGATATCGGTTATCGCGGGGCAGGTACCTTTGAGTTCCTGTTCGAAAACGGTGAGTTCTACTTTATTGAGATGAACACCCGTATTCAGGTCGAACACCCGGTGACTGAAATGATAACCGGCGTTGACCTGATCAAAGAGCAGCTGCGTATCGCTGCCGGTCAGCCGCTGTCCATTAAGCAAGAAGAAGTCGTGGTGAAAGGCCATGCGGTGGAATGCCGTATCAACGCCGAAGACCCGAACACCTTCCTGCCAAGCCCGGGTAAAATCACGCGCTTCCACGCGCCGGGCGGTTTTGGTGTGCGCTGGGAATCACACATTTACGCGGGTTATACCGTACCACCGTATTATGATTCCATGATCGGCAAACTTATCTGCTACGGCGAGAGCCGTGATGTGGCGCTTGCCCGCATGCGTAATGCCCTGCAGGAACTGATCATTGATGGTATCAAGACCAACATTGAGTTGCAGATGCGCATTATGAGCGACGAGAACTTCCAGCACGGTGGAACGAACATCCACTATCTGGAGAAAAAACTCGGTTTGCAGGAAAAATAATCTGCATTCGCTGCCAGAGGCCGGATTTTCCGGCCTTTTTTCTTTTTCTCTCCCCTGCCGTTTTTCATGGGTTACAATCCCCGCTTTCATCATCCACAAGGGAACAAAATGGACAGCCGATTTGTTCAGGCTCATAAAGAAGCCCGCTGGGCGCTGTGGCTAACCCTTCTCTATCTTGCTGTTTGGTTGGTGTGTGCTTACATACCGAATTCTGCTCCGGGCATTACCGGGCTGCCGCACTGGTTTGAAATGGCCTGCCTGCTGACGCCGCTGGTGTTTATTCTGCTGTGCTGGGCGATGGTGCGCTTTATCTTCCGCGACATTTCTCTGGAGGATAACGATGCAGCTTGAAGTGATTACGCCACTGGTCGCCTACCTGCTGGTGGTGTTTGGACTATCGGTCTACGCCATGCGCCAACGCAAAACCGGCTCGTTTCTGAATGAATACTTTCTCGGTAGCCGGTCGATGGGCGGTGTTGTGCTGGCAATGACGCTGACGGCAACGTATATCAGCGCCAGCTCGTTTATTGGCGGCCCTGGCGCGGCCTATAAATATGGCCTGGGCTGGGTACTGCTGGCGATGATTCAGCTGCCAGCCGTCTGGCTTTCGCTGGGGATTCTGGGGAAAAAGTTTGCGATTCTTGCGCGCCGCTATAACGCGGTGACGCTCAACGATATGCTGCTTGCCCGTTACGGCAGCCGTGTGGTGGTGTGGCTGGCAAGTCTTAGCCTGCTGGTTGCGTTTGTCGGCGCGATGACCGTGCAATTTATTGGCGGCGCACGGCTGCTGGAAACCGCCGCCGGTATCCGTTACGAAACCGGGCTGCTGATTTTCGGCGTCAGCATTGCGCTCTATACCGCTTTTGGCGGCTTTCGCGCCAGCGTGCTGAACGACACGCTGCAAGGGCTGGTGATGCTGATTGGCACCATTGTGCTGCTGATAGGCGTCGTGCATGCTGCAGGCGGCCTGAGCAATGCAGTCAGTACGCTTGAGCAAATCGACCCGCAGCTGGTCTCGCCACAAGGCGCAGACAACATTCTGTCACCGAGCTTTATGACCTCCTTCTGGGTGCTCGTCTGCTTTGGCGTGATTGGCCTGCCGCATACCGCCGTGCGCTGCATCTCGTATAAAGACAGCAAGGCGGTGCACCGCGGGATCATTATCGGCACCATTGTCGTGGCCATCCTGATGCTGGGCATGCACCTGGCCGGTGCGCTGGGCCGCGCGGTGATCCCTGGCCTTACGGTGCCGGATCTGGTGATCCCGACCCTGATGGTAAAAGTGCTGCCGCCGTTTGCCGCCGGGATCTTTCTCGCCGCGCCGATGGCAGCGATCATGTCGACGATCAACGCTCAATTGCTGCAAAGTTCCGCTACGATCATTAAAGATCTCTATCTTGATATGCGCCCGGAGCAGTTGCACAACGAAACGCGTCTCAAGCGGATGTCGATGGCTATCACGCTGATTCTTGGCGCGTTGCTCCTGCTGGCAGCCTGGCGGCCGCCGGAGATGATCATCTGGCTGAACCTGCTGGCGTTTGGCGGGCTGGAAGCGGTGTTTCTCTGGCCGCTGGTGCTGGGACTGTACTGGGAGCGCGCCAACGCTGCCGGTGCGTTAAGCGCAATGATCGTCGGCGGCGTACTGTATGCCGTGCTCGCCACGCTGAACATACAGTACCTGGGTTTCCACCCTATTGTGCCTTCGTTACTGTTAAGTTTGTTCGCTTTCGTCATCGGGAACCGCTTTGGTCAACCCGCGCCGCAAGCTCCGAATATTTAGTCAATCGATAAAGAGTTAAGCCATGCCCTGGATCCAACTGAAACTGAACACTACCGGCGCGAATGCGGAAGATCTAAGCGATGCCCTGATGGAAGCAGGCGCTGTGTCCATTACCTTCCAGGACACGCACGATACGCCGGTGTTCGAGCCATTACCGGGCGAAACTCGCCTGTGGGGTGACACGGACGTTATCGGCCTGTTCGACGCAGAAACAGACATGAAAGCGGTTATTGCGCAGCTTTCCGAGCACCTGCTGCTCGGCGCAGGCTTCGCCCATAAAATTGAGCAGCTGGAAGATAAAGATTGGGAACGTGAATGGATGGATAACTTCCACCCGATGCGTTTTGGCGAGCGTCTGTGGATTTGCCCAAGCTGGCGCGACGTGCCGGACCCAAATGCGGTAAACGTTATGCTTGACCCAGGCCTGGCGTTCGGCACCGGGACGCACCCAACGACCTCTTTGTGCCTGCAATGGCTGGATGGCCTTGATCTCACCGGCAAGACGGTAATCGATTTTGGTTGCGGTTCCGGCATTCTGGCGATTGCCGCGCTGAAACTGGGCGCGGCGAAAGCTATCGGTATTGATATCGACCCGCAAGCTATCCAGGCAAGCCGTGACAACGCCGAGCGCAACGGGGTTTCCGAACGCCTTGCGTTATATCTGCCGAAAGACCAGCCAGAGTCCCTGCAAGCCGATGTGGTGGTCGCCAACATTCTGGCTGGCCCATTACGTGAGCTGGCCCCGTTAATCAGCGTGCTGCCCGTTGAGGGCGGTTTGCTGGGCCTCTCCGGTATTCTTGCCAGCCAGGCGGAAAGTGTGTGCGAAGCCTATGCTGAACGCTTTGCGCTCGATCCGGTGGTCGAAAAAGAGGAGTGGTGCCGCATCACCGGCAGGAAAAAGTAAATTCCACGCCGCCTTTTGAGGCCTGAACGGCTGGCCGCAAAACGAGAGCGGGTTCGCAAAACCCGCTTTTTTTTTGTGTGAAAAAACAACGATTCGCCTCTTTCGCACAACAAAAATCAGATAACTTGTGGGTTTTTAACGTCCATATAAAATTTTTCATTTTTATATAAGCCTCTGAAAAATCTTATTTAATATTTTTATGCACAGGTCTTGCTGGTTATTCCTTGATCTACAACAGAGGATTGCTCAAAGTTTGGCCTTTCATCTCGTGCAAAAAATGCGTAATATACGCCGCCTTGCAGTCACAGTATGGTCATTTCTTAACTCATGCGCATCGGACACCACCAGCTCAGAAATCGCCTGATCGCAGCGCCCATGGCTGGCATTACTGACAGACCTTTTCGGACGCTGTGCTACGAGATGGGAGCAGGTTTAACCGTATCCGAGATGATGTCGTCTAACCCGCAGGTTTGGGAAAGCGACAAGTCACGACTGCGGATGGTGCACATTGATGAACCCGGTATTCGCACCGTGCAAATTGCGGGAAGCGACCCGGATGAAATGGCGGAAGCCGCACGGATTAACGTGGAAAGCGGCGCCCAGATTATTGATATCAATATGGGCTGCCCGGCAAAAAAAGTGAATCGCAAGCTTGCAGGCTCTGCCCTGTTGCAATACCCGAGCCAGGTGAAGTCAATCCTGTGCGCGGTGGTTAATGCAGTGGACGTGCCCGTTACGCTGAAGATTCGCACCGGCTGGGCTCCGGAACACCGTAACTGCGTAGAGATTGCCCAACTGGCTGAAGAGTGTGGTATTCAGGCTCTGACCATTCATGGACGCACCCGTGCCTGTTTGTTCAATGGAGAAGCTGAATACGACAGTATTCGGGCAGTAAAGCAGAAAGTTTCCATTCCGGTTATCGCGAATGGCGACATCACTGACCCGCTTAAAGCCAGAGCTGTGCTCGACTATACGGGGGCGGATGCCCTGATGATAGGCCGCGCAGCTCAGGGAAGACCCTGGATCTTTCGGGAAATCCAGCATTATCTGGACACTGGAGAGCTGCTGGCTCCACTGCCTCTGGCAGAAGTTAAGCGCTTGCTTTGCGCGCATGTTCGGGAACTGCATGACTTTTACGGTCAGGCAAAAGGTTATCGAATCGCGCGTAAACACGTCTCCTGGTATCTCCAGGAGCATGCTCCAAATGACCAGTTTCGGCGCACATTCAACGCTATTGAAGACGCCAGCGAACAGCTGGAGGCGTTGGAGGCATACTTCGAAAATTTTGCGTAAACAGAAATAAAGAGCTGACAGAACTATGTTCGAACAACGCGTAAATTCTGACGTACTGACCGTTTCTACCGTTAACTCTCAGGATCAGGTAACCCAAAAACCGCTCCGTGATTCGGTAAAACAGGCACTGAAGAACTATTTTGCTCAACTGAACGGCCAGGACGTTTCTGACCTGTATGAGCTGGTATTGGCTGAAGTAGAGCAGCCATTGTTGGACATGGTGATGCAATACACCCGTGGAAATCAGACCCGCGCGGCACAGATGATGGGCATCAACCGCGGTACGCTGCGTAAAAAACTGAAAAAATACGGCATGAACTGATTTTAATCAGTGAGTTGTATTGATAAAAAGGCGCAAACCGGCATGGGGAAGCGCCTTTTTTATTGCCTGAATTAGCCCCAAAAATCCCCTTTTCCTCTTCTTTTCCTTACGTCTTATTCGTGTATATTTCACACAAATGGTTGCAAACAAAGGAGTGATGGAATGATTCGCAAATATTGGTGGTTGGTTGCATTCACCCTGTCTCTCCTGATGGTAGACGCGGTGATCATGAAAAGCGTGGAATACTTCGCGTCTGACACTGAGCAATGCCGCAATATGAATTCCGTTAATCCTCTCAAACTGGTGAACTGCAAGGACCTGCAAGTGACTGAATGAGGCGAAAATTAATAAATGTGTCGCCATCTCCACTGTTATTGCAGGGTTTTAAATCATTTTGCGTCATCACCAGACGATGATAATGTCTCAGCCCTTTTCGCCGTACGACCGTAGTAATGCGTAACGCCCTTAGTGAATGAGTTGATGACATCATGCTGGTTAGCCAATACGACTATATCCTTGTTGTTGTTTCTTTTATTGTTGCCATCCTTGCCGCTTACACCGCCCTGAATATGGCCGGACGCGTTGCCACCAACACAGGCCCCTCTTCCTGGGTCTGGCTGAGCGGCAGTGGTCTGGCGCTGGGCATCGGTATCTGGGCGATGCACTTTATCGGTATGCTGGCCATGAACATGTCTATGAACATGCGCTATGAGCCATTTTTAACCGTCCTGTCATTAGCTATTGCTATCGCTGCCTCCCTGTTCGCCTTATGGCTGGTCAGTGCGCCTGAGCTACATTTACGCCGCCTGATACCCGGCACCTGTGTGATGGGTTCCGGGATAGCAGCCATGCACTATACCGGCATGGCCGCCTTGCAGGTCTCCCCCGCCATTATCTGGCACAAAGGCTGGGTTGCCTTGTCTGTAACGGTTGCGCTGGCAGCCTCCTTTGCGGCCCTGTGGCTGACCTTCCGTTTGCGTCATGAAGCCGCTCAGGTTGCGATAATGCGCTTCGGAGCCGCAATTCTAATGGGCGTAGCTATCGCCGGTATGCACTATATCGGTATGCTGGCAGCCCAGTTTCCTGCGCAACACACGGCGGGGCACTCAGGGTTCAGTAATAGCTGGCTGGCTATTCTGGTCGGACTAATGGCATTTTCTGTGCTGGGGATAACCCTGCTGGTATCGATGTTCGATGCACGTTTACAGGCGCGCACTTCATTACTGGCAACGTCGCTTGCCGCCGCAAACCGCGAGCTGGCTCGCCTGGCTTTGCACGATACGCTCACGCGCCTGCCAAACCGTGTGCTGCTGGAAGACCGGCTGGAACAGGCTATCAGCAAAGCCAAACGTGAAGGGTCGTTTTTTGCGCTGATGTTTATGGATCTCGACGGATTTAAAACCGTCAATGATGCCTGGGGCCATGACGTGGGCGACAAACTGCTCATTGCCGCCACCGAGCGGCTGGAGCAACCTCTCAAGGGGCAATACACGCTGGCGCGTATCGGTGGTGATGAGTTCGTGCTGCTGACCGGGATGAACACGCCCGAAGAAGCCGCTGCGCTTGCAAATACTCTGGTGCGCGCAATAGATAAACCGTTCACTATCGATCCTTATGATGTCATGGTGACGCTGAGCGTTGGCATCGCGCTGTATCCCCACGACGGGGAAAATGCGCGGGAGCTGATGTTCAACGCCGATGCAGCGATGTATCACACGAAACATATGGGGCGTAACGGCTACCACTTTTTCCAGCCTTCCATGAACACGCTGGCGCAATCGCAGCTGCAGTTGCTCAATGATTTATGGTTAGCGCTGGAGCGCCAGGAGTTCCGCCTGTTCTATCAGCCAAAATTCAAAGCACCTTCCGGGCCGGTTACTGGCTTTGAAGCGTTGCTGCGCTGGCAGCATCCGTATCAGGGGATTTTGACGCCGGAGATATTTTTACCGCTGGCGGAGAAGACCGGGCTTATCGTTCCGCTGGGTAATTGGGTGGTGAATGAAGCATGCCGCCAGCTCAGCGAATGGCGCAGCCAGGGGCATCTGCAATGGACGGTGGCGGTGAACCTGTCCACCCTGCAATTCGAGCAACCGAACTTAGTGCAGACGATTATCACAGCATTAAAGCAACATGACGTGCCACCGCAACAGCTGATTCTTGAAGTGACTGAGACAACAGCCATGATTAACCCGGATAAAAGCGTACGGGTATTGACCGCACTGACCGACGCGGGCATTCAGGCATCGATTGATGATTTTGGTACCGGGTATTCCAGCCTGCTCTATCTGAAACGTTTACCCGCGAGCGAACTTAAAATCGATCGCGCCTTTGTACGCCAGCTGGGAAAAGAGGGTGATGATGCGACTATCGTATCCGCCATTGTCGCGCTCGCCAGTACGCTCAACCTGAAAGTTGTGGCTGAAGGGGTAGAAACAGAAGAGCAACAGGCATTTTTGACAGAGCTGGGCTGTGACACATTGCAAGGTTACTTATTAGGAAAACCTGTAAGCGCTGAATCAGTTACTGCTTATGGTAATAAATTTATCGCGGCCGGAAGTATTTCCTGAATAAAATAAAGCGCCTGCGGATACTTTTATTTTTACTTATGCGAAACTGGATTGTTCTGATAATTACGGCAAGGTTACAAGATACCTTCCTTTTTTATACGGGTAATATTTTTCTTTGCCGCTTCATTTTTTCTACATTATTGCGTTATAAGGCCTTTTTTATCTCCATGATGTTTACAAAGCACATACTTTGAGATTATTACAGCATCACAGAATTTATACGCAATGGTAAAATATTTATATCGGTTCTGGTGGCGCGTCGCTATTAAATATGCCGGAAATCGCGATTATTCGAGGTAATATTATGAAAAAATTCATTTCCGTTGCATTGCTCTCCACTGTCCTTGCGGGCTGCGCTCACGATTCACCTTGCGTACCGGTGTACGACGATCAGGGGCGTCTGGTGCATACCAATACCTGCATGAAAGGAACGACGCAGGATAACTGGGAAACGGCTGGCGCTATCGCCGGTGGCGCTGCGGCGCTGGCAGGGTTGACGCTCGGTATCGTGGCTCTGACGAAGTAGTTTCTGCAAGCGCGGCATGCCCGCGCTTTTTGCTTTATAAGGGTGCAGCGTAAATTTTTAGCATCACTTTAGCGCTGCTCGCCAACGTATGCCCCTGAATTAAGCTGTTGCTTATGAATATCTTCGCCCGGAGTGTGAAGACATTCACAAATCAAACCCATTCAATATTTTGCTTATATTAACGGAGGAAACTTCTCTGTTAACTCATCTTGTCGGTTAAAAAATTTTGCTCCGTTTTGTGGCACAGGTTGTAATTTTGCACCACAGCAGAGCAATGTTTTTATTTTTTCCTGTCTACACTCTCCATATAGCGCATATGACGCCCCTTAATACGCCATTCGCAAAACTGGCACTACCTTTGCTTTAAAGAGTCTGGCCATAGCCACAGACGGGTTTCAGGCGTTTCCCGAGCGCCTTTTTATAACGATAAGTTTTCGCCACACAGGATGCATTATGAAAAAGATGATGATCGCCAGCCTGGCCGCTGTCGGCGTACTGTTTGCTGCGGCAAATCAGGCGCATGCGGGTGCAACGCTGGATGCCGTAAAAAAGAAAGGTTTCGTTCAATGTGGTATCAGCGATGGTCTGCCGGGTTTTTCCTATGCGGATGCCAGCGGTAAATTCAGCGGTATTGATGTGGATGTTTGCCGTGGTGTTGCCGCCGCTGTGTTCGGCGATGACAGCAAGGTGAAATATACTCCGCTGACGGCGAAAGAGCGCTTTACCGCGCTGCAATCAGGCGAAGTTGACCTGCTCTCGCGTAATACCACCTGGACCTCTTCCCGCGATGGTGGCATGGGCCTCTCCTTTACCGGGGTGACGTATTACGACGGCATTGGCTTTTTAACCCATAACAAAGCCGGGCTGAAAAGCGCTAAAGAGCTTGATGGCGCAACCGTTTGTATCCAGGCCGGGACAGATACCGAGCTGAACGTCGCGGATTATTTTAAATCCAACAAAATGAATTATACCCCGGTGACGTTTGATCGCTCCGATGAGTCGGCTAAAGCGCTGGAGTCCGGGCGTTGCGATACTCTGGCCTCTGACCAGTCGCAGCTGTATGCCCTGCGAATCAAACTCAGCAACCCGGCCGAGTGGATTGTCCTGCCCGAAGTGATTTCGAAAGAACCGCTGGGGCCGGTCGTGCGCCGTGGGGATGATGACTGGTATGCCGTTGTGCGCTGGACGCTGTTTGCCATGCTGAACGCCGAAGAAATGGGCGTGACATCGAAAAACGTCGACGAGAAAGCGGCGAACCCGGCCACGCCGGATATGGCGCATCTGTTGGGTAAAGAGGGTGATTTCGGCAAGGACCTGAAGCTGGATAACAAATGGGCCTACAACATTGTTAAGAAAGTCGGCAACTATGCAGAAGTTTTTGAACGTAATGTCGGCGCTGAAAGCCCGCTGAAAATCAAACGTGGCCAGAACAATCTCTGGAATAACGGCGGTATTCAGTACGCTCCGCCGGTGCGTTGATTCACGCATGCTGTAACGAGCGCCGGTTTCGGCTGGCGCTCAATCCAGAGTCATGGTTACTGAGGTTTTACTATGCTCCATCGCCGCCCAACCGTGAAAGGCGCGTTATCCCTTTCAAACCCTGCGGTTCGTGCCTGGCTGTTTCAAATAATAGCGATTGTCGCCGTGGTAGCTGTCGCTATCTATTTGATCCATAACACCGTGACGAACCTGAATAACCGCGGGATCACCTCCGGCTTTGCGTTTCTCGATCGCGCCGCCGGGTTTGGCATCGTCCAGCACCTGATCGATTACCAGCAGGGCGATACCTATGGCCGGGTGTTTTTGGTTGGGTTGCTCAATACGCTGCTGGTTTCAGCACTTTGTATTGTGTTTGCCTCCCTGCTCGGTTTTTTCCTCGGTCTTGCGCGCCTCTCCGATAACTGGTTGCTGCGTAAGCTATCGACAATTTATATCGAGACCTTTCGTAATATCCCGCCATTGCTACAGATCTTCTTCTGGTACTTTGCCGTGCTGCGCAATCTCCCAGGCCCTCGCCAGGCGGTCAGCGCATGGGATCTGATGTTTTTGAGTAACCGGGGGCTTTATATTCCCTCTGCGCAAACGGGTGAAGGAGCGCTGGCCCTGATTGGTGCAATTATCATCACCGTGCTCGTTACTGTCTGCCTGTTTCGCTTCAATAAAGCGCACCAGACAAAGACCGGCCAGCTGCGCCGTACATGGCCAACCGCGCTGGGGCTGATTATTGTTCTGCCGATGTTGGCGCACTGGCTGTTCGGCCCGGCATTGCATTGGGAAATTCCTGAACTGCGCGGTTTTAACTTCCGTGGCGGCATGGTGCTGATCCCCGAACTGGCAGCGCTAACCATTGCGCTGTCGGTCTATACCTCAGCGTTTATCGCCGAGATTATCCGCGCGGGCATTCAGTCTGTTCCCCACGGGCAAAGCGAGGCCGCGCGTTCGCTTGGTCTGCCAAACCCGGTCACGCTGCGTCAGGTGATTATTCCACAAGCGTTGCGGGTCATTATTCCACCGTTAACCAGCCAGTATTTGAATATTGTGAAAAATTCATCGCTGGCGGCCGCAATTGGCTACCCGGATATGGTCTCGCTCTTTGCCGGGACGGTGCTGAATCAGACCGGTCAGGCCATTGAAACCATTGCGATTACCATGTCGGTGTACCTGATTATCAGCCTGGCGATTTCGCTGCTAATGAACATTTATAACCGCCGCATTGCGTTAGTTGAGCGCTAAGGAGCGAAGATGACAAAAGCGATCCTCTCTCCCGCTACGCGCCAGGCTCCCACAGGCAGTAATGGCGCAGTACTGTGGATACGGAAAAATTTATTCTCCAGCTGGTCGAACTCGCTACTGACTATTTTTTGTCTGTGGTTGATGTGGGTGCTGATCCCACCGTTGCTGGAGTGGGCACTGTTTCAGGCAAACTGGGTGGGTTCTACGCGCGCCGATTGTACGAAAGAGGGAGCCTGCTGGGTATTTATTCATGAACGATTTGGTCAGTTTATGTATGGCCTCTATCCCCACGATCAGCGCTGGCGTATTAACCTCGCGTTGATTATTGGCCTGCTCTCTATTGCACCAATGTTTTTAAAAGCGTTACCGCGACGTGGCCGCTATATCGCCTGTTGGGCCATTGTTTACCCCGTGGTGGTCTGGTGGCTGATGTTTGGCGGTTTTCTTGGCCTGGAACGCGTTGAAACCCGGCAGTGGGGCGGCCTAACACTGACGCTAATTATTGCTTCTGTCGGCATTGCAGGCGCGTTGCCGCTGGGGATTTTATTGGCGCTGGGCAGGCGTTCGACAATGCCGGTCGTACGTGTGCTGTCAGTCATTTTTATCGAGTTCTGGCGCGGCGTACCGCTAATTACAGTGCTGTTTATGTCTTCCGTCATGCTGCCGCTTTTTATGTCAGAGGGAACCAGCATCGATAAGCTGATCCGTGCGCTGGTTGGGGTGGTCTTGTTCCAGTCCGCCTATGTTGCAGAAGTGGTGCGCGGCGGGTTGCAGGCACTGCCAAAAGGGCAATATGAAGCCGCTGAATCTCTGGCGCTCGGTTACTGGAAGACGCAGGGTCTGGTGATTTTGCCGCAGGCGCTGAAGCTGGTGATCCCAGGCCTGGTCAATACCATTATTGCGCTGTTTAAAGATACGAGCCTTGTGATCATTATCGGCCTGTTTGATCTGTTTAGCAGCGTTCAACAGGCGACGGTCGATCCGGCCTGGCTCGGTATGTCTACTGAAGGGTATGTTTTTGCTGCCTTAGTTTACTGGATTTTCTGTTTCAGCATGTCGCGCTATAGCCAGCATCTGGAGAAGCGCTTTAACACCGGGCGTACACCGCACTAAGGAGTCTTATGAGTCATTCAACTATTCAGGCTGGCGATGCGATGATTACGCTCGAAGCAGTTAATAAATGGTACGGGCAGTTTCACGTGCTGAAAAATATCAATTTGCAGGTTAAGCAGGGCGAGCGCATTGTTCTGTGTGGTCCTTCCGGCTCCGGTAAATCCACCACCATACGCTGCATCAATCATCTGGAGGAGCATCAGCAAGGGCGAATTGTGGTCGATGGAATTGAGTTAGATGAAGACATTCGTAACATCGAAAAGGTGCGTCAGGAAGTCGGGATGGTGTTCCAGCACTTCAACTTGTTCCCGCATTTAACCGTGTTACAGAACTGCACGCTGGCACCAATTTGGGTGCGAAAATTGCCGAAAAAGGAAGCTGAAGCGCTGGCCATGCACTATCTGGAGCGCGTGCGGATCGCAGAGCATGCGCATAAGTTCCCAGGGCAAATCTCAGGTGGGCAGCAGCAACGCGTGGCAATAGCCCGTTCTCTGTGTATGAAACCGAAGATTATGCTATTTGATGAACCAACGTCGGCGCTGGATCCGGAGATGGTTAAAGAGGTGCTGGATACAATGATAAGCCTTGCCGAGTCCGGCATGACGATGCTGTGCGTGACGCATGAGATGGGTTTTGCCCGTACCGTTGCCGATCGCGTGATCTTTATGGATCGTGGTGAGATTGTTGAGCAGGCACCGCCCGAAGAGTTTTTTGCAAATCCCACATCTGAACGTACCCGTGCATTCTTGTCACAGGTTATTCATTGATTATTCAGAGCAGGGCCATCTGCGGATGGCTCTTTTATTTTTGACTGAAAAGACAAAAGGCCCCGTCTTTCGACGAGGCCTTCTGCTTTGTTTGGTGCCTGGCAATTCCCTACTCTCGCATGGGGAGACCCCACACTACCATCGGCGCTACGGCGTTTCACTTCTGAGTTCGGCATGGGGTCAGGTGGGACCGCCGCGCTAGTGTCGCCAGGCAAATTCTTTTTTAAGTGCCGAACTTTAACCGTTGTAACTGGTGCTGATACCCAGAGTCGAACTGGGGACCTCACCCTTACCAAGGGTGCGCTCTACCAACTGAGCCATATCAGCACGCTAAATTTGATGCCTGGCAGTTCCCTACTCTCGCATGGGGAGGCCCCACACTACCATCGGCGCTACGGCGTTTCACTTCTGAGTTCGGCATGGGGTCAGGTGGGACCACCGCGCTAGTGCCGCCAGGCAA
>NZ_JBQPOM010000014.1:0-269784 GCF_052220145.1 Vagococcus sp. WN89Y | reverse complement strand
GTAAAAGAATCTGTGGCAATTTATAACCATGAACGGCCACATCTGGCCCTGAAATACAAAACGCCTGATGATGTTCATCAGGCGTTTTACAGGCGGAAGAGTGTCAACCTATATCAGGACTAGTCACGGCATTCAGGTTTATCTGAACTTCGTCAGAATAACGATAAGCTGCTCAAACACATCCCCCATCATATTCTCAAAGAAGGGTGATAACGTGTACATCACTAATGACATCGCCATCATGCCAATGACCAGCGAAACCGGAAAACCAATCACAAAAATAGAGAGCTGCGGCGTTAGACGGTTCAGCAAGCCGAGCGATAAGTTAAGACAGAGCAACAGCGTGACGACGGGCAGTCCCAGCATTAAACCATAGCTAAAAATCATTCCCGCGCTTTTCGTCAGCGCATAGAATCCGCCCGGCCCCATCGGGGTGCCGCTAACAGGAAAAATTTCAAAACTGTTAGCCAGCACTTCAATCATATACAGATGACCGTTAAAAATCAGGAACAAGAGCGTAACGAACAGGTTGAGCAAACGCGAGACCACCGGCATGCTCGGGCCGCCGCTGGGGTCGTAAATCATCGCGAAAGACAGGCCCATCTGCATACTAATGATTTCACCGGCATGGCGCACGGCGACAAAGATCAGCTGCACAGACAACCCAATCGCGATACCGATAATAAGTTGCTGACAGATAGCCCAGAACCCTTCCAGCGAAGCAATAGAAATACCGCTATCCGGGAGCTGTGGCGCAAGCAAAAATGAGGTGATAAAAGCTAAAGCAATTTTGACTCGCGCATTGATCTGCTTTTCACTGAAAACTGGCGCTGCACCAAACAGCGCCAGCATACGCAGGAACGGCCAGAAGTACTGATCAAGATGGTCGTGCAGCGAGGCAAGAGAGAACGCTAACATATTAATGCGCGAAATCAGGCATGCTGGTAAACAAGCCGTGCATATAATCCAGCAGGGTTGATAACATCCACGGGCCGCAGGCGATGAGCACAACGACAATCGTCAGGATCTTAGGAATAAAGGATAACGTTGATTCGTTTATTTGTGTTGAAGCCTGCAAGATACTGACAATCAGGCCCGCAACAAGCGAGGCCAGCAGCAAAGGCGCGGCGATCATCAGTCCGACTTTAGTGGCCTGGAAACCAAGCGCCATTACACTTTCGGGAGTCATTCTCTTTTCTCGTTTAACTGAAGAAACTTTGGGCCAGCGAACCAATTACCAGCTGCCAGCCATCAACCAGCACAAACAGCATGAGCTTAAAAGGCAGAGAAATTGTCGCCGGTGGAACCATCATCATCCCCAGCGCCATCAATACGCTGGCAACCACCAAATCAATAATCAGAAACGGAATGAACATCGTAAAACCTATCTGGAAACCTGTTTTCAGTTCGCTGGTCACGAACGCAGGCACCAGAATGCTCATCGGCACATCATTTGGGGTGGCAAAACTCCCGGCTTTAGCGATGCGGCTATACAGCGCCAAATCGCCTTCACGCGTCTGCTTGAGCATAAATTCCCGCAGCGGCTGGGAGCCTTTTTGCAGCGCGACTTCCATGGTGATTTTGTCCTGTGACAGCGGCACCCACGCTTCGTCATAAATTCGATTAAGCACCGGCGACATAACAAAAAACGTCAGAAATAAAGCCAGACCCAGTAATACCTGGTTTGGCGGCGTGCTGGCGGTGCCCAGCGCGTTGCGTAATAGCCCCAGCACAATCACGATGCGGGTAAAACCGGTCATCATCAACAGCACCGCCGGTAAAAACGTCAGCGATGTCATCAGCACCAGTGTCTGAATCGGCAGAGACCAGCTTTCACCGTTCGCGGAATGGGTCAACGTAATATCGTTATTCGCAGCCCAGCTAAGTTGAGCAGGGAAAAAAATGCCCGCAACGGTGATACACAGGGCAAAAACACCTGTCGCCAGGCGAGAATACGCTCTCATTTTTTGCTCTCGTTTTTGCGTTGGGTAAGGCATTTACGCAATGCAGTCTGAAAACTGGTCGCAAACGGCGGCGGTGTCATTGCAGCCGGTTCTGCGCTCTCTTTTTTGTCCATCGTCATCAGACAGGAGATATTTTGCTGCGTTACGCCCAGCAGTAGCCATTTATCATCAACTTCCACAACCATCAGCCGTTCCCGCGCGCCAATAGCCTGCGTGTGTTTCACAGAAACCAGGCCGTTGCCTTTGACGATTCGCGAGGCAACGCCGGTGCGGCGTAAAACCCAGGCAGCCGCAACAATAAGTAACAGAACCAGCCCCAGGGCTGCGCCCATATTCACATAAGAAATCGGTGCGGTCTCCGGCCCGGTCGCCACGGGCTGAGCAGTATGAAGAGTCTGCGTAGTCATTAGCGATTCAGGCGGTACATACGTTCAGAAGGCGTGATAATATCGGTAATACGGATGCCGAATTTATCAGAGACAACCACCACTTCACCCTGTGCAATTAAATAGCCATTAATTAAGATATCCAGCGGCTCACCCGCCAGCCCTTCCAGAGAAACAATAGATCCCTGGCTGAGTCTTAATAGCTCTTTAATAGTCATTTTGGTGCGTCCAAGCTCTACCGTCATTTTGACGGGAATATCGAGCACCATATTTAAATCTTCGGAGAAATTAATAACCACATCTTCTTTGGCAGCCGTTTGTGCCGCCGCTGAATTTTCGCTGGTCAGTTGTTCATTCATCGCGTCGGCCCACATAGACTCCGCTGACGCATTTTTCGTAGCCGTTGACTGTTCATTACCACTCATGCGATGGTCACTCCTTCTTTAAAGCTAATAATGTTGAATTCATCATATTTTCCACCTGGATGGCATATTGATTGTTCACACAACCATATTTTCCGGTCATGACCGGCACGCCATCCACAAACCCTTCCACATATTCAGGCTTGTCGAGAGGAATAATATCATTCGGTTTCAGTTTCATAATATTGGTCAACCGCGTAGAGATTTCTGCGAAATTCACTACCAGTTCCAGTTCTGTATCACGAACCTGTGTTGCCAGAGTACTGCGCCACTGGTTATTCTCCAGTCGGGAGCTCTCCAGCGGCGGGTTAGTTAATAACTCACGCAGCGGTTCGATAATATTAAAAGGGATACAAATCTGTAATTCACCACTGTGTGGACCAATATCAACATAAAATGGTGTGGTGACCACAATGTCATTGGGCGATGAGGTGATATTGGTAAATTTCACCTGTAATTCAGAGCGTATGTATTCAGTTTTAATTTTATAAATAGAAGTCCAGGCATAATCGTAAGCCTCCTGGGCCATTGCCAGCATCCGCTGAATAATACGTTGTTCCGTAGGCGTAAATTCGCGGCCATCAGCTTTAGCCGGAAAACGCCCGTCGCCGCCGAACAAGTTATCAACCGCCATAAACACCAGATTCGGCGAGAAGACAAACAACGAGGTACCGCGCAGCGGGTTCATATGCACCAGATTCAGATTGGTCATCACCGGAAGGTTTCTGGCGAACTCATGATACGGCTGAATTTTGATATTCCCGGCAGTCACATCCGGGCTACGGCGCAATGTATTAAATAACCCGATACGAAACTGGCGCGCAAAACGTTCATTAATAATCTCTAATGAATGCAGACGTTCGCGAATAACACGACGCTGGGTAGTAGGATCATAGGGTTTGACATTACCCGCCAGGGCAGAAGCCTGTATTGGTGCTGTATTTTCTTCACTATCGCCAGTGCTACCATTCAACAGACGATCGATTTCATCCTGTGATAAAATACTGTCAGTCATAATAGTTATTACCGTAAGATAAATGCATTAAACAATACGTCAGTTACCATAATTTTCTGCTGACCGGTCAGCGGGGAGCTAACAACAGTTTTAATCTCTTCAGTCAATTTTTCTTTGCCACCATCGGCAGATAAATTATTGGCTGTCTGTTGAGAAAAAAGCACCAGCAAACGACTGCGCACTTCCGGAAGATATTTTTCCAGCAAGGCTTTGGCGGCATCATCTTGCATTTTTAATGTCAGACCGATATAGAGGACATGATCGCTATTATCATCCTCTGGTTTCAGGCTCACGGTAAAAGTATCCATATCGACATAAACAGGCATTACGTTTTCCGGCGCAACTTCATCATTTTTCGCCTCCGGCGGATTATCCATTTGCGATTTAATACTTTGCAGTTCGATATAGGTATAACCAGCAGCGGCAACAACACCCGCAGTAATTAACGCAGCAAGTATTATCAGCAGTAATTTTTTCTTACCGCCCTTGGGTGCTTTTTGATTCTGTTTCGACATTTGATGAATAACTCTGTAATAAAAATGAAAGCATGACTCAGTAAAAGCGGATAGCCTGACTTGATGGCGGTATAGTAAACTACCGCCACCAAATACAAATCCTTGATAAGCTGAAATTACTGACAGTAACTTGCCAGATAGGAAAGAATATTAAGCGAACGTGTTGATTCCACTGGAATATTTAATAACGACAGGTTGTGAAATTCGTTCATCTTCAGCTAAAACACCCGGCTCTCCGCTCTCCTGCCCACTGTTTTTCTGCCCGGAAAAATTACCGGAGAAAGCAGCGCCTGAAGAAGAAGCCGTATCGGCGCCAACGCTACTTTGCCCAAGCTGAATACCCGACTCCGCCAGCATCGTGCGCAGATGGGGCATGGCAGACTCAAGCGCGGCGCGGACATGCTGGCTTTCCGCCACAAAGTGTACCTGCGCCTGCTCGTTATTCACTTTTAAGCTAACCTGTAACGCTCCTAAATCCTCAGGATGCAGGCGCAGTTCTGCGTGGTGGATACCGTTGCGGCTGAAAACGGCTATTTGCTGGCCCAGCGCGTGTTGCCAGGCGGGCGTTCCTACCTCAGCCTGGAGCGTGCCGGTGGCGACAGATGCCGTCGGGATGGCTGGCATCGCCGGTGTGGCGGTGGCGACGGACGCCGGAATAACCGGAGCGCTGTACGCCTGGCTCTGCGGGGCAACCGGCTCGCCGTTATTCATATTATTCATCGCTGCCGCGATATTTTCGCCAAACGAGGCTGGTTTTGCGCTGGTCTCTTTTGGCATCTCCGGGCTGGTCTGCGCCTGCGTCACATCAGGCTGTATTGCAGCACGCTCACCTTTAGATGAAACGCTCTCAGCCACAGCGCCAGGGTGGCGATCGGGTGCGGTATTAACCGCCGCTGCCTGCGGTTTTTGCAGCTCAGACATAACAGCCGAAGCCTGAACGGGTAGCGCCGGGCTTTCGCCATCCACCAGCGCCTGCACCGCTTCACTTTGCGCCACCGGCGCTTGCACCGGCGCGGGCATCACTATCTGCAGCCCACTAATAAGCGCTTCCTGCGTGACAGGTTGTTGCTCTGGCCCTGCCTGAGTCGCCTGCGCATCGAGCGTCACCGCCGGGGCTGGCAGCGCGCTGCCGTCGAGCAGCATGGTTAGCGGGTCGGTTTGCAGCGTCGGCAGGGTCGCCAGCGCATCATCCTCCTCAGGCTGCGTTTTCTCTTGCGCGGGCTGTTTTTTGCTCTGCGGCGCAAGGTTACTTTTTTCTTCTGCCTTTTGGGTCTGCGGCTGATGGCCGGATGACATCTGCTTTTTCAGCTCGCTGGCAAAGTGGTCATTGTTTTGCGTGGCTCCGGCCTGCGGCGTTTTACGGCCTGCATCCGCCGTCGGAACGGGTGTATTTTTGATGATCATTTAGGTATTCCTCTGACTGGCACGTCGTGCAAATTCATCCATCAATTTCTGGTCCAGCCGACTCTCTTGTAACATTCGCTGGGCTTCGGCACGGCTTTTGAGCGCATCAAACGCGCTCAGCCGCTGCCGGTCTTTTTTCCAGGCATCAAGGACGTTATCGACGGAGCGCTGGGTGTTGGTTACTCGCCGGACTTGCTGAGCCACCACGCCATCAAGCGAGGTAAGAAAACTATGGTGCGCGCGCAGCGTCATGATAGACACCCCGTTATCGACAATGGTGTCCTGCAACTGCTGGCGGTATTCCTGCGCATAGGACTCCAGCTGTGCCAGCCGGTTGGTTTCGTGCGCGTGCGTCTGGCGTACGCTCCCCAGTCGGGTCGTCGTATCATTGAGCGTTTTTTCTGCCATATCGCGCAGAACATCCATTGGCTTCGGGTGCGCCATCAGCCTCTACTCCGGTTATGCTGCGGGGTCAGGAAACAGTGCCGCAAGCTGGTTATACGAGGCTTCATACTCGCTGCTCTCGCGTATCCCCTGGTTGAGATACGCCTCCATTTTGGGATACAGCGCGATAGCCTGATCGAGCTGCGGATCGCTGCCTGCGGCATAAGCCCCCACGCTCACCAGATCGCGGTTGCGCTGATACGCTGACAGTAACTGTTTAAAGCGCTGAACTTTCTTGTAATGTGCAGGTTCGATAAGCTCCGTCATCGCACGGCTGATCGAGGCCTCGATATCGATCGCCGGATAGTGCCCGGACTCTGCAAGGCGGCGCGACAGCACAATATGGCCATCCAGGATCGCACGCGCGGAGTCAGCGATCGGGTCCTGCTGATCGTCACCTTCAGTCAGCACGGTATAAAAGGCGGTGATGGAGCCACCGCCTTTGATGCCATTACCGGCACGCTCCACCAGCGCGGGAAGTTTGGCGAACACCGACGGCGGGTAGCCTTTGGTCGCTGGTGGCTCACCGATTGCCAGCGCTATCTCGCGCTGCGCCATCGCGTAACGGGTTAACGAGTCCATGATGAGCAGCACATCCATGCCGCGATCGCGGAAATCTTCAGCAATACGCGTGCAGTACACTGCGCCCTGCATACGCAAAATGGGCGACACATCCGCCGGGGCCGCAATCACCACCGAGCGTTGTAGCCCCTCTTTGCCAAGAATATTTTCGATAAAGTCTTTAACTTCGCGGCCACGCTCGCCAATCAGTCCCACTACGATGACATCCGCTTTGGTAAAGCGCGCCATCATCCCCAGCAGCACGCTTTTCCCCACGCCGGAACCGGCAAACAGCCCCATACGCTGCCCACGGCCAACGGTTAACAGACCGTTGATGGCGCGAACGCCCACATCCAGTACGTTACGGATAGGATCGCGTTGCAAAGGGTTAAAAGGCGCGGTAAAGAGCGGCCCCTGGTGCGTGGTTCCCGGCGGCGGAAGGCCATCAAGAGGACGGGCGCTGGCATCCAGCACGCGGCCAAGCAACTCCGGGCCAAGCGGCAGCGATTTGCCTTTGGTGCTGCCGCCGTGCGCATACACGCGCGCGCCGGGCAGAACACCCTCGACATTTTCCAGCGGCATCAGATAGAGGATCTGGCCGTTGAATCCCACGACTTCACTCTCTACCTGCTGAATACCTTCCGCGCTGTCGCGCTCTACAATACACAGCGTACCGATAGGCAGTTTCAGCCCGACCGCTTCCATAACCAGACCGGTGGCGCGCGTCAGCCGCCCATACTGGCGAAACAGCGGCAGTTGCGCCATGCGCTGCTCGCGGGTATTGACGCCATCAAGCCATTTTTTCAGACGACCCGACATCAGAAATAGTCCTCCCGGCTCAGGTTACACAGTGCATTCCAGCGCGTTTCCGTGGTTGCATCCAGCTCACCTTCGTCGGTGGTAATTCGACATCCGCCGGGCAGCATCTGCGGATCAATACACAGCTCCCAGCCTTTTGATTCCAGCACATTGCCTAACTGCTCTTTGACCAGCGCGGACTCTTCGCCGCTGACCCACAGCTTCGCTTTCCCTTGCAGCAGGTTTTCCTGGCGCAAAAGCGTCTGAATATGCTCTAACAGCCAGGTGTGGGTACTGCCGGAGACAATACTGTCGCCAAACATGGTGCGCGCAGCGGTCAGGGCCACCTGCACCAGCCGGGAGGGCATGGCGCTGTCGAGGTTATCCAGCGCGGCCTGAAAACTCTCAATCAGATGGGCAAATTGTTGTGCCTGCTTTTGCTGCTGTTGCATAAACTCAGCGGCGCCCTGGGCGATACCGTCCTCGCGGCCAAGCTGCAAGCCCTGCTCGTAACCCTGCTTTTTGCCCTCTTCAATACCGTGCTGCTCGCCGTGGGCAAAACCTTTCTGCTCGGCCTGCTTACGGATGCGCGCCAGCTCGGCCTGGAACGCCGGATCAGACGCCGCGTCGGCAGGCTGCGCAGAGACAATCATTTCGGCGGCGGGTAACTCGTCCTGGATTAACTTTTCAGGCCGCCACGCCGCCCACTGACCGTTAGACATAGGCATCTTCGCCTCCGCCTATCACTATCTCGCCGGTTTCCGCCAGACGACGCACGACCATCAGGATATTTTTCTGCTCCGTTTCGACCTGCGACATACGCACCGGCCCACGGGTATTCAGATCGTCCTTCATGATATCCGCCTGACGTTTGGACATATTGCGGAAGAACTTATCGCGCAGCTGCTCGTCAGAGCCTTTCAGCGCGACAATCAGCGATTCGTTATCAATCTCCTGCAAGATACGCTGAATGCTGCGATCTTCCATTTCGACCAGATTTTCGAACAGGAACATTTCGTCGATAATTTTCTGCGCCAGCTCGTGGTCGAACTCGCGCACCGCTTCGATAGCGGCCTCTTCCTGCTGAGATTTCATCAAGTTGAGGATCTCCGCCGCCGGACGAACACCGCCCATCTTGTTGCGCTTAATATTCTGACCATGCAACAGGCTGTTGAGCACTTCCGTCAGTTCCTGCAAGGCGACAGGCTGCACCCCGCCGAAGGTGGCGATACGCAGCATGATGTCGTTACGTTCGCGCTCATCAAAGCGAGCCAGCAGATCGGCGGCCTGGCTACGTTTGAGATGCACAAGAATGGTGGCGATAATCTGCGGATGCTCATCACGGATCAGGTCAAAGACCATTTGTGGATCCATAAAGTTAAGCGTCTCAATACCGTAGTTGCTGTCGTGTGATTCGAGCAAATCTTCGAGCATTGAATTCGCCCTGTCTTCACCCAGCGCTTTCACCAGCACACTACGCAGATATTCGTTGGCATTGACGCTCAACGCCGCGTATTCACCGGAGTCGCGTTTGAAATCGCTCACCGCGGTCGCCAGCTGATCGTGGGTAAAGTTGCCCATTGAGACCATCGCCGAACTGATTTGCGTCACTTCATGGGTATTCAGATGCTTGAACACTTCGGCGGCGCGTTCGTCACCGAGCGTTAGCATGATGATGGCACTTTTTTCGGCGGCATTCATGATGCTCTCGTCTCCTTATTTAACCATTGACGAATAACCAGAGCGATGACCTGCGGATCCTGCTCGGCAACGTTGCGCAGGTTTTGCGTATCCTGCTCGACTTCTACCCGCTGCTGCGCTTTCGCCTGCTCAGCGCTCAGGCGCTTACGCTGCTGAGCTTCAATTTCGGCATTGCGGTTCTCTTTTTCCAGCTCCAGGCGTTGCAGGAGCATTTGCTGATGTTTGGCCCAGAAGGGGTAAACCGCTTTGCGCCACAACACCCAGGCCACCAGCACGACAAACAGGTAACGTGCAGCGGTCATCAGCAGGTTAATCACGTCCGGCTGCTGCCACAGCGGTACAGGCTCTTCTTTATCCTGCGTGGTGAACGGCGTGTTCACGACATTGAGCGAGTCGCCGCGTTTGTCGGAATAGCCCATCACCTCTTTGACCAGCGCGTTGATCTGATCCATTTGCGCTTTGCTCAGCGCCGTTTCTTTGCCGTCTTTGGTCTGGTAATTAACCACCACGGCCACGGAGAGTCGCTCCACCTTGCCGGTATTACGCTTGATATGTGTCAGCGTTTTATCCAGCTCGTAGTTGGTGGTTTCATCGTTCTGTTTACTGGTCGGCGGCACCGAAGCCTGAGCTTTCCCCTGCGCGTTTGCCGGTTGTTCAATCGGTGTCGATACGGGTGCCGGTGCCTGGTTGCTTAATGCGCCGGGTACGCCGCCCGCGCCATTCTTACCGTTTTGCTCAGCGCTGCTGCTCTGGCGGCTGCGGATTGCCATTCTGTCCGGCTGGCTGTTCGGCGAATACGTTTCCGCCGTCTGCTCGTGCTGGGTAAAATCTATCTGCGCCGTAACCTGGGTTCTGACATTCGCCGAGCCGACAATAGGCGCAAGAATTTCCTGAATGCGGTTCTGATATTCCGTTTCGACTTTACGGGTATATTTCAGTTGAGAGGTTTGTGTTGCCTGGGATCCGTTTTGCGTCAGCAAGTGGCCTGCCTGATCAACAATCGTTACGCGGTCTGCATTCAGCCCCGGCACCGCGCTGGAAATCATAAAAGAGACAGCATTGACCTGGCCTGAGCTGAGGCTGCGGCCATTAATCAACGTCAGTGTCACCGATGCAGAAGCTTCTTTCTGATCGCGCAAAAATAAAGAGGGTTTCGGCAACGCCAGATGTACGCGGGCTTTGCTAATCGGACCGAGCGTTTCAATCGTGCGCGACAGCTCGCCTTCCAGCGCACGCTGGAAGTTCACCCGCTCATTAAACTGGCTGATACCAAACTTTTCCTGATCGAGCAGTTCAAAACCTACCGCACCGCCTTTTGGCAGCCCCTGCTGGGCCAGCTTAAGGCGCACCTCATAGACCTTGTCGGCAGGGATCATGATAGTGCCGCCCGGTTGTGAGAAACGGTACGGTACCTGCATCTGGGTAAGCTGAGTGACAACGGCCCCGCCATCCTCCTCGCTAATATTGTTGTAGAGCGCGCGATATTCCGGCTCTTGCGCCCAGAAAAACATCGCCACAACAATAGAAATCGCCGCCGCAGCAGCGATAGCAAATATTATTTTGGGATTACCCTTAATATTTTCAATTATCGTCTTCATATCGACGACACTTTTCTTTTTACTACTGTCTATTGCGGCAGTCATGCCCAGGTCCTGTAACAATAATTGACGAAATATTTCCCGCAAGAAATATAGCGTCGGAGTTCTTCGGGGATGCGATAGATAAGTACAACTGCACTCCATCAGGATAATTTCTTGGGCTGTATTATCTACGGAAAGGGCGAATTCCGAAGTGGTGATAAGGTGAAATTTGTGTCAGCTATTCACGTTATGCTCTTTTTCCAGGCACATGATAAGCTTATGTCTAAATTCCATTAGAGTAAATTTCTATGTCTATGAGTGCATTAAACGGTGTGGTTAATCAAATTCAAAACCAGGCCGAGCAAATTTCCGGTACTTCTACGCTAAAACCTTTTGTTAGCGAGCAAAAGGTCGACAATAATTCACAATTCTCTGACATTTTATTTAATAGCGTTAACGATATTAACCAAATGCAGACGCAGTCGAAGCAGCTCTCCGAGGGCTATCTGGCGGGTGAAGAGGGGATCGGGCTGAATGACGTCATGGTTTCCGTACAGAAATCCTCTCTGGCATTAAATATGGGCGTTCAGGTACGTAATAAACTGGTAAGTGCTTACCAGGATATTATGAACATGCAGGTATAATTTTTCTGCTGCATGCGAGCGTGGGGAAAGGAAGTACATCTGATATTTTTAAGTTAAATAACTCTCGCACAGATTAGCGACCCGTAAATAATAAAGTGAAACAAGCGTGTTTTTATTACACTCCGTTCACTGTATTTAATACATCCACGGGCACAGACATTAATTATTATTGCCAGTCAGAAAATATGCTTCCGATGACCGAACGCTATCAGCATGCCCCCCCGGAATTGAGTGGGCATGAATTAGATAAAATTAGCCAGTTGATTTATCAACGTGCCGGTATTGTGCTGAGTAATCACAAACGCGACATGGTATTAAACAGGCTCTCTCGCCGCCTGCGTGAACTGAAATTACAAGGCTTTACTGATTATATAGACCTGTTGACGTCAAACCATAATAGCGCGGAATGGCAGGTTTTTATTAATTCGCTGACCACTAACCTGACCTCATTTTTCCGCGAGGCATATCATTTTCCGGTACTGGCAAAACATGCGCGCGCCAGGGGCGGGATGTACAACGTCTGGTGCGCGGCGGCATCCACGGGTGAAGAGCCCTGGTCAATTGCCATGACGCTGGAAGATGCGCTGGGACGCAGTATTACCGGGCCGCGCATTCTGGCAACAGATATTGATACCGACGTGCTGAAGAAAGCAGAACAAGGCGTGTATCGCTTAGCCGATATCAGCAATTTGACGGAACAGCAGAAAAGAACCTGGTTTTTACGCGGCACCGGCGAGCAAAAAGACAAGGTAAAAATTAAGCAGGAATATCGGAACTGTATACAGTTCCGACAATTAAATCTTATGGCTGCACAGTGGGATATTCCTGCGCCCTTTGACGCAATATTTTGTCGTAATGTGATGATTTATTTCGACAAAGACTCACAAGAGCGGCTTCTGCAGCGCTTTGCAAAAATACTCAAACCAGGCGGCCTGTTATTCGTTGGCCACTCTGAACATTTTAACAACCTGAATGTGCCATTTCGTCTGCTCGGGCAGTCGGTCTACTGTCTCGCGGAGTAAAAATGATGAAAAAAATCAAAGTACTGTGTATTGATGATTCGTCACTCATTCGCCGCATCATGACCCAACTGGTCAATGAGCAACCGGATATGGAGATGATCGCCACTGCGCCGGACCCGCTTATCGCCCGCGACCTTATCAAAAAACACAACCCGGATGTGCTGACGCTGGATGTTGAAATGCCGCGTATGGACGGGCTGGATTTTTTGGAAAGGCTGATGCGTTTGCGCCCGATGCCGGTGGTGATGCTTTCATCCCTCACAAGTAAAGGTTCTGAAATCACGCTGCGCGCGCTGGAATTAGGTGCGGTGGATTTTATCACCAAGCCGCAAATTGGCATGCAGGATGGCATCACGCCCTACAGCGAAATGATTGCCGACAAGTTACGGATGGCGGCAAAGGCGCGCATTCACCGCCACGACGGGAAAATCCCTCCCCCAGGCGTTATCAAATCAACACGTGCATGGCACGACAAAATTATCGCTATCGGCTCCTCAACCGGCGGAACCGAAGCGCTGCGCCAGTTATTAATCCCTATGCCCGCAGACGCGCCACCGATCGTCATCGCGCAGCATATGCCGCCGGGCTTTACCCGCTCCTTTGCTGAACGGTTGAACCATTTGTGTCAGCTAACGGTGAAAGAAGCGGAAGATGGCGAGCGCGTACTTATGGGCCATGCCTATATCGCGCCCGGGGATTTTCATATGGAGCTGAAACGCAATACCAGCGGCTATTACATCAGCCTTAATGATGCCGCGCCGGTAAACCGCCACCGCCCGTCGGTCGATGCGCTGTTTACGTCCGTGGCACGCAGTGCCGGGAAAAACGCGACCGGCGCCATTCTTACCGGAATGGGCAATGACGGTGCCGCTGGGTTATTAGCCATGCGCCAGGCCGGAGCATGGACGATTGCGCAAAGCGAGCGTAGCTGCGTGGTCTTCGGGATGCCGCGTGAAGCCATCGCGCTGAATGCCGCCTGTGCCGTCACCGACCTTGAACTGATAAGCCAGCAGCTTCTTGATAGTGCCGCAACTGTGGCACGCAAAATTTAACCACTTTATTAACCCCTTTCCGAGGATAAAAAATATGGCAGACAAAAATATGCGATTTTTAGTTGTCGATGATTTTTCGACAATGCGTCGCATTGTTCGCAACCTTCTAAAAGATTTAGGTTTTAACAATGTTGAAGAAGCGGAAGATGGCCTGGATGCGCTGAACAAGCTGCGCGCCAGCCAGTTCGATTTTGTTATCAGCGACTGGAACATGCCGAACATGGATGGCCTGCAGCTGCTCACTGAAGTACGCAACGATGCAGCGCTTGCGAAACTGCCGGTGCTGATGGTGACAGCCGAAGCCAAGAAAGAAAACATCATCGCCGCAGCACAAGCAGGTGCCAGTGGTTATGTTGTTAAACCGTTTACCGCAGCGACCCTGGAAGAAAAGCTGAATAAAATTTTTGAAAAACTGGGGTGGTAAGCAATGCATTCCTCCTCTCATTCACCGTCAGAAGAGAACTACGCCAGCCTCTTTTCGCGCATCGGCCAGTTGACCCGCATGCTGCGCGACAGCCTGGTTAACCTGGGCCTGGATCGCACGATTATGGATGCAGCGGAAGCGATTCCTGATGCGCGTGAACGCCTTAATTACGTGGTGCAAAAAACGTCGCAGGCGGCAAATCGTGTGCTTAACAGCGTGGAAGAAGCTCGCCCGCTGCAGGACACGCTCAGTACACAAGCGCAGGATTTATCTGTGCGTTGGGATGAGTGGTTAAAAACGTCAGCCACATTACCCCAGGCAGGAAGTCTGTTTAATGACACCCAGGCGTTTTTAGCGCAGGCACCGCAGATTGCTCGCCAGACCAATGAGCAACTGACAGCAATTATGATGGCGCAGGACTTTCAGGATCTCACCGGCCAGGTCATTCACCGCATGATGGTGCTGGTTGAAATGGTTGAGAAAGAGCTGATTCAGGTGCTGGTAGAAAATATTCCTAAAGGCACGAGCGCTCAGCCGGAGCCAGCGATGACGCTGCTCAATGGTCCGCAGATTGATGAAAGCAAAACGGGTGTGGTCGCAAGCCAGGATCAGGTCGATGACCTGCTCGATAGCCTCGGTTTCTGATCCCGTTTTCTGGTCTGGTTAGTCATTCGCAACAACGTTAAGCCACCGTCAGGCAGAGTATGTCAGAAGAAAGTGATGTAGAAAAAACAGAAGAACCCACACCCCAGCGAAAGCAAAAAGCGCGAGAAGAGGGGCAGATCCCCCGCTCAAAAGAACTGAGTTCGCTGTTGATGATGCTGGCGGGCTGGACGCTGTTATTGACGGGTGGCGATAGTTTTGTTCGTTCCCTTGTTCACTTGTTGAAAACCGGGCTGAGGCTGAACCGACTGTCGGTGATGGATGAACGCTCCATGATCCTTCAGGCAGGTTACCTGCTCAATATGATGAGTTCCGCGTTGCTGCCCATTCTGCTGGGATTATTTCTCACCGGGATCGTAGCACCGGCGGTGCTCGGTGGCGTGAGCCTGAGCGGTAAGTCGTTGAAATTCGATCTTACGCGCCTTTCTCCTCTGCCGGGGTTAAAGCGTATGTTTTCCGGCCAGGTGTTGTCGGAAACGCTGAAAGGATGCCTGAAAGCAAGCCTGGTTGGGTGCGGTTTTGCGCTCTATCTGTATCAGCATAAATCAAATTTTATTCAACTGGTTAATGAACCTTTGCCCCGCGCTCTGGGCGACGCGGTCGGCATGATGTTTGACTGCCTGCTGGTGGTGATTTTTTTCCTGATCCCGGTTGTTGGCTATGACGTTTTTTACCAAATCACCAGCAACCTGAAAAAACTGCGCATGAGCCGCCAGGAAATTAAGGATGAATTTAAGCAATCGGAAGGCGACCCGCACATTAAAGGACGCATCCGGCAGATGCAGCGCGCTGCGGCGCAAAACAGGATGATGGCGGATGTCCCGACGGCGGACGTTATCGTCAACAACCCGACGCACTACTCTGTCGCGCTCTCTTATAAAGAAGGCGGCATGCTGGCACCGACGGTGCTGGCGAAAGGCGCCGGAGACATCGCCTTAAAAATTCGTGAGCTGGGCGCGCAACACCGCATCCCGATGCTCGAAGCGCCACCGCTTGCCCGTGCGCTATATCGCCACTGTGAAATTGGTCAACAAATTCCCGGCGAACTGTATAGCGCGGTCGCGGAAGTTCTCGCCTGGGTCTATGGCTTACGGCGATGGCGCACCAGTGGCGGTATTCCGCCCAAAAAGCCCAGGGATCTTAAGGTTCCTGAGTCGATGGATTTTGCACATGAGAGTTCAAACTGATGGCTAACCTCGCCAGCAAATTACGCTTACCCGCGTTTAAAGAGACCCAGTGGCAGATAATGGCCGGGCCGGTGCTGATCATGCTGATTCTGGCAATGATGGTGCTTCCCCTGCCTGCGTTTATCCTGGATACGCTGTTTACCTTTAATATCGTGCTGTCGCTGATGATATTGCTGGTAGCAATGTTTACACAGAAAACCCTGGAGTTCTCGGCGTTCCCGACGGTGCTGCTTTTTTCCACCCTGTTACGCCTCGCGCTAAATATCGCCTCCACGCGTATCATTTTGATGGAAGGCCACACGGGCGCCGCCGCCGCAGGGCGCGTGGTTGAAGCCTTCGGCCACTTCCTGGTTGGCGGCAACTTTGCGATTGGTATCGTCGTCTTCGCCATTCTTATCATTATCAACTTTATGGTTATCACCAAAGGTGCTGGCCGTATTGCGGAAGTGGGCGCTCGCTTCGTGCTGGACGGTATGCCGGGCAGGCAGATGGCTATCGATGCGGATCTCAACGCCGGTCTGATTGGTGAAGACGAAGCCAAACGCCGCCGTGCCGAAGTGACCCAGGAGTCTGATTTCTACGGTTCCATGGATGGCGCGAGTAAATTCGTGCGTGGTGATGCTATCGCCGGTTTGCTTATTATGGCTATTAACGTACTCGGCGGGCTGACCATTGGTGTGTTACAGCATGGACTGAGCGTTGCGGATGCGGGCCAAACCTATACGCTGCTGACTATCGGTGACGGCCTGGTTGCCCAGATCCCGGCGCTGATTATCTCTACCGCTGCCGGTGTTATCGTTACCCGCGTCTCCAGCGAGCAGGATATCGGCGAGCAGATGGTTGGCCAGTTGTTCAACAGCCCGCGCGTAATGGTGCTGTCTGCGGCGGTCATTGGTTTGCTGGGGATGATCCCTGGCATGCCAAACCTGGTCTTCCTGATGTTTACCGCCGCACTGCTGGGTCTTGCGTGGTGGTTGCGTGGCCGCGAGCTGGATGACGCATCCGGTAAGCGTAGCAACGCGCGTGAAGACAAAGACAGCGCCAGCGCACAAGCAGCGAACGATCAGGCCACGGCAGAAGCTTCCTGGTCCGATGTTGAGCTGGAAGATGTGCTGGGTCTGGAAGTAGGCTATCGTCTGATCCCGATGGTTGATAGCGCCCAGGATGGTCAGTTGCTGGTGCGTGTACGCGGTATTCGTAAGAAATTTGCCCAGGAGATGGGCTTTCTGCCTCCGGCAATCCACATCCGTGACAATCTCGACCTGGCGCCCGGTGATTACCGCATTTTGCTAAAAGGGGTCGAAATTGGCCGTGGGGAAATTCAGCCTGAGCGTTGGATGGCGATCAACCCCGGTTACGCAGAGGGCGACTTGCCCGGTACGCCTTGTGAAGATCCGGCGTTTGGTCTGCCCGCGTGCTGGATTGATGAAGTCATGCGTGAACAGGCACAAATCCAGGGCTTTACCGTGGTCGATCCCAGCTCGGTAGTGGCGACCCATTTAAACCATCTGATCATGCTGCACACCGAAGAGTTGTTCAGCCGCCAGGAAACCCAGCAGTTGCTTGACCGCATCACCAAAGAGATGCCGAAACTGGTGGAAGATTTAATTCCGGGCGTGGTTTCACTGACGCTGTTCCATAAAGTGTTGCAGAACCTGCTGGCTGAGCGTGTTTCGATTCGCGATATGCGTACTATTATCGACACGCTGGCAGAATTTGTTCCGGTGCAGAGCGATCCGGATGAGCTGACTACTCAGGTGCGTATCCGTTTAGGCCGCGCGATTACTTCTCAGTGCTTCGGTAATGAAAAGAATATTAAGGTTATTGGCCTCGATAATTCTCTTGAGAAAATACTTATTCAGGCGTTGCAGAGCGGTAGCGCTATTGAGCCGGGAATTGCTGATAATTTAATGCGCCAGACGGATAAAGCCATTACAGAGCAACAGGCCAACGGTGTTTCTGCGGTGCTTCTGGTTAACCCAGGCCTGCGCGTTATGCTGACACGCTACCTGCGCCGTGCGTTCCCGCAATTAACCGTGCTCTCGACGCTGGAAATCAGTAACAACCGGACGGTACAGATGACGGCGGTAATTGGCGCAAACTAATGAAACGCGTACTGGTTATTATTCTTGCGCTGCTGGCCTTACCGGTCGCAGCGAAAACAACGAGCGGCTCCTGGAGCCGCTCTTCTGCTGGTGGCAGCGTCAGCGTCGGCAAACAACTGCTGCGCGGGCGCCCGCTTTTTTCTCCCCCTTCTCTCCCACCTTCAGCCACCGTCACGCGTTTTTCATGGCGGATAACGCTGTTGTCGCCTCCCCCGCCTGGGTTACAAATCAAACTCTGTCGCAGCGACAAATGCTTTCTGCTGCCTTCACTTGCCGGTCAGCGTACGGTTAGCACGCCTCTCTCACCAGCCGGTGAGTTTCGTTTTATATATTCCGTAAATAGCCTGGGGCAGCTGCGCCCGGTATTAACCGTGGTCAGTAATCAGTTAACCGTTAACTATCGCTGAGAAGAGAAAGAGAAAGAGAAAGAGAAAGAGAAAGAGAAAAAAATAAGGCTATCGGCTTATTTAATATGCCGATAGCCTTTTTTATGGGAGTTTAATGCAATGCAGTAGATGTTTGTTGCAGAGTGTAGAACTGGCTTGCCCGCGTACCACGATGCAGGGAAGACAGATTCTGTTTTAATGACTGAAGGCGTATTTCTAAATTGCGGGTAATTTCAGCTTCGTTCTCAATAATCTCTCGCAGGATCACTTTTAAACTTTCTTTTTCCGAGTCGTTAAGAATATCGTTACGGTGATTAACGATATCCTCTTTTTTAATCACGTAGTGAGAAGCAAACTCGACAAAATCATCCCAACGCTCTTGCCTGCTCATCTCCAGAATGACGACATTCATTTCAAATAATTCACGATAATATTTTATCAGGGTATCAGCCATAACGTACTCGTTTTTGTATCGGTTCAATCTCTTTCCACGTTGCGGCCAGTTTGACTAACATATCGTCAACATGAAGTAATGCATCCTGATCGCTGCGCAGGTTTGCCTGTAATAATGTGCGCGACATATATTCATACATCCGCTCAAGATCGGCGGCAATATTCAGACCTTTTTCATGGTCCAGCGCAGCACGCAACCCGTTATCAATAATATTGATTGCCTTAGAGATCATTTTTCCGCGCTGCGCGACGTTGCCATTTTCAAAATAGATTTTGGCTTGCAGCATTGCGTTATGAGCACCATCAAACAGCATGGAAATTAACTGGTGAGGAGTCGCGCCAGACAGCTTACTTTGCAGGTCAACCTGTGCATAAGCGCGAACACCCTGTGAAGAATACATATTCGGCTCCTGAAAAGCAGGCCCGACGGCCTGCTGGAAATTAAAAAATTACAGTGTGGACAGCAACGAAGTCAGCTGACTACTCATGCTGTTGAAGTTCGACATCATGGAGTCCAGATTCTGGAACTGCACCCGATAGCGTTCGACCTGCGCATCAATCAGTTTCTGCGTTTTATCGATCTGCTGCTGGACTATCTCGGTCTGGGAATCCAGGCTTTCGGTCGTGGATTTGATTAAGCCGTCACTCTTGGTTTTGGTATCGCCAAGGTAGTCCGTCATAATCGTGCCAAGCGTTGTCGCCAGCCCTTCGCTACCACCACGACCGGTAAACATGGTGGCAATTTGCTCTGGATTATCGGCGATAGCCTCATCCAGCGTGTCTTCGTCCAGCGTCATCTGGCCGGTCGCCGCATCGATTTTGATACCCAAATCGGCAAGCGACGCGTAATCGGCTCCGGCATCACCATAGACACCGTTGACCGTAGAGCGCATTTCGCTGACCAGACTGCGCAGGGTCGAGTCCCCGACCAGCGCACCGCTGCTGGAGTTCTGCGTCGCCACGGCTTCGCTGTCAAGACCAGAGGTTTCGTTCTGCACATATTTGCTTGACGAGGATGTTTGCGTCAGTAACGCGTTATATTGCTTAACAAAATCCTGCAAACTGGTTTTAATCGCCGAGGTATCTGACGTCAGCGTCAGCTGTTCAGATTTCCCGTTTTCCGACACCTCTTTCAGGTTCAGCGTTACGCCATCAATAATATCGGTGATGTTATTGCTTGAGCGGGTGTAGTCAGAGCCGTCGACGCGTAATTTGGCATCCTGTGCATCTGCGACCGAAATCATGCTGTCGCCTTTGCCGGAATCGTTTACCACGTTGCCCTGGTCATCGATATGCTGACCGCCGCCAGAGGTATCAAGCACGCCAGCCAGGGAGGAATCGCCCTCAACTTTGACGCTCAATTTCCCATCCGAACCGGTGGTTTTTGAACTCAGCACCAGCTGGTAGCCATCATCAGTACGCTGCACGGTTGCGGTAACATCGCCTTTTTCCTTATTGATCGCTTTTGCAATCTGATTGAGGGATGTTTCATCCTCTTTCAGCTCGACTTCGGTGGTTGAGCCGTTTTGCTGGGTGATAGTCACCTTGCGCGTCCCGGCCTTTCCGTCGCCCAACTGATCGTCAGCGCTGGTTTGCGGCTGCGTTTTCAGTTTGTGCGCGGTTGCCAGCTGCGAAATAGTGACTTCGTGGCTGTCGGCAATGGCTCCGCTGCCAGCAGTGGCGGTAAACGCATCGTTAGTGCTGATATTGAGTTTGGTAAATGCATCAGAACTCATCGTGGTGACGCTTTTTTGTAGCGTCGATAAGGCGCTGGAGATTTTCCCCCAGGCGGATATTTGCGCCTGGTAACTGCTCTTAAGGTTGGTATAGGGGGTCAGGCGCGTTTGTTCGCCTGATTTAATCTGCTCCAGCATCGACGCTGTATCAATCCCGCCTGTACCCACACCTAGTGACGAAATGCCCATTGTTTCTCCCGAAACGATAAATGTGGTGGTACTCTAATTAAGCTATCGGCGCGGGAAAATAAAAGATGAAATTTTTACCTTTACATTAAAAGGCTATATTTTCCTCATCGTCTATTTTGGCTATAAAAATAGCATGTTAGCTCAGTCTGTAATGATTGTTTACAAGAGCCAGTTTCATTCCAGCAAAATAATAGCAAAAGCGCCGACAATTCACGTCTTCACTTCGCAGTGGGAGTGTTCTCTTATTATATAGTGCAACTACCTTCACCACACTTACATTCATAATATTCAAACCTGCTATATAGTGACAATTGTGAAGCTAATTTGCGAAAAACACTTATTAATCGCACCAGCCAATGATAATACGTTAAAAAAACGCCTTCTGTATCAGAACCCTGGATATTAAATAAAATTTTTTTAGCAAAAAACTTTAGTCATTTTTTTTGCAGGCCGATGTAATTAGTATGCGAGCGAAATGACGCATATCTAAATTATGTATAGCAAATGTAAATAAGGAATACCTATGCCCCAGGTTATTAATACCAACGCCCTTAGTTTGACCGCCCAAAACAACCTGAACAAGTCTCAGGGTGCCCTGGGTACTGCAATTGAACGTCTGTCCTCTGGTCTGCGCATTAACAGTGCAAAAGACGATGCTGCTGGCCAGGCAATCTCTAACCGTTTTACTGCCAACATCACTGGTCTGAGCCAGGCTTCACGTAATGCGAACGATGGTATCTCCCTCGCGCAGACCACTGAAGGTGCGCTGAACGAAATCAACGACAACCTGCAGAACATCCGCCGCCTGACTGTTCAGGCTGAAAACGGCACCAACTCTGCTTCTGACCGCCAGTCCATCCAGGACGAAATCGATGCGCGTATGTCTGAGATCAACCGTATCTCCGAGCAGACTGAATTCAACGGCGTAAAAGTTCTGAGCAAAGATCAGAAACTGACTATCCAGGTTGGTTCTAACGATGGCCAGGCTATCGATATCGAACTGAACAAAATGGATTCTTCCACACTGGGTATGGACGGTTTCACCGTGACCAGCGGCGTAGATACCTCTACTCTGTCTGCTGCAACGACTGTTGACGTTGACGTTGACGTTAAATCCGACATGAGCAACGTTACAGATGCTAACGGTACGCCGAAAACTGTTGACGATGTTGTACAGGGTGATGACGGTAAAGTTTACGTTAAATCTGGTGCTGACTACTATGAAGCCACGGCGAATGCCAATGGTGACGGCCTGAGCTTCGACTCATCAAAAGCTGCTACCACTGGTGTGACCATGGGTTCAAGCGTTGCTGGTGATTCCGTTACCGTTTCACAGACTGCTGATACTACCGCTCTTGCTGGTGGCTCACTGATGTCCGATGGCGAAGGTAACTACTACGTTCAGAGCGCCAGCGGCGGCCTGACCGAAGCAAGCTTTGATAACCAGGGTAACGTGACCGACTCTAAAAAAGCGGTAAACACCACTCAGGCAACTGATGATCCGCTGGAAAAAATCGACGATGCGCTGGCTCAGGTTGACAAACTGCGTTCTGGTCTGGGTGCCGTACAGAACCGTTTCGATTCTGTTATCAGCAACCTGAACAGCACTGTTAACAACCTGTCCGAGTCTCGTTCTCGTATCCTGGATGCTGACTTCGCTTCTGAAGTTTCTGAAATGAGCCGTGCAAACATTCTCCAGTCTGCAGGTACTTCCGTACTGGCACAGGCTAACCAGGTTCCGCAGAACGTTCTGTCTCTGCTCCGTTAATCTTTGACGTGCTTCCGATGGGTTGCCCCCCATCGGAACTTCCCGCCCCAAATTTTGGTGTTTCCGGTAGGCCCCAAACTTACCGCTTGGCCCCGCCGCTCGTGGATACGAGCGGTATTTTTATGTCCGACATTAGCTGGACAGTCATATTGCCTAATCGTAATCGTTTTCTGGTAGTTAAAAATAAGTCAGCTATGGTAAAAAATGCCGCCTTATAAACAGATAAAGTATTTACTATGACGCTTACCGTTTCACGTAATAATGACACCCACGCCACCCTAAAAAACCATGATAATACAACGCTTAACCCCGCTATAAAAACAGCGTCAGGTTTACGTGCAGATCTTGATAATATAAAAAACAGTCAACAAGATCTCATCGGGAAAACGATTACGCCGCAATTAGCTGAAAAAACGCTAAATCTGGTCAGCTATGATGGTACCGGTACAATTCTGGCATTTAAGACTGAGCCGACACCGCAAGAAATAGCCTCACTTCACAAGAGTGTGATCCCGGCATTAAAAGATACACCAGTCAGACCCGATGAAAGTAGAATCCTCACACCTGCCGAATGCCTTATTAATATTGTTTGCCTGATTAAAAACAGTGACCTTAGCGCCGAGTGCAAACAAACTATCCTCGAGCACGCTAAAACACTTTATCTGGCCGGTGATATAAAAGAATCGCTGCCGAAGTTTTGCAAAACATTTTTACCTGTGCACCTGGAAAATAATGAAGTTTTACACGCCAGAACTACGAGTATTTTTAACAATCTGGAAAAAAAAGTTTACTATACAAAACATCACGATAACTTTTTTGGTCGCCTGTTTGAAACCACGCTGGCAGAAAAAATTGTTAATGCACCGTCGCCTGAGATGCAACAAGCCGCAAAAATTCTTATCGATCATCTTATTGCTGACTTTGAAAAACAGGGTTACGTTCAACAACGTAAGATTTGTTCTGCCATGCGGAGTGAGATAAAAAATGATTTTGCAACCTGGTATTCGTCCATACCTGAGGTCACGAATTTTACCAGGCACAGCACGCCGAAAAACTTTTTAGCAATGCTGAACACCAATAGCCCGCTTAGAAATATATTGGCGATGCACCTTACTGTTAAATATATTATTGCCCCCACAGGTTTAAATGAGGTACGTGGCCAAACCTTTTTGAGTTATAGCGATATCATCCAGCCTCAACGATACTGGAATGATAAGTATATCAGCTCACAAAGACACAGCGACAGAACAGGAATACAGCTTACGTACCAAATGAAGGCTCAAAAATATCCGCAGGATGCTAAAGGTATAAGACCGATAGATCAAACGCTGCAAGATATGACCCACGTCACCGGTCATGACTCTCAAGCATTTGCGTATGAAAAACCTGTTGGCGTCGGCATGTCAGGCAGCGCTAATCTGCTGGATTATTTATTCGTGCGCCTGGAAAAACAATACAGTAAATTTAATAAGCAGCATGCCCGCTTGCTCGCAGCATGTTCATTAGTCCATAGCGGGGGGCATTCAATTAATGAATCCTGGACTGTGTTCAATAACTTTAATTTTACCCCCGTAGCTTATGACAAACTGCTGCCAAATGACGACTATGTCGCGGCGGCAATGGATTACGCCTGGGGAAAATTAGTCAATCAGGCAGCAGAGTTAAAGGCATAAAAAAAGACTCTCCGGCACAAACCGGAGAGCCTCTTTATATTTCAGGCAGAATTAACCGATCATGCCTTCAGCAGCCATTTCGACCAGCGCCATCTCTTCGCTGTTCAGCAGCTTTTCGATATCCACCAGAATGAGCATCCGCTCATCAAGCGCTCCCAGACCCAGCAAATATTTTGAAGAGAGCATCACGGTATAATCCGGCGCGGGTTTGATCTGCCCGGACGTTAGCGAAAGCACGTCCGATACGCCGTCGACAACGATTCCTACAACCCGGTTCTCCAGGCTCAGGACAATAACGACCGTGTTGTCATTAAACTCGGCATTCAGATCAAACTTCACGCGTAAATCAACGATCGGCACAATCACGCCGCGCAAATTAGTGACACCGGCGATAAATGCCGGGGTGTTGGCAATACGCGTGACGCGCTCGTAGCCTCGGATCTCCTGGACCTTCAGGATCTCGATTCCGTACTCTTCGTTACCCAGTCGAAAGACCAGGAATTCATGACCAGCATTATCTCTGATTAATTGCTTTTCTGCGTCGGTAGAGTTCATGATGTTACCTATTCTTTCTCATTCTCAGGCGACGCTTCTGTCGCATCGCTGTTTTTTAGCTAATGTGGTCAATATCCCCACATCCAGAATCAGGGCCACGCTGCCGTCGCCCAGAATGGTGGCAGCGGCGATACCCGGTATCTTGCGGTAATTCTGCTCAAGGTTTTTGACCACCACCTGATGCTGACCCATCAACTGATCCACCAGTAGCGCATAACGGCCTTCGGCACTTTGCACTATCACCGCGATCCCCTGGCTTACGTCATACTCGCCATGGTGCACATTAAAGAGTTGGCCGAGTTCAATCAGCGGCAGATATTCGTCGCGAATTTGCAGCATGATTTCGCCACCAGTCATACGGTGCATCTCTGCTTCGGAGAGCATCAGAGATTCCACCATGCTACTGAGCGGCAGGACATAAATTTCGGAACCGACGCGCACGGACATTCCGTCAAGGATAGCCAGCGTCAGCGGCAGAATAATACGGATGGTTGTCCCGCGCCCCAGTTCAGAATGGATCGTGACATGGCCACCCATTTCCTGAATGTTACGTCGTACAACATCCATTCCCACGCCGCGCCCGGAGATGTCTGTCACTTTTTCCGCAGTCGAAAAACCGGCGGCAAAAATCAGCATCCAGACGTCTTCGTCGCTGATGTTGTCGCTAATATCCATGCCTTGCGAGCGTGCGCGGGCCAGGATCTTCTCCCGGTTCAGACCGGCACCATCATCAGACACCTGAATAACGATATTGCCACCATGATGCTCTGCCGACAGGGTCAGCTTGCCTTTATCAGGCTTGCCTGCCTCCCGGCGAGCATCAATCGGCTCGATGCCATGATCGAGGCTGTTTCTGACCAGGTGCGTCAAGGGATCGACGATTTGCTCAATCAGGCTCTTATCCAGCTCGGCGCTTCCCCCCACCAGCGTCAGCTCAACGTCTTTATTGAGTTTGCCTGCCAGATCGTGGACCAGACGTGGGAAGCGGCTAAAGACATATTCCATTGGCATCATGCGAATGGACATCACCGACTCCTGCAAATCGCGGGCGTTACGCTCAAGATGAACAATCGTATTCAGCAATGTGTCATGCAAAGCGGAGTCCAGAGACCCGGAGAGTTGCGTAAGCATCGCCTGGGTAATAATCAGCTCGCCAACCTGGTTAATAATCTGATCGACTTTCTCAACCGCCACACGAATGCTGCTGGTCTCGGCTGATTGTGGTCGCGAAGCGCTGCGCGCACGCGTTGTTTCCGGTTTGCTCAGCCTGGCCACCGGTGCGGGCGTCTCTACTTTTGCCCCGACCGGGGTGATGGCAATCTGTTCCGGTTCCAGTACAAAACAGAGCACGGCGAGAATATCGTCAGGCGTGGCAGTCGTCGCCAGCGTCAATTGCAGGCCTTCGTCGCGCTTTTGCACATCGCTGACGCGCCCCAGATTGCTCAGTTCTTCTTCCAGTAACTGCTGCTCTTGTTCTTTAATGTTACTCAAAACGATAAGCAACAGATGCTCCCCGGATGCTGCTGGTGCGGCTGTTAGCGGCGCGGCAACAGGCACAGCAGGCTGTTTGCTTTCGAGCGCAATCTGGCGCAATGCTGCGTAGATATAGTCGAAAGTCTGCGGATCGGGTTCTTCGGAGGATTTATAAGCATCCAGTTGCTCCTGCATAATATCTTTGCTCTCCAAAAACAGGCCTCTGATGGGTTCCGTAATCAGCAACTCTCCGGCACGAACATCATCCAGCAGGTTTTCCAGGATATGCATCGTTTGTTGTAAAACCGTAAAGCCAAAGGTTCCTGCTCCGCCTTTTATCGAGTGAGCCGCACGGAAAATAGCGTTCAATACTTCTTTATCCGGTGCCGTCAGATCGAGTTCCAGCAGATATTTTTCCATATCGGCAAACAGCTCGTCCGCCTCATCAAAAAACGCCTGATAAAAATCACTGATATCCATTAACTGATCTCCTTGACTACTTTTATCGCAGATGTCTTCGCTTTCGCTGCGGGACTCTGACGTTCGGTGCCATTTTTCGTGCTTTCTGCTGAGGAAAGAGGCGTGCTTAACAGCACATCTTCTTGCAGGATCTGCTTCTCTTTCTCAGGGCTTAACACCAGGATACTGATACGGCGGTTGATAGGATCGTCCGCTGCCGAGCCAGGCTGCTGCATGGTGTCCGCGGTACCTATCACTCGCATGAATTTGTTGCTGGCAAGACCCGCACTCACCAGAATGCGTCGCGCGGCATTCGCGCGATCGGCGGAGAGCTCCCAGTTGCTGTAGCCGCGGTCACCGTTGGCATAAGGCAAAGCATCCGTATGGCCGGTTATAATGATGCGGTTCGGCAAATCATTCAGCACAGGTACTAATGCCTGTAAAATATTGACCATATACTCTTCTGGCGCGGGGCGACCGAGGCTAAACATAGGACGGTCTTCACTATCCGTTATCTGAATCAGCAAGCCGTCATCCGTCAGCGAGAGGCGTAAATTAGAGGAAAAATTGGTTAAACGCGGGTCGATTTTAATCAGGCTTTCCAGTTTTTCTTTGGCGTGTTTCAGGTTGGCTTCGTTATACCCGTCCAGCTTCTTCAACGGTTGTTTCAATACTTCCCCCTGCATTTTCAGCAAATCATCGCCCCCGCCGCCCGGGATAACGCTGGAGCTCAGGCTCGATTTATCGCCCTGCGCCAGCGTGGTTTTAAGCGGCATTTTGAAGTATTCAGCAATCTGCTCGCGCTGCTGGGGGGAGGAGTTCGACAGCAGCCACATCACCAGAAAGAAGGCCATCATCGCTGTCATAAAATCCGCATAGGCAATCTTCCACGAACCGCCGTGCGACCCATGCTTTTTGTTTATAGATTTTTTCACAACAATGGTGGAGCCGGTGTTTTTACTCATGGCGCATCACCCGGTGCTGCGCCTGGCGTTGAGGCGGAGCGGACTTCTCGAACGTGCGCTTCAAGTTCGGCAAAAGAGGGGCGGTCGGTCGAGTAAAGCGTTTTACGGCCAAATTCCACGGCAATTTGTGGTGCATAGCCATTAATACTGGAGAGCAGCGTGGTTTTGATGCATTCGAGCATTTTCAGGTGCTCGGCGCTTTTTTGGCGCAGCAAAGCAGCCAGCGGCAGTACCATACCGTAAGCCATCAGGATGCCCAAGAATGTTCCCACCATGGCGTGAGCAATCAGCTCGCCAAGCTCAGCCGCCGGACGATCCGCCGCCGCCAGCGCATTCACGACCCCCATTACCGCCGCAACAATACCAAAAGCAGGCAGCCCATCGCCGATTGAGTTAAGGCTGTGCGCCGGGACTTCATGTTCGTGCTCGCAGGTCTCTATCTCCTCATCCATTAACGATTCCATTTCGAAAGCATTCATATTGCCGCTAATGATCAGCCGCAAATAGTCAACGAGGAAATTCATCAGTTCACTGTCGGCAAGAAGGCGAGGGTATGCGGAAAAGATGGGGCTGTTTTGCGGATCTTCGATATCATTTTCCAGCGCAACGAAGCCCTGCTGCCGACCTTTGGTTAACAACAAAAACATCATTGCCATCAGATCCATATATAAGGATTTGGTGTAATGAGAACCTTTCAATAACAAGGGAAAGCTTTTTAACGTCGCCTTAATCGCTTTACCGTTATTTCCAACAATAAAAGCCCCTACCCCGGCCCCGCCAATAATTAATAGTTCGGTTGGCTGAAATAATGATGCAAGATGCCCACCGCTCAGTGCAAACCCACCAAATACGGTTGCAAAAACTACGATGTAGCCGACAATGACTAACACAGTCACTCCTTAAAAGTTGATTTTTATTACAACCGCTACGGCGTATAAAAGCGAGCGTGCTAAAGCACGCTGCACTCAACCTCGCTATTGTCGGTCACAATAAATATGTGAAACGAATGCTATATTTTTGCGGACATCGCCTCAGGTACCGATTTACGTACCCGGCATTTTTTCATTGCCCGCGAAGGTGGAAAACATAAACTACAGGTAAAATTACTGGTTGCATTTTCAGGCATGGTAATAAAACTTCCGCCACAGGAACAACACTTTGTAGGTTTTACCATTCCCCCTTCAATAAAACGTAACAACGTCCAGGCGCGTGTTAAACCCAACACTGGGCGTTTATCTGTATCAATTAAAATATTATCCAGATACAGACGATAACCTTTGAGCATTATCTCTACGGGACGACCATCTACCGTTTTTTGCAAATAACTATAAATGTTATAAAAGATAGAGGAATGTATATTCTGTTCCCATGCCATATACCAGTCCGTGGAAAACGGCAGCATTCCTTTCGGCGGCGAGCAGCCTTTCAGTTCTTTATAGAGTTTCAGCAATCTTCTGCGGCTCAGGCAGGTTTCACTCTCCAGCACCTGCATTCTTGCGCCGAATGAAATCAATTCCATGGCAATCTGCGCATCTCTGATTTCTGAGATGATACTTTTCTCACTCATAATAATGCCTCTTTCAGGTGATTGAAGACTCTTCCCCGGAAAGAGAATTAAGCAAGTCGGTTGAAAGAATGATGCCGGTATGAATGCGCTGCAACGCTTCAATACGGGAATCTTTAGTCAAACAATCAATGACCACTTCGTTATCAATTCGTAACCGGCAAATAAGCTGCCCGGTTGATGAAAGTTTTATCAGCTGAGGAAGGGTGAGCGCTTTCAGAATATCAATCGTGGAATCATTCAATCCAAGGCGAAAACCAGCAGTAGCTCTGTCTTCCTGAATCAAACGCTGTGCCAGCATCAAATAAGAAAGATTCATGTCACGGATGTACTGCATTGGCTCATCAAAGTTTGTTACATTCATTACCATTCGATCCTTGTAGAAGGCAATAATAATTAATACCTATTACTTCTCATTAACATTAAAAATATAAGTAACCACTTTAATTTCGATGTTTATCAGGGCTGTGAAGTTATTATCAATTTATGACAAAAACCGTCCCAGAAATATCTAAATTCTTTTTTTACCTAATAAACTCTATGCCTGACTAAAGGGAATCTTACGGAATATTCTGTTTATGCCCAGCCACGCCCTTCCAGCCGCGCGCGTAAACGTTTTATCGTTTGGCTATGCAACTGGCTAACGCGCGTTTCGGTAATGCCCAACAAAATGCCAACCTCTTTCATATTCAGCTCTTGCTGATAATAAAGGTTCAGCAACATTTGCTCTCTTTCCGGCAACGCACGAATTTCACGGCTTATTTGTTTTGTTAAATCACCAAGCAATGCATCGTTCATCGGGTCCAGATGATCTTGCTCCATCTCAGGTAATTCAAGGCCATCGGCAAGCAAATCCTGTAATTCATCCAGTGAGCAGAGCAGACTGGTATTTGTTTCGGCTAATATCTGCTGATATTCCTGCACGCTAATCCCCATTTCCGCCGCCACATCAGACTCGGTTGCTGTACCGCCAGTGCTCTGCTCAACGCGGGCAATAGCGGCTGATACTTCGCGAGTCTGACGCCGAACGCGGCGTGGTACCCAGTCATGCTCGCGTAACTCATCCATAAAGGCCCAGCGTAAACGCTGTGCGAGGTAGACATTTAATTTCACACCCTTTTTCGGATCAAATTGATCTATCGAATCAAGAAGAGCGATTGCGCCAGCCTGGATAAGATCGTCAATATCAACACTGGAGGATAATTTTGACTGCATTTTCAGTGCTTCATACCGGACCAGATAACCATATTTAGCCCATAACTGATCTTTCTGAATTGTCCCTTCAGGACTATATATACCATTCACTATTACATTTTCCGGGATGATAACAATAGAAATAAATTATTATTCATTACCGCTAAATCAAATAGTCTGATAAGCGCCCGTAAAGCGAAACATATTGCGTCTTTATCGGGCGCGAAGCATTCTACTTAGAAACTACTCCACTCTTCTTCATGCTTTGGCGCAGCAACGTAGTCACGTTTAGCTGAAGCAATAACCGGCTGAGGCGCATATATTTCTCTTTCGCCTGCAGAAATGTGGCGCGCGTTGACAACAAATTGAGAAACCATTTGATTCAGATTACTGGCATGTTCTTCAACGTGTGTTGCTGTATTTGCGGCGTTTTCTACCATTCTGGCATTTTGCTGCACGACCATGTCCATTTCATTTACCGCTTGCGCAATCTGATTAATACCGATGCTCTGCTCATCCGATGCGGCAGTAATTTCCGCCATGATATTAGTGACCTGAATTACTGATCCCACGATTTCCTGCATTGAGGTTCCAGCCAGTTCGACTTCCTGGGAACCGGTATTCATATTCGCCACACAGGTATTAATCAGCTGGCGAATCTCTTTCGCCGCATCCGCGCTGCGCTTCGCCAGGTTACGTACCTCACCGGCAACCACCGCAAAACCACGACCTTGTTCACCCGCACGGGCAGCTTCAACCGCAGCATTCAGTGCCAGAATATTTGTCTGGTTGGCAATACCGTCAATGACGCTGTTGATGTCTGCAATCTGGCGAGAGTTAACGATAATCTCGCTCATAATCTTGCCGAGGTTACTCATCACTTCCCCGCCTTTTTGCGCGCTGACGCTGGCGCTTTCCGCCAGTTGTTTTGCACTATGGGCGTTGTCGGCATTCTGCCGGACAGTAATTTTCAGCTCTTCCATGCTTGCCGCAGTCTGCTGGAGCGCTGAAGCCTGCTGCTCTGTACGCGCAGCGAGATCGTTGTTATCGCTGGCAATTTCCGCCGCATCAGTATGAATTTTCTTCGCGCCGTTACGAATACCGTAAACCGTATTGGTGAGGGACAGGCGCATCTTTTCTGCTTCAGTTAACACGCTGCCGATCTCATTTTGCGCGCCAGGCTCAATCTCCTGACTCAAATCGCCACTGGCAATGGTTTTAAACGCCGCGTTAGCCTGTTTCAGGCGGTTAAACATCGCGGCTTTCAGCCAGAGTTGCGCCCCCAACCCACAGATGACAGCGACCAACAGAAAAATAACGGACAACAGCATCATGTGCCACGAATTTTGCTGCGATGCCAGATTAAAGCTATCCAATAACGCATCAGACTGTGCCTGATACTCGGCGACCTTCTCTATCAGCGCCGAACGCTGCTTCGCATCTTCTCGTATATCATTGGGGTAACTTGCAGGGTTATTGATGTAATTAATTTTTTCCTGCGAGGTTACCAGTATGCTGTTCAAACGTTTCTGGATAACCTGCGCGATAATTTTCTCTTTTTCCGTTTTAAAAGGCGTGGACATAAATAAGTCCATCTTCGCTTTTGAATCGGCAAAGAGCGTTTTGGCACGGCTAATATCCGATGCGGCAACGGGTTTATTGAGCAACGTTGCCAGCATAGAGGCATTCACCTGAGCCATGCCGTCAACCATATCAAGTACAGCTTTATCTAATCTGCTCGAATTATCATTCGTTAGTATGGTATCTTCAAAATTTTCTTTCGTTAACCTTGAACTGGTTATGCCATACGCTGACAGCACCACAATACCAGCAATTAATATTCCGAGAAGGATATTCATCCCGGTTGATATTTTTAATTCTTTAAACATAATTAAAACCTGAGTATTAATTAAATTAATGAAACATTAATGATTAAATGTTTCATTGCGCGTTCTCCTTCAGCAAGTTCCTTTATGCAAAACGGGCTCGTCACATCAGAGCCCGCTGGGTCAGCCTACAACCTTGAAGATAGAGAGTTGTTGCATTGACTGGAAAACCGTCATTGAAGAGTTCAGAGCGAATTCCGACATGGTGGATTGCGATAATAACGAGATCATCGAATCCCAGTCAGAGCCTAATGTTTCCTGCAAACGGCTTTGTACCTGAACATTTTGTGATTCGGCACTAAAACCGAGGGTTTCAAGCTGCTGCATATTCGTCCCCACTTGCGCGCGGACCTTGCCAAGATTATCAATATTCTTTTTAACGGAGATATTTACGCTATCAAGCGTATCCTGCAAATCCTGACGTTCTGCGTCATTTGTTACAGGCTGATTCAATTTATTAATCGCGCTATCCAGCGCCTTAAACAGATCGTCAGTGCTGCCGCTCATAAAAATATCGCTGCCAACATGCCCAACCTGCATCTCATTTTCATCAGACACTTTTTGCGTCATTGCGGTGTCGCCACCAACATAGCTACCGTCTTTTTGAAAAGGTGCAGAGCCTGTTTTATAACCCGCGAAGATATAACGCCCATCGCTGTTTTTCGAATTCGCCAGGTCGAGAAGATTGTCCCTAATCCCCTGTAACTCTGTTGCCAGCGACTGGCGGTCGGCATCTGAATAAGAGCCATTTCCCCCCGCGACAATTTTTTGGCTTAAATTTTCGCTCAGCAGATTGGCGACAGAGTTCAGCGTATCGTCCTCCTGGCCAAGGGCATCCTGCGCATAGGTACGCGCAGTCTCAAACTGGCTCATGCGGGATAACGCACTTTGTAACGACACAGCCTGGGAAGCGCCTGTCGGATCATCAGACGGCGTCAACAGCGTTTGCCCGGCAGAGAGACGCGACGACAGGTCGTTGTAGCCGTTCATGGCTTTTGACATGGTATCTAACTGATGCTGATAGAGATAACTTGTGCTAAGACGCATCATTTATTCCTGATTATGATTTGCCGCCCGCACACTGCGGGCGCGCGGTTAACGGATACTTAAAATGGTGTCGAACAGCGTCGTTGCAGTCTGAAGCACCTGCGCATTCGCCTGATAATATTGCGAGAACATCTGCAAATTGACGTACTCTTCCGTCATATCCACACCCGTGACGGATTGCTGCTGGAGCGACCACTGGTCGTAAACTTTTGCCGAGGTTTCCAGATCGCCTTTCAGCGAACTCACCGAAGAACCAACGCTACTGACCAGCGTGGCATAAGCGCCGGATAAGGTCTTATTACCGACGATTTCTTCATCTTTGATGGCAATCATATCCAGCAGGTTGGTGTTATCGCTCTGATCGCTGGGATCGGGCGACTTCGCCGCCGCAATCTGATCGCCATCAGTAATAGCCACACTTATATTGTCTGCGGCACCATCAACGGGATTGAGCGTGAAGCTATCGCCTGGCTGCGGCGTACCGCCCGGCATGATGGCTATTCCGTCAAACTGCAATTCACCATTGCTGCCAATCGTGGTCGGAACGGCACTCCCGTCGCGGGTGGTTACCGACCAGTCACTTTGGCCCGGTCCGTTATAAACCAGCTCATAATCCTGTGCTTTTACCGATGGGATATCGCTAAAGGAGACGCTCAGCGAACCATTTCCGCTGTTGCCGGTATTGCCTACGGCCTGAGGCGTGCCGATATCAAAAATATCGCCCCCCTGGTTACCGTCCAGATCGTAGCCGTTGCCGTTCACTTCATTGAATTTATTCGCCATCTGCAGCGCCATCTGATTGAGCTGATCGCGCGCATTTTCCAGATCTTCATTGCGGAATTTAAACAACCCGCCAAGTTCCCCGCTGGTCGCGTTTTCATCCAGCGGTAAGGCATTACCTGAGGCATCAACATACGAAACCACCGTCTGCGCCGGGTTTTCTTTCGAAGCGCTTGCCTGAAGCTGATAAGACTTACTGCCGCTCACCAGCGCCATACCATTGGTCATAGAAACATCAACAGCACCGGTTTCTTTATTTTCGGTAACTTTGATGCCCATTTTCTGACCAAGCTGGCCCAATAACTGATCGCGCTGATCGAGCAAATCGGCTGGCATACCGCCGGTCTGGCCGTGAATCTTTTCGATTTGCTTATTCAACGTTGCCAGCTGTTTGGTATAGGAGTTGATATCATCAACCGTCTGGCTAATTTGCGTGTTGGTGCTTTTCTCCAGACCATTTAATGTTTTACTGTTGGTACGGTACTGATTTGCGATAGCGCCAAGCTCAGAGAGCACGCCCTGGCGTGCGGCCGGATCGACGGGGTCTTTACTGACGGACTCCATCGCCTCAAACAAACTGTCCATGGTGGTGGAAATATTGTTTGTCGAATCGGCGAGCATGTTATCGATTTGACTGACCTGCTCGTAACGGCTATTCAGGGCATAAAATTCTGTCGATGCGCCGCGTACCTGGTTGCTAATAAAACCATCATAGGCGCGCTGTACGTCTCCGACTTTTACGCCGTAGCCGAAGTAGCCATTATTTGTGGTTTTACCACCCGCTTCCCCCAGAACAATATTCTGACGGTTATAGCCGACCGTTGTCGCATTTGAAAGGTTATTACCCACCACGTTCAATGCGTTCTGTGCGGCACTTAGCCCATTCTGGGCCAAATTGATTAAATTCATGAATTGTCGACCATTAATAAAGAGAAAATATATTAAAACTCTCGATTAAAACATTGTTCTATATATTATATCGGCCCGCTAAAAATTCACTAAAGGCCAGCCGTTAAAATAGCGAAGAACTATCGGAAGAATAAGCATTTGCCGCCTGACTGACATTACTTTTCACCTGATGAATAATGCTAATTAATTTCTTCGCATATGCCGGGTCGGTCGCATATCCAGCGGACTGTAGCGCTTTCGCTGACTGTTCCGCTGACCCGGTATTTCTTACATTTTTATAACGTGGGCTATTACTTATTAACGAAGTATAATCTGACAGCGCTTCGGAATAAGAAGAATAAACTTTAAATACCGCTTTAACTTTTTGTTTGACGCCGTTTTTATATTCCGTCGTGGTAATTTCCGTTGTTTCGCCATCCCAGTTCGCCGTGGCTTTCACGCCAAATAAATTATGGCTTGGCTTACCGTCGCTGGTCTGGATCTCACGTTTCCCCCAGCCGGATTCCAGCGCAGCCTGCGCCACAATCAGCTGGTGCGGAATACCGCTATCGCGGGAGACTTCAATTGCCGGGGCGAGAATGCGCGAAATAAAACCACCGCCTCTACCCGCTGCCGCTTCCGTTAACTCATGAACCGGCGACGCTTTTGCCCGGGTTTCTTCAACCTTACGCGCCGTTTCGTCCTCGGTTTGCCTGACCATCTCCTCCGGCAAGCGCATCGGCACACCGGCAAACTGCACGGGCTTTTTGTGGCTCGCCGGGCTAATTTCCAGGGGGATTTCCTGAGTCGCTGTGACATTATCCGTGGCGCTCGTTTTCTTACCGAGCATCTGCGAGACCATCAGATCGGCAAAACCCATTTTGCCGTTATCAGCAATATTTTGTGCCAGCTGCTGGTCAGACATTGAGGTAAACATTTCCGACTGTTGATTGTCGAAAATGCCGCCTTTAAACGACGCCTCGCGCATGCTTTTCAGCATCATCTGCACGAACAGACCTTCCATCTGTTTGGCGGCAGCTTTTATCGACTCCTCAGAATCCCCACTTTTGACGTCCAGTTTCAGCTTATCGAGACTGCGCGTATCAAACGCCGCAGACCTGCCTCCCCGATACAACGCCGCGCTGTTCATTAGTTAATCTCCAGTCGTGCATGCAGGCAGCCCGCCGTTTTCATGGATTGAAGGATAGCCATCAAATCATTCGGTGAAGCACCCAGGCCATTCAGCGCTCTGACCACACTGTTCAGGTCAGTACTGGTATTAACGCGTTGCAGCGAACCGCCCTGCTCACGCACGGAAACCTGCGTGTTCGGCGTTACCGTGGTTTGCCCGCCGGCCAGCGGCGTGTTGGGCTGACTGACCTGATTGGTTTGCGCAACTTCAACCGTCAGATCGCCCTGCGCAACTGCACAAGAATCCAGCGAGACGTGGCGGTTCATGACCACCGAACCGGTGCGCGAGTTAACAATGATGCGCGCATCGCCAGCATCAACACGCAGCGGCAGATCCTGAACTTCTGCCAGGAAGCGAACGCGCGCTGCGCTGTCTAAAGGCGCACGTAAGATAATGGTACGCGCGTCCTGCGCAACGGCAGCCCCGCTAAAGCGGCGGTTGATTGCATCGCTGACCTGCTGCGCAACGGTGAAGTCGTCTTTATGCAGTTGCAGCTTAAGGGTATTTTGCCCGGCAAAATCAGACGGCACTTCGCGCTCCACGGTACCGCCATCGCTGATGCGCGCGCCGTTAAGCTGGTTCACCTGAACCCGGCTGCCGCCCCCTTGTGCGCCCGCGCCAGAAACCAGCAAGTTCCCCTGCGCCAGCGCGTAAATCTGGCCGTCAGCGCCTTTTAGCGGCGTCATTAACAGCGTACCGCCGCGCAGGCTTTTCGCGTTCCCCATTGAGGAGACAACAACATCAAATTTTTCACCCGAGCGCGCAAACGGCGGCAGATCGGCCGTGACCATAACCGCCGCAACGTTTTTCAGCTGCATATTCACCCCTGCCGGTACGGTAATACCGAGCTGGGAAAGCATATTGTTCAGGCTCTGAGTGGTAAAAGGCGTCTGCATGGTCTGGTCACCCGTACCATCCAGGCCCACCACCAGCCCGTACCCCATCAGGGAGTTAGCACGCACCCCCTGTATTGAGGTGAGATCGCGAATACGTTCGGCATGCGCGCCTGTGGCGATTGCAAATAACGCCAGAAAAAAGGTTAAAAATGCAGTTTTCATTTCAATCAATCAAAAAGGAGAAAGGTTAAGGAACATACGCTGCATCCAGCCCATCTGCTGCGCTTCGTTGATATAGCCGTTACCGACATACTCAATACGCGCATCCGCAACCTGGGTTGAAACAACAGTGTTATTGCTACTAATTGTGCGTGGATTCACGACACCGGAAAAACGGATAAACTCTGTTCCCTGATTAATTGCAATTTGCTTTTCCCCCACAACGGCGAGGTTGCCGTTTTGCAGTACCTGTTTAACCGTCACGGTCAGCGTACCGCTGAAGGCATTTTTTGCCGCTGCGCCACCTTTACCCGCAAAATCATTTTTACCGCTGATGGACGCATCCGCTTTGCCGCCGCCAACAAGGCTTGCGAATATCGACGGCGCGGCATCAACGCCAATATCCGTTGAACCATCGCGCGAAGCCGATGAAGACGAGCTTTTACTGGCGCTGACGTTTTCTTGCAGCAGGATCGTCAACGTATCGCCGACGTTTCTTGGACGCCGGTCTTCAAACATTGGCTGATAACCATAATTCATCGCCTGCCCTGTCTGGAAAATGGCGCCATTAACCGTGGCCGGCGCGGCGGGCGCAGGCATCGCCGTCGTTTCACCCGCAACCAACGGTTGCTGTGGGATATAAGCACAGCCAGAGATAGCGAAAGTCAGTAAAAGGGACGCCGGGATGCGGCGAAGCATACGTACAGAGCAAGGATGATTGGTCATTTCATTCACTACAGATATTGCAGCCGCGAGTATCGCCTCGCGGCCTGGGATCAAAGTTGTGTCAATCGCTGAAGCATTTGGTCAGATGTTGAAACCGCTTTACTGTTAATTTCGTAGGCGCGCTGGGTCTGGATCATATTGACCAGCTCTTCCGCCACGTTAACGTTCGACGTTTCTACATAGCCCTGCTTCAGGGTGCCCGCGCCGTTTAAACCCGGCGTGGATTCGTTCGGCGCACCCGACGATTGCGTTTCTCGATAAAGATTCTCACCAATGCTTTCAAGGCCAGAATCGTTAATAAATGAGCTCAGCGTCAGCTGTCCTACCTGCTGTGGCGCGGTTTGCCCCGGCACGGTGACGCTCACGATCCCATCGTTACCGATGGTGATACTCTGGGCATCCTGCGGGATAGTGATGGCAGGCTGCACCTGATAACCGCTGGAGGTCACCAGCTGGCCATTCTGATCAAACTGGAACGAGCCATCGCGCGTATAAGCGGTAGTGCCGTCCGGCAGCTGAACCTGAAAGAAACCGCCACCTTCGATAGCAACATCTTTGCTGTTATTCGTTTGTGTCAGGCTGCCCTGGCTGTGAATGCGCTCGGTTGCCACCGGACGAACCCCTGTCCCCAGCTGTAAACCCGACGGGATGGTGGTCTGTTCGGAAGACTGCGCGCCTGGCTGGCGAAGCGTCTGATAAATCAAGTCTTCAAACACAGCGCGCTGGCGCTTAAAGCCATTGGTACTGACGTTTGCCAGGTTGTTGGATATCACATCCATATTGGTTTGCTGGGCTTCAAGGCCGGTCTTTGCAATCCATAAAGAGCGGATCATTTTTTTCTCCTTAACGGTTTTTAACTGGCGCTCAATAACTGATTGGCGTTGCGTTCATTGTCATCAACGGTAGTTATGACTTTCATGCTCATATCGAAACCACGCGCGGTTGCTATCATGTCCACCATTGATTTCACCGGGCTTACATTGCTGCTCTCCAGCATGCCGGGCATCACTTTTAACTCAGGATCGGCGGGCAGCGGCGCGTTACCACCCTGTCCGGCAACGTGAAACACACCGTCGTCGCCATTCACCAGCGAACCTGGCTCGGCGTTAACCAGTTTCAATCGCCCAATCTGTGCCAGCGCTGAAGGTTCATCTCCGGCGCCCAACGCTGAGATGGTGCCGTCCGGCGCAATCGTCAGTTGCGACTGCGGAGGAACGGTCAGCGCCCCGCCATCGCCCAGCAGCGGCATACCACGCACCCGAAGCTGACCTTCGGCATCGACTTCAATGTTGCCGTTTTTGGTATACCCTTCGCTGCCATCAGGTAGCTCAACCGCCAGCCAGCCATTCTGCGGTAACGCAACATCCATACTGCGCCCCGTCGGATTAATCGCCCCCATGGTGCCATCACTCCAGGGCGTGGATTCCGTGACCATCGTGCGGGTCTCTATCGTTGGTCCCTGCACCGGAATAGCACGGTAAGCCGCTATCTGGGCGCGAAACCCATTGGTGGAGGCGTTAGCCAGGTTGTTGGCCGTCACCGCCTGGCGGTTAAGGGCTGCATTCGCCGCCCCCATTGCGGTGTAAATAGCGTGATCCATGAGGCGTTACCTATTAACCGAGGTTAACCAGTGTTTGCAGAAGCTCTGACTGGGTTTTGATAGTCTGTGAGTTGGACTGGTAGTTACGCTGGAAAACAATCATGTTGACCATCTCTTTACTCAGATCCACGTTAGACGCTTCCAGCATGCTGCCCTGCAAACTGCCCAGGTTGCCGGTGTCGGCAATACCCACCGCTGGCTGACCGGATTCCGGCGTTTCAGACCAGCAGTTGTTCCCCGCCGACTGCAAACCGCCAGGATTGGTAAAGCTCGACAGAACAACCTGGCCTAATAACTGCTGCTGGCCGTTGCTGTAAGAGGCAACTATTTGGCCGTTGTCACCCACGCTGTAGCCGTTCATCAATCCCGGCGGATAACCAGTGGTGCTCGGGCTGTCCATGGTGTTTTCGGACGCCTGCTGTGAAAGCCCGGAGAGATCCAGGTCGAAGTTGAGCGCGGCACCGCCCTGGTAAGATACGCCCTGCACGTTCAGGTCAGCCGGGTTCGTCACCAGTTTGCCGGAGGTATCAAACTCAAGATTGACCTGGCCTGGCGTTGCAGATGGCGCAGTGGAGTCGATGGAGTATGCGGACCATTTGTTGTCGGCGGTTTTTACGTAATAAACGTTAATAGCATGCTCATTACCGAGGCTATCGTAGGCATTGACCTGCGTGGAATAGCTATAGGTATCGCCATCTTTGGGATCGAAAGGCGTTTTCTGGACAACTTCAGAACCGGAGTCCAGGTTGCCAGAGACAGAACCGGCATCGGAGGCGCGCGCTGGCATCTGCCCGGTCGGGATCTGAATTGCACCAACCGGTGAGCCCTGTTGAATAGACGGAGGAGTACCCGTTGCCATATAACCGGTCAGGCGCATGCCCTGGTTGTTGACGATGTAACCATTCTGATCGGTTTCAAACTGGCCGTTACGACTGTAAAAGACGCGTCCGGCTTCTGTTACCATGCGGAAGAAACCATTTCCCTGGATACCCATATCCAGCGCGCTGCTCCCTGCGCCCAGAACACCATCGCTGAAGTTCTGGTTGACGCCTGCAACCTGCACACCCATCCCGACCTGCGAACCGGCGAACACGTCGGCAAAAGCAACGGAGCCAGATTTAAAACCGACCGTTTGTGAGTTCGCGATGTTGTTACCCACAACATCCAGTGCCTGCGAAGAGGCGTTTAATCCACTAAGACCTTGAGAAAAACCCATTGATTACTCTTCCTGTGCGTTATACGCACCAAACTGAAATAAAACACATCACTCGATAAGGTATACTTCGCCAAGTGAAGCGGTACCGTTCACACCCAGCTGCAATACTGCGCCAGTGTTGGTAAAGGAGACGCTCTCCACTTTTGCCGGCTTCAGCGCCGTGATGCCCGGCGTGCTGCCATCGGCATTGGTGGTGGAGAACGACACTTTGAATGTCTTGTCGGCCTGCGCGAGCGGGTCGGCTGGCTGGAAGTCTGACAAGTCGTCCAGCGAGTACTGATGCACTCCCGCTTCTACATTGTTCAGCTTCGCGCTGTAGGCATTGCCTTCCGCGTCGGTCAGCGTAACGGTGACTTCATCTGCTGCACTGTTAAGCGAGAAGCCGACTTTTTGATCGCTATCGGTTGCCGTTGACACCACCGGATCGCCTTCGACCATAATGTCGCGGCCAACCCATTGGGCAGAGTTCATCTGCTGCATACTGGAGACCAGCGTTCCGACGCTGTTCATGGTGCTGTTTAATTTCTCAACACCCGCCGCGGTATTAAATTGCGCCAGCTGTGAAGTCAGCTGACTGTTATCCATTGGGCTTGTCGGATCCTGGTTTTGCATCTGCGCCACCAGCAGCGTCATAAAGTTATTCGTGATATCTTCCGCCGACGAACCGGTGCCTATATTTGAAGAACTGGTCGTGCTGGCCGTACTGGTTGTGGCGGACGTATTTGCCGAACCAGAGGTACTACGCGTCGTCGTGCTCGCGTTTGTCATCAAAGGTGAAATAGCCATTTATTTATTCCTTACTGGCCTAACGTCAGCGTTTTCAGCATTAAGGTTTTCGCTGAATTCATCACTTCAACGTTCGCCTGGTAACTGCGGGAAGCAGAAATGGTGTTAACCATTTCGCCCACGACATCAACGTTTGGCATATGGACATAGCCTTTTTCATCAGCCAGAGGATTCGACGGTTCATATACCAGACGATCCGGATCGTTTGATTCCGTTACATCGCTTACTTTTACCCCGCCAATTTCCTGGCCGGGGGCGTTATCAACATTAAATACAACCTGGCGAGCGCGATAAGGTTTCCCGTCAGGACCGGCAACACTGTCGGCATTTGCCATATTACTGGCACTGACGTTGAGTCTTTTGGACTGCGCCGTCATCGCCGAACCTGAAATATCAAATACACTAAACAACGACATGAAATTTATTAACCCTGATTAATCACGCTCATCATATTTTTAATCTGAGAGCCGAGGAGAGTTAAACTTGACTGATATTTAACGTTATTATCAGCAAAATTAACGCGTTCACGATCCATATCTACTGTGTTTCCGTCAGCGCTGGGTTGATCGGGAATTCGATAAAGTAATTGCTGATCGTGCATTTTAGGCGCTACACCCGGAATATGTTTTCCGGATGTTAAAGACAATGTTAATGAATTAGTACTCTGGGTATCTTCTGACATTGCATTTTTCAATTGTTGTGAAAAATCAATATCTCGCGCCTGATAACCCGGCGTATCGGCATTAGCAATATTCGATGCTAAAATATCCTGCCGTCTCGACAACAGACTTAATGCCTGTTGCTGAAAACGAAATTCATTATCAAGTTTATCCAACATGATACGACTCGCTTGGTAGCTAATGTTTACGAGGCATAGTCTAAGAGACAACCAACTAAATCTATACCTTGAAAATCTGTCAGAAGTAAGCGCTATTGTATAATTCATCCGCAAACTGCTCTGCGGAATAATTATTGCCTTCATATATAGAAACAGTGATTTAGTGAAATAGCGGCAGAAGTGCGCGCATATACCACAACGATAAATTGCGTCTGTGTATTACAATTAAAGAAATTCGCTCTCGTTTATCTCTTTATATATACAGAAGGTTACCCGCTGAATGCTGAAGCTTCTCTTGCGAACACGCTGCATTTTATTAACGTTATGTTGTTCATTTTTCTTACCTGTGCATGCGGCAGAGTTTAATGATTTGCGCTCCAGTATTGCTAACCTGTTGGCGGTAAATAACAAAGAAGATAACCAGCCAGCGTTTCACATCGAAATACTGACACCTGAAAAAAAGCTTGCAGATTTATGTTCTGCGCCCGATCTGCGTCTCTCTGGACGCCCTACCCGCCTGACCGGTAATCGCAGCATCATCGCGCGCTGTGATAATAAGCAGCAGTTCATCCAGGTGCGGGTAAGCGCGACCGGGACCTACTGGGTTGCGACCAAAACCCTGGCGCCGGGCGAAACAATCAATAGTACAGATATCCAGCCCGTAACCGGTGAGCTGGACAACCTTCCGACCGGGCTGATTCTGGATGCGCAAAAAATTACGGGCACGACGCCGACACGGATTATCCAGCCAGGACAGCCGCTAACGGAGCGTCAGTTGCGCCGCCACTGGGCAGTGCTGGCGAACCGGGATGTTGATATTACAGCACCAGGAGAGGGTTTTATGATCCATGCGAAGGGGAAAGCGCTGGAGAATGCCGCAATAAATGACACACTCAGAATACAGACCCGGACCGGGCAAACCCGGATTGCAACCGTCACAGGAGAGGGGAAAGTAACAATTAACATGGCGAACTGATTTCAGTTTTATTTTCCCCGTGCCGATAGTTTATGTATAGAGCAACAACATCTCATACACGGTTAGGATCAGTATGAACATTGAACGTACAAATCAGGCACGCCCTATCCAGGCAAGTACTTTGCAGCAAAAAACGCATACGCGTGCGCATAGCTATGACGTGGATAGTTCAGGGAAAACAAACGCTCAGGACGCCGGAACTCAGGTCAAACTCAGTCAGCTGACACAACAGTTAAATGCTGACAGCAGCCACGATGTTGACACAGAGCGCCTCGCCGAGATTAAAGCGAAAATGGATGCAGGTGAACTTCATCTTGATAGCGACAAGATCGCCAGCGCTCTGGTGCGCGACATTTTTCGATTCTCATAATCCCTATATGAATACATGATGGAAAATTTACAGGTTGTACTGAACAAGCTTTATACCCTGCTGGACGAGCTGGAAACCACGCTTACCGAGGAAATCCGCCAATTGAGCCATGCGCAGATCAATCCGATCTCGCTGCAAATCATTTCGGATAATAAAAGCCGCCTGCTGTCATCAATTAATTTCTATGATGAGCAGCGTAAGCGGGAGGAGAAGCAGTCAAACCTTGCCTCTCCTTATACACAGCAGCCGGAGCTGGCAGCACAGTGGGAGAGTATTACCCGCGTGGTAAAAAAATCTAACGAGCTGAACCAGAAAAGTTATCAATTGCTTGAAATGCACATGAAGAAGGTTAACGACTTCAAAAAGATTGTTAAGCAAACGGCTGTAGCGGGTTCACTGTATGGACAAAGCGGGAACCATAACAGTGATGGTTCAGTTAATGCTTATCGCATTTCCGTGTAGGCTGCCTGTACAAAATTGTTTGCTCTGCACTACTTTTCCACACCTGCATCAGGAACTGGATGGGGTATCACCTTCTCCAGTTCCTGAGCATGATTTATCGGTCTTTGCACCGCATTCACTTTGCCTTTCTCTGTGGCGCTCTTTTAGTGCTTAACACTGCGATGCTTGCATAATTGCTGAGCTTTGCGAAAAGACGCTATTCCACGTAACCGCTGATATTTTGCTCTTTGATGAAGGAGCTTACAGGTGCGTTGTTTGCATTAGCCGGTTATGTACGCTGCCCGTTGTTTAATTCACCTTGTATCGCTTAGCGAAGGACATTTGCGCCTGCGGGCAGAAGGATGTATGCGCTTCCTGCAACCAGGGGCGTTTCCCCGCGCCGCTGCCGGGCTTCACTCTTGCGGGCTTTATCAAAAAACGCTTTTAGTTTATTAGTAAGCTGCACCTGCTGGCAGGACTACTTTCCCCTGCTGCCGAGATTCACTTTTGCGATGTTCTTATCAAAAAAGCGTCTCAGTTCATCATTACACGGCGCCATTGTTACCCGGTTTTCAGTTGATAGCTCTTCTCTGGACCCGGTTTCACCCTACATATTCACTGCATTAAGATTCCCAATAATTTATGCGCGCCGCGATGCCTTTTCTGTCACCACGGCCCCGCAGTTTGCTCCCTGGTGTATTCATAGCCATCCTCAAAGCCAGACCACATAGCCTTAACCAAGGGCAGAGCCATGCCTGGGCCAGCGCCAGCCGACGTTATCTTCTGAGGTACTGACAACGAAAACACATAATCCAAACATGAAATAAAGGAAATGAAGTTTTTCTCAAGAAATATATGTCAAAATGTTTCAGTGAAATCTTTAATGGGCGAAAAGAGCGTCGCATTAAACAGTAAAACGGCAAGTTTAGATCCTTTTTATCCGGTTAAAAACTCTGCAAAACGTGATTTATCAGAACTAAATAAAAAAATGTTAATGATTCGCAGTGGACATTTGCCACTTTTTAGAAAAAAACGAAATATCCGCCAAAAAAAGGGTATTTACTAAACAGTAAAAAATGGAGAGAATACGTTCAGGCCATACATCAAGACGATTTACCGGTAGTTCTGAATGGTGCATTGGCAATATATCCCTCCCAATGAAAGGCAGATTATTTTTTGTTAGCCCCTTTCGGGATGGCCGGTGACATACCTCATTACTGACCAGATTAAACAGTAATCCTGGTTGTCATATGTGATCTAAAACCACTTTTCGATTGCCACCTACGGGTGGCATTTTTTTTGCTTTTTTTCAAAAAGTTAACAATAAAAAATCAATAAATAAAGACATATAAAATAATGGCATCGCTGCATTATGTAATTATAAAAACATGTTAAAAAAAAAGCATAAATTCATAATACAGAGAGTGAGCTTATTATTTATCAAGAAAAACTAACACCATATCAATAATGCATGATATTAATTTTTAAAACAGAATCTATTAAAAATAGTTAGCAGATGTTCACGCAACATCTGCCGTTTTATTCTTCTTAATATTCATGAACTGCGATGCAGATGATTATACTGCGCACTTATTTTCATTCGCTCCAGATGCACACGCTCTGAACACGAGGACCAGGCAGAACAAAGATTAATCCATTGTTATATAATGGAATATTGAAAACTCTATTGATAAACTCTCTCTCCGCCAGCGAAAAACTTCACTACGGCATTATTCACCCTCAATAACCGGATTTAAAAACCATGTTAGACAAGAAAATCAATATTATTATCTGAAACAACATCATTCCACGGTAAATGCCGCCAGTTTTTCTTCTTCCTGCTCATCGGTCCACAGACGAGTGTAATCGGGCCAGCTTTGGGGAAAACAGTGAATGCCACGTATACAGGGGGAAGCAATCAGGCGATAACGCTGAGCAAATAACGGCACCAGCCTGCGCCGGGCAATTAAAAAATGCATCAACCGCAGAATGCGTTGTCGATAAAGCGTTTCACGCCCGGCATCGACGCGATCCAGCACCTTTATCCCTCGCAACCAATTTGCCTGCCCCCAAAACCAGGGGAGCATGACGCTGTGACGAAAACGCTCTTCAAGAGTGAAAGCATCATGCTGACCGAAGCGCATAAAACCCAGGCAGATATCCTGCTCTTCCCAGCTTTTATCCTGCAGCAACCAGTGTGTTACGCTAACAGGCGTAAGATTGACCTTACATCCGCGATATCTGAGGCTTTTCGCCAGTTCGTCTACCAATAGCTTCATATCGGTGGAGCGGAAATAGATAAGGTTCAGGGTGACGGGTAATAGCGCCTGTTTCGGGAAATCTTCAGGCGGTTCGAGCCAGTCGGGTAACGGCACCATATCTTCTGAACGCGCCTGCAATATCAGGCTAAGTGAGCGCGTAATTTGCCTGATAACCGCTTGTTGATCCTCGCTTAATCCACCACGCGAGTGATTAAATGATAAAAAGTAATAGGCATCGGCACTGTCTGCTGCACTAACAGATTCCGATGCCAGTACCGAGCGGGGCGTATCCATTCGAACCACTGCTGGCATTGGCGCGCTGCTTAACGGTGTGTTGTAAACAATCTCAGCTGCCTGTGGTGTTTCGCCATACCATGTCGCCGCACGCGTAAGGATCAAACGTGTATTAGAATGATCGCTCAGGCGAAACGGCCCCAGCCCGACAGTGCCATTTTGCGGATGAGCCAATGCATATACCGGATTAGCCAACCGATAACACAGCATTATATCAGGCTGTTTCAGCTGCATGATTATCGTATGCCCTTTTAACGACACAGATAAAACATGGGGTAACCCAGGTCCGCCCGTATAACGCTGCAATGTTCCCAATAATTGCTCTGGCTGGACTAATTCACCGTTATGCCAGATTAACCCTCTGCGCAGAACAAAGCGCCACTCTAATCCGTCTTCACTGACCGTTATTGTATGTGCGAGGCCTGGCTGTGGTTCTATACGCTCAGGAATATGCCGGGTAAGCCCGGCGTGAACCATTTGCAAAATATGACGCCCCGCACGGTCGGTATGTATTGAGGGTACTGGTGCAAGTAACGGACGATAAAAAGAAATAATGTAGCGATAACCGTCACTGGAATATATCTGGTCAACCACGCCAGGAGATTTTTGCGCTTCCGGCGAAGGATATTCACCGGCTAGTAATGTTTGCAGCGCAGCGGTATTCATCCGGCATTGCAACACGCCAAGCGCACCGCGTCCCGGGCGTGAGCTCCATACCAGCCAGCCCTCCTCTTGCATTTGATGTAATAGGGTTCTCGCATAACGCGCGGTGCATGCTAACGTATCGGCAATTTGCGCCAGCGACAATTCATGACGATGAGTACTGTAGCGTGTTAACAATCGATTATATCGACGCAACAGGCCACTTTTTTTAAATGCGGAATTATCGGTCATTGTTTTTTACCGTGATTACGCGACTAAGCCAGAAACAAACAACACGAGTTCGAGCAAACACAAATATATTGCCCGTGCTATGAATAATAGAGTAATTAGCGATGAATTAACGCGTGATTTTTCTGAATTTTATTTTTCAACGATATTAATGTCAAAAATGTTTCAGTGTGTAATTGGCAACGAAGAAAAACCTTACAGACTATTCATTGCAAATTTTTTGAGAATGAGATGATACTTACGAGCCATTTTTTGTAAGCCGACTGGCTTAGCTTTCAAATTCTGAGAAAAACCGGAACTCTTTTCCATTAAAAATATCCCGGTTTATATACTTCACAATCCTGGCTTTAATTGAAGGCATCCAGCAACGGTAAAAATGCGGTTTTACTGAGGGTTACATTATTATTCCCATCGGCAAGCGTCGCTTTTCCGCCATCTGTGATATCAAAAAAACGGGGACTGACACAGATCAGTAACGCGTCCTCATTATATTTCAGAACTGAACCTTTTTCATTTGCTCCATCAATGCGACAAACATCACGATAAGCATTAAAAAGTGAAAAGATAGACTTTAGCTTATCCCATGTTTCGCCCGTTTGCGCGTCAAGTGGTGCCAGTTTGTTTACTAACGATTGCTTCAGATATTCCTTATCCGATTTATTTTCGATCAAGCTTTGCGCTTCCGTAAGAGTAAACTGCCGATCGGCCATTATCTGATCGCACCATAGTTTTACTAATACGCTCACTTCATAAGGCTGGATATCTCCACGCTCAATCTGTGAAGCGAATGCCGGATCTTGCTGAAGCTCAGAATTTAGTTGCTCCGCTCTCCCGGCAGGCAGACTAATACGAAACATATCATTGACATTTTCCCGCTTCTCCATTGCCGAAATAACTGTCTGACAAACCTGCGCAATTCTGATTGCGGGTATTTTTTTTATACTCCATGCACCACCGGGCAATGACAACTCCGCTTCATGAGATGATGCGACATGGTTACTGATATTATATTTCGTCGATGGTCTGAAAAGAGGACGCATAAGATTTTCAACTGAATTTGAAATACTACGAAGGCAGGATAAAAAGCCGTTTTTGAAGCCAACAATTGCTTTACCACCAATTACCAGGCCCTGGTGATAGGCAGCGGCAAAACCAATGTTATGCGAACCACCATTTCTCATAGAATCAGGCAAATGAAAAATCATTAATCACTCTTTATTTTAAAATTATTATTAAGTTATACAGGTGCCTCAAATTGCTTCAAGGCACCTGATAATTCAGGCTTAGTCAGGCATCAGTTGCGCAATTTGCCCCACCGTCAAAGCGTTAGAAAGTTGAGAATCCTCAAGAACTACTCCGTACTCTTCCAGGTGCATTAGCAAATCAATCATTTCAACCGAATCCATCGCTAAATCATTAATTAAACTATCGTCAGCTTTAATATTTTGCGGAAGCGTACCATTAACCTGGTAGATGAGGTTGCATACCAGTGTTAATTTTCTGCTGATGTCTTCGCTACTCATACTTATTCCTCAAAGCCAGAGCTAATGGAGCCAGTGCTGAGCCTACGATGATCTTTGGTATTTACTTCAAACGGATTGAACTGTTTAACAAAGTTATTGTTCGGTGCACTAACACGGCTAAACGGATCGATTGTACGGTTCGTGGTATATACAGGATGAGAGGTATAATTACTGTTGGTCTCTTTCATACCTTTCAGAGGCTGGAAGAAATCTTTACCGTAGTTAATATTAGTTCCCATCGCGTTATTACGCACTTTGGCACCGTTCATACCGCTTCCTGGCTGCCCCGCAGACTGTTCGTTTTGCTGAAGCTGATCATTCGCCCGCTTTTCCCAGTCCGCGATCGTCTGCGTTACGCGGCCTTTACCTCTCGTCGGGGAAGTTACGGTTGCGTTATTCGCATCAGGGCCAGACATGAAGTGCTCCTGAACGGCCGGCTGCTCCAGCTCATTCGCTTGTTTTTCCTGAGCCGGGGAGGATTGCATGACGCGACCGTTTCCTCTTACCGGGGAGGTAATGGTTACGGTATTTGCATCAGCCCCCTGCATGGCTTGCCTCTGAACAGCCGTAATCTCCTGAGCATTCACGCGATCTCCCAGACCTGCTGGAGATGGCATGACGCGACCATTACCTCTTACCGGAGAGGTAATAGTTGCGGTATTTGCCTCAGCTCCGTCCATGATTTTCCCCTGAACGGCTGACATTTCCTGACCATTCACACCTCTTTCCCGATCGGCTACAGACTGCATGAGACGACTGTTACCGCCCATTGCGGAAGAAAGATCTGCAGAATTAGCACCTGCTCCCTGCAAAGGCTGTTCCTGGACTTCATCAGCATTAGTCGCCTGTATATTTGCACCCTGCGGTCTGATAGCCGGAGCATCTGCAGCGAACTGCAGACGTGACGTACCAGTAAGCGTCGCGGTTTCAGCCGTTGTGAATGCCTGACTGGTCGCAAACTGAGTCGATGAGAAACCAGTTCCGATAGTATCCTGCGAAGCCCCTTCAATCTCAATGGCAGAGCCATCCAGGGTCTGCATCGCTACCTGGCCCACAGCAGACTGTTGCTGCTGTATCTGATCGGAAAAGAAAGCGCCCGACTCAGATAATGAAGGGGAAGCCGGAGGGGAACCCATTTCGCTGACCAGATCGGATAAGGCATCAGCAACCTGACGGCTTACGTCATAAAGGCTCTCAGTATCATCAGCTTGTAGATCTATCAGCTCGTTATTACCGAGTTGAGTTTCTACATGATCATTCCCGCTAGTTTGCGGAGGCGTCAGCAGCTCATCTAACAGTCCTGTCGAGATTTGCACTGACTGATCTGCGTTGAGTTCTGATGCACCAGCACTATCTCCATCCACGAACGGATCGGTTGCAATATCTACGCCTTTCCCGGCGCGTTCTGTCTGAGTGCTGGCAAAATCCATCGCGCCCATAAAATCAGTCTGCGTGCCCTGGGTCGTTGTTGACGTTTTGAGCGTATCGCTATCACTATTAGAAACGCTTTGTACCTGAGGCAGAACACGATTCATATAATCTCTGATTAGCCCGGCCTCAAACTCGTTCTTCGGCGGATTTTTCAGAAGTTCGATACCAAAATCGAAAGCATTGGTCGCGGGTTTTGCCGCACCGGCTGTTTCTGCAGATGCACCATTCGCCGTCGCCGTTGCTGTAGGCCCGGCAATAGTAATATTAATTGGCCCGTGACCCGGACCTCCCGGAAGTGAGAACTGAGTACCGCTGTCAGGACTTTGAGGGGGTACAGGAGCGTCCGGAGTATCCATAACTGGCGATGCGGGATTATCCGGCCCGGCAGCTGGCTTCGCTTTATCCGCCTCAGTATCATAATGAATAAGCGTCTTGGATACGGCGGTACAGGTATGCTCAAAGAAGTCAGCATATTGCCCCATGTTGACCCAGGATACATTTGGGCCCGTCAGGAACTGAATTTGTTTTTCCAGTACTTCCTGACAAGCCAGCATGCTGCTGTTGAAAATCATTTCATCAGCAACAGTATCGCCAAAGCCAGTATGGTTCTGTCTCCATGCTTCGCGGCAGTCTTCGGTAAAGCTAGTAATGAATTTGTTAAGTGAAACTTCCCCATACTTCATAAGCAATAAGCTGAGGTTATCTGCAACTTTGCTTTCTTTTTTAGGGTTACCTTTTGCGTCAACCAGCTTCTGGCAAACTTTATTAAACGTTGCTTTATCCTGCGGTAAGATGTCTTTGCCAATGATACCAAGCAGCGTTTTAAGCGGTTCGGCCTGGCGGCTGAGTTTGGCTTCCTGCAACGCCTTAGGCAGCCCCTCATGTGCCATACTCCTGACGTGTTGCTGCGCCAAATGCGTCTGACCTGGAGCTTTATGAAATTGCGACGCAGTGGTCTGTTGGCTGCTGACACTGGAGATATTACTCATCAACGGGCTCGTTTGAACACTTGTATTTTGAGCTTTATCCGCGCGCTCTGCATTTGTCCAGGTTATATGGCTTCGATTAGCAGCATAAATATTTCCGCTAACATCCATCAATATTCTCCTCAGTATCTTTATTCGGTAAAGAGAAGCAACTGACAACAGGCGCAGTGCTCCCCTTATTACTATTTTTATTTTTTATTTAGCTTAATTTGTATAACGCTTATGCCTTCAAGCAACAGGCAGCAGCGAATACGTGGACAAATTTTATTAACCCAGTGATTTCAACACTTCTTTCGCACTGTCTGCCAACGAACTAATCGCACCACTTAACACTTTATTTAAGTTATCAAAGGTGCTGTTTGCCTGGCTATAACGTTGGGCGAAAGACTGCATATTGCTTTGAAACGCACTGCCTGCCGCGTTAAACGTAGCAAGCCAGGCCTGATAGCTGGCGGTAGAAACTTTGCTGTCTTTAATTCCGGAAGGCCCTGTGCCTTTTACAGAATTATACTGATCCATATTAAAAGAAATTTTGCCACTACTATCGACTTTAAATGCTGGCTCCAGAGTAGCAACCATACTTTCACGCTCTTCAGCGCTCATGCTTCCCCAGTTCTCTACGCTACCCAATGATTTATTAATTGAGTCTATTTTGGTATTAAAATTATTATAACCCGTATTCATCACACCAGAATCGAATTTAACATTATTCCCGTCATCGCCAGTAGATACAGCAGAGGAAGATGCCTTCTGGCAAGTTTCATTAAATGCTTCATACATTTCAGTGTATTTCTGCATCAGTGAAGCGTAAAAATCGACGTACTCAGTTTTAATCGTTGCCGTAGCAGCGGCAATTCTTGCCCACAAGTCTGCATAGCTGGTGCCGGTATCAATGGCGCTACTGCTGGTTTCAATAGCTTGATATTCCGCATTCAAACTCTGCAACTCACTTGCTGCTGTTTTTGTCTGCAGGACATCGTTTTTAACGGAGTAGCGCACTTTTTCAAGAGAAGCCGCAGTTTTATCGACCAGCGCTATCTGATCAGACATTGTTTTTTCTGCACCAATCTGCGGCTCTGTTTCCTGTGACGTAATATTATTGGCCTGGTAAGCTTCACCTAAAGACTCAAGAGCCGTAACGGTCTGGCTACTGACAGGTTCGTTATAAGAGGCTGGCGCAACAATCTTATCAATCAGGCTGAGCGCTTCTTTGAGATCTGATTCGAGGGTAGAAGTCATGGCTGCGTTTTGGTTAACCAGAGAGTTAGCGTTGACGTTGCTGTTATCCAGTGACATAAGTGCAGTGGAGTTGAATGTCGAGAGTTGAGTAATAAGCTCCATAAAATTTTCCTGTAGATGCAAGAAAAGCGGAGAAATATTCTCCGCTTTATATTGCTTTAAATTAATTACCGCATGCGTTCTGCTATAGAGGAAGCTGCGCTGTTGTTGTTGCTCAGCGTATTTTCGAGTACACGTTGCATTGCAGACTGAGTATCCGCAGCCTTCTTCGACGTCTGCTTATGCATATCAGCCACTTCATTGTTGACCGCCTGATCGGCACGTGCGATATCTGCCTGTTTGTTTTCTTCAGCAGCCTCTACACCGTAAGCGCCCTGAATCATGCCCTGAGCAGAGTGGTTTGCCTGGTTAGCCGCATCCCCAACTGCACGTGTACGCGTGGTATTCATCTGTTTAATGTTGTGAGCATCACGCAGTTCAGATGCATCGATCTGAGATTTAACATGCGGCTGATCGATAAGACCTTCAACGTTGCGATCAACCTGCTTACCTTTGCTGAGCAGACTGTCTGAACTGGATTTGAGCGCGCTCTGGTTCTGCATGCGACCCATATCAAGTTTGTTAGCGTTTTTAAGATTCGTATTAATAGAAGTCGATTCTTTATTAAGCGCTCTAACGTTAGCGAAGGTTGTGCCGCCCTGAAGAGCCATACCCATTACCCCACTGGTAATCGCCCCGGTCATGTTCTGCTGGGCAGCAGCAATTCCTTTATCTCCGGCGTGAATGGCAGAAGACATTGCACGGCTGGAAGCCAATGCAGATGATTTGTTGAATTCATTCTCAGCCTTGTTCAATACACTAACCAGCATATTGTTCAGCTCGAGAATTCTCGCATCTCCAAACAAGTTGGAGAATACAGGACCCGTACCTGTACCAGTGCCTTGAGCCGCAGTGATATCCGTACCGCCTTCTACCGCAGCCTGAGAGCGAACCGGAGTGGCTGAGGAAACAGCGGTAGTTGCCGTAGCTTCGGTTGAAGCCTTGCTGTTTTCGCCCACTTTGCTGCTTACCGGGTTAGCAGTCGCAGGTGCGCTGAACAGGGCTGCCGCAGTCGCTGCAATACGCTCGGACTTGTTAGCATCGCCGTTTTGCAAAGGCGCGGCGACCTGAGCCGCCACTTCTGCATTTTGCTGCTGCTGGCTTAATTTAGAATCCAGTGCATTTGATACAGTAGATGCAACCTGTTCCAGATCACGGGCATCGCCAGCGCTCACATTAGCAGACATCGCAACGATAGATTGTGATTGCTCCGCACTTAATTTCCCCCCGACAGGAAGAGAAAGTGCCGGAACTGCCTGATTGTCTGACATCAGGCTTTTACCGTTAAGTAGGGTGTTCATAACACCAGGCTGAGCTGCAAAATCAGCAAAAGCCTGGGCTGATGATTTAGTTACATCAGAAACTGTATTATCAGCAGTATCAAACTGCGCTGGAGCAAATTTAATACCAGAAAGAGAAGAATTAATTTCCATGAAATTTTGTATCCTGTAATTTTATGTTAATTTGCGAGAAAATATTTAACCGGCAACGGATGCCATTTGTCTGGTAATATATTTCCCAGCCTGCATTTGGTTTTCTGCAATAACAGAAATGTTCTGAATAATTGCATTCATCGTTTCCATACGATGAGTAAACGTATCCACAGCACGATCCATCATTTCATTAAGCAGAGACTGCAATGCGGCATCCTGCATCATTTTTGCTCTTGCTTTCGACGCTTCCACCATCATGTCTGCGGCAACGATACTTCCCGTAACCTGGATTGTGGTATTCAGCATTTGCCCACCGGCAACCGCCATCTGGCTACGCGTTGAAACCTGTGCCATTTTGGTTTCACTCATACCAATATTGCGACCAATACCCTGGCTCATCTTTTTAAGAGCCTGGCCAATGGTGCTGTCTAAAAGTTTTCTAATAATCGACTGCAGCGTCTTCTTGGCGACTTCTTCTGCTACTTCTTCGGCGACATCCTTTGCAATTTCAGTGGCTACGGTTTTCGCAACGTTGCTTGCAACCTGTTTTTCCACTTCAGTAGCGATGCTTTTACCTACAGCCTTGCTGGCTTCTTTCGCCACCGTCTTGCTGGTTTCAGCTGCAACATCCGCACCGAGTTTTTGCATCACGACGCCAGCGACTTTGCTCATTACGCTGCCTGCAACGAACACTGCGGCAACCAGGACTGCGGCGGCTGCGATCGCTCCCATGATCTGCCCGGCCATATCTGCAGATTCTTTATCTACACCAAAGGCCTGAAGGATCTCGGAAAACATTTTGCCGAATAGCTCCATTAACGGCTTCACAATGGCATCCATAAGAGGCTGCATAGCATCGGCCATAAAAGAGCGCCCACTTACCGCCTGGCTAATTTCGTCACCAATGGCCAGAGCCAAACCTACCGCCGCAAGCGCCAAAGATGCACCACCGGTAAAGGCTGCCGCTACAAAGCTCACTGCGGTAATCAGCCAGCCCAGTACTTTGCCAATACAGCCCATCGTTTTCTGCATCTCTTCGGCTTCACGAACTTGTTGTTCGTATTCTTCCGCTTTTTTCTGCGCGTCCTTCGCAGATGCTTCGGCCAGTTTCGCTTTTAGCTCAGCCGTAGCCTTAAGGTCTTCATTAGAGCTTTCGTTAATCAATTGAGACATCAACGCCATCAGGAAAGTCAGGCTTTTCGCTTCAGCGTCGGTCTCTTTACGTTTGGTCTCAATTACGACTTGCTGCTGTTTAGATACGCTGGAAATCATCACCACTGTCACAGTCTGGCTGTTTTTAAGCGCAGTTTCAGCATCAGTTACTGCCTGCGTGGCTGGGTTAAGCGTATTCTCAACATGATTGTCGTAAGCATTTTTCGCATTGGTTGCATTTGCCTGAGCAGTGGTTACGTCCTGCTTAGCCAGCGCGACTTTTTCTTTTAATTCTTTTGAATCCGGATCTTTTGCCGCTTCCGCTTCCAGATCGCTTAATTTATTTTTGGCATCAGTAAGCTTTGATTGCGCGGTATTGCTCTCTTTCAGCAGGGTATCAGCCTGCTTCTGGGCTTCTTGCAGCGCATCTTTCGCTTCTGCCAGTGCGATTCCTTGCTGTTCCAGTTGCTTTGCCATCGCCGTAAATGAGCTGACCGCACCGGACATCATCGCGTTAAAACTCTGCAACTTCCCTTGCAAACTCTCCAGAGTACTTTCAGAACTGAGCTGGGTAATTCTGCCCAGCAGAGCCGTCATCTGCGCAGCGTTCGAAAGCTTCGGCTCAGCGCTACGAGAAGCCATTTCCGGTGCTGCTTCAGAGAACATGCTTTGCGGAGAAAGCAGCTGAGGCAACTCTTCTTTTGTTAGGTTGACAGTTCCGCCCTGCCCGCTAATCGCATTGCCTGTATTTTTTAAAATTTTAAGTAGCTGCTCTGGCTGAAGCGTTTTAAAAGCCCCCTGGAGTTTTTCCAGCTGAGGGTGATTTTTTAATTCACTATTTCCTAAACGCTTTGCCTGATTGCTTTGTTTTTTTAATTCTAGCTCACTTGCTTCCAATCCAATTTTCAGATGGTCAAATGAATCATAACCATCAACACGCATACTCATTTATGACTCCTCATCAATTTTCTCCCGTAGAGAATCATCTGTCCCATCATTATTTATTTCGTTCAGTGCCGACAAATAATTCTGAGCTTTTTCGTTTAATTGTGAATCGCTGCATCGGTTAACTACAATTTCGAAACATTTCCGAGCTTGTTCTGCGCGACGCAGCATTAAATTGCATTGTCCGGCATAAAACATGGGTCGGAAATCATCTTTCGACAATGAATAGGCCAGTGCATAAAAATCAATTGCTTTCTGGTAGCTTTTTTTCAGCTGGTAAACTGCTGCAAGCCCCATCGCATATTCTGGATTATAAAAATCATAGATGCATAAAAAACGGAAAAGCGATTCAGCATCATTAAGTTTGCCATGATGATAAAAATCATAAGCTAGCTTATAAACGTCGTGCATGGTTTCGTTAGAAACGCCGTGCACATCTTTAAGCGTTGCACCATTCTGAATCGCCTCAAGCAGGTTCTCAGAATAAGCCTCAATTTCACTCTCATCCGGTGTAACACCATCATTAAGAGAGTTGATAGTATCTTTATAAGTCATTGCTACCTCGTACATTATTAATTAAATAGGTTAGATACATTTTTAATTAACCCGGATGCACACAGTACAGAGGATGGTAGAATCATACTGTCGGGAACCGGGAGTTAATATAAAAAAACCGTACTGCATACATCACCGAGCGTTATCACTTGGCGAATTTTCGTTCACTTCTGCATCATTTTTTGCAGGAATTTCTTCACGAACTGGCAACTCCATCCCTGCCGTTTCAACCTGACGCAACCAGATGAGTATGTTCATTACTTCCATCAACGCGTCATCATTCAGCGAGATAAAGCTGTACTGGCTATAGGTATGGTAAAGCTGGCGTGCAAGCGGAATGTAACGCACCACAGGTACACCAATCTTTTCTGCATAAGCAATAGCCGCTCTTGCTTTCTGGTTAGTTACGCGAAGAGCGATAAATGGTAGTGATGCCACTTCCGGATTAAAATAAATTGCAATCGCAATGTGTGTGGGGTTAGCCATGACCACTTCAGAGTTTCTGATAGCTGCCATTTCTTCCCCGGAAAGTATTTCATGATGGGCACGGCGCCGGGCGCTTTTAATCTCAGGGTTGCCATCACTTTCTTTACGTTCCTGTTTCACTTCATGTTTATCCATTTTCAAATCCTTGAAATGGAGGAAATACTCGACCAGGAAATCAGCAATTAAAACAAACGCTGAGCAGCCGATAAATACAATTATTGCTTTAACCGTTAACGCTACCCAGTGTGAGATTAAATCTGCTATGCCGCCATTATAAACAGCCATAGCTTCTCGGAGATCGTTATGAATTAATAGATAACAAGTCCACGCGAAAACAATCACATAACAAACGGCTTTCACTAACTCTTTTACCGTACGCATGCTGAATATTTTTTTAACCCCCTCGACAGGGTTTAACGCTTTGAAATTCAGCTTAATTGCCTCTGTCGCAATGGTAAACCGCGTTTGCACTAATGTAGCTGCAATACCGACCACACAACAGACAGCAATAAAAGGAAGCGATATTTCAAAAAACACCCGCGCTAACGATACTAAAAAGTCATTAATACTGATCCCGGTACCGCGTTGCAAAACTTGCATGTAAAGTTCAATAAAACTTTTAAAACTTAGAGCATTAGCTAAGAAATAAATACCGATCAACAAGATAAGTGTAGTGATGAGATCTTTGCTTTTAAATGTTTGACCTTTTTTGGCTGAGTCTCTGCGCCGTTTGTCGGTAGGTTGTTCTGTTTTTTCTGCCATTAATATGCACTCCGGTCAGGAAAAAAAGTGTTGAAACGTTGCGCTGGAGAACATCTGCAAAGGTTTCCCTGCCATCGCCTGGAAGCCATAAAACATGAAAATGGCGAAAGCAATAAAACTTTTAATTGTTAACGATAAGGAAAACGGGTTGAGCTGAGGGCAATAACGGGCAAATACACCAAGTAATATTTCAGCAATCATCATGACAATGAGCACAGGGCCCGCCAGGATAATGCATCCCTGCATTATAGCAATAAGCAGATCACCGGCTTTTTCCCCATGTAATGCGAACAAGTCGCCACCGCGAGGAATGACCTGATAACTAGCTACCATTGCCTCAAGCAGCGTGCGCATGCCTCCGCTTAAAAAGAAAATGGCACCAAAGGCGAAATTAAGGAAACCAGATAAGATTGAACTTTGCACACCATTAACTGGGTCTATACTGTCACTGATTGTCGCGCCTCGTTGGTTATCCAGTATCTCCCCAAGTCCAATAATCACCCAAAAAGGAACACATAAAGTCATTGCGAGCATTAACCCTACAACAAACTCTTTAACCAGGAGAATAAACCATCCTTGTTCAGGAATAATAACGTGATCAAAGCATGGCCACAGGCCAATAATCGTCAGCGCAACGACAGTATTCTTAATAATCAAATTTGACATTACCCGGTCACCTAAGGCAGGCAACATATAAAATACAATCGCCAGCCGGGCATAGGCCATGACAAAAGTGATCACGCTGTGTTCGAAATTAAGGTAAAGGGCAATAAACAGCATAATATTACCGTGTTAACGAAAGGCCATCATGAAAGCCTCGGTCGCAAAATTCATCATTTCGGCGGAGAACCACTCAAGTAACATAAAAATACTGGCAAATACTGCTAACATTTTCAGGCCGAAAGGCAGTGTTTGCTCCTGAATTTGCATTACTGTCTGGAAAAGACCAACAATAATACCCACGATTGTTGCAAAAGCGATAGGAACTGCCGCTAATTTCAAAACAACCAGTAGCGCCGTGTTGCCAATAAATAAAACATTATTCATGTCATAATCAGATCGGCATATTGTGCGATCAGCCCTTTAGTTAATAAACTCCAGCCATTCATGGCCACGAATAAGAGCAATTTAATTGGAATAGAAATGGTCACTGGGCTCATCATCATCATACCTAATGCCAACAATATGCTGGAAACCACCATGTCAATAACGACAAAGGGTACATAAAGGTAGAATGCAATTTTAAAAGCACTTTGGATTTCGCTCAGTGCATAAGCTGGCATCAACGTCATTAATGACAGCGAGCTTAACTCATGATCTTCTACTTGCGGAGCAGGCTCACCTATACGTTGCTGCTGTACTTTGTTGAAGTAGCGAATTAAATCATGATCAGAATAACGCACCAGGTAATCACGATAGCTGACTAATCCCTCGTCCATTAACTGACTTACCGAGCCTGTATCATTGAAATCAATATGGTTAGCTTCGATATAACTCGAAATTTGCTGGCATACCGGAGCCATAACGAAAGCGCTCAGGATCAAAGCGATGCCATTCAGCGTGAGCGTGGAAGGTACTTGCTGAATACCAAGCGCATTTCGCACCATGATCAGAACAATAGAAAATTTAATAAAGCAGGTTCCGCCAGCTACGATAAAGGGCAGTAATGTAAAAAACGAAAGAACCGCAATTAAAGAAATATCATTGCTCAGCATCAGAGTAACCCGATTCCCCAACCTTGCCCGGGTTGATCTGATTGACTTCTACCGCCAGTGCTCCACTTTCCAGAGCAACCAGTTCGCCTAAAGCGAAAAGTTTTCTGTTCAGATAAATTTTAATTTTATGTTCTGCGCCAGCGGTAATCGGTAAGGCTACGCCTGGCCTGATCTCTTCTAACTCAGCAAGAGTGACCGTATTGCTATCCAGTACATATTCAATATCAACAGGTAACGACGTCCACTCCAGCAGGGTTTCTTCCTCTGGCTGATAAACGTCCATCTCGTCACGATACGACTCTTCCACAATAACTCCTTGATTTTCTATATGATTAAAGCTAAATAGCCGACGTTTTCCGATATTTATGCTCGGGGCATAGTCAGCGATAATTAACAGGTCTCCGATGGCCACCCCGGCAAGCACAGAAAGCGGTAACTGGCTGTGCCCCAACACGTAACGTACGTTAAATGGCAGTTCGGTTAACGAGACCCCTTCTTGCTGCATGGCTTCGTTACTGACAGGCCAGTCGATACATAAAAGCGAGCTTGGCTGCGCGGGGAGCTGAAGCAGAGTTTCCGGTAAGTGATCAGAAGGCAGAGCAATGCCCTGTACGTCCCATACAATATCTTCCACCAAAAAGCTGAGCTGCAAATTGTTCAGCCAACGCGCAAGGTAGCTCAAAGGCACGTCCTGCCAGGGAATGCCCGGAAGGTGCATGTCCATCTTCTGCAACCAGCTGTCAATATTGATAAAGGCGTCGGTTTCCACACCCTGTTCGTCGCTCATGTGCATTTGCAGATAGCGCTCCTCGGGTTTAACCTCCACGATTTCACTTTCAGGATGCTGAAGCCGCAATTGCTCCAGCGCTGTATGCTCCTGATTTATCAAACGCAGATGATGCCGCAAACTCATTCTTGTTCCTCTTCCTGCGCATTATGTTGACGCTGCCGTTCACGTTCTTCTGAATCATGCTGCGCGTGGTAAAGCTCCTGGGCGGGTTCAGGTGACTGTGCGGTCATACGTGCAGAATTGTCCACTGTACGCGGATCGGTAACTGCCAAAGCAGTGTGGAGCACCTCAGCCTTCTGCCCCGGCAACTGCGAAATATGGCGAGAAAGCGCATCTGCCGCACGCGTGTCCGAAGGTTGCATGGTAATTTTGCTATCGCCTCTGATATCCGTAGGGATCGACACTTTTACTGAATGATCGCCGGACCAGCGTTGGAACTGATAGTTAAGATCCATCGACTGTTTTTCTTTAACCTCACCACTAGCGGCCTGCGTGTTAACAGTTTGAACCGGCACTTTTTCACTTCGTGCAGCGGTTTCGTTACGTGGCGCGCCAGAGGATGCAGCTTCAGAAAATTGCATAGTTGCTGCCTGACCACGATGCATTAAGGCAGCATCGGTTACATCGCTTTGCGCTGCGGCTAAATCAGCCTCAATCTGGCGCGAGGAGAGTGAACGGATTCTTTCAGAAGCGTCCTCCATGCCCTGGACGGAAGCTTTGTTTAGCGTTCCAGACTGAGCGCTAACGTTCGCCAATGCCGCTGCTACCGCTTTGTCATGTGATTTTGCTGTGCTCTCGCTTACAGAGACGTTATCTTTTGATAGCGCGGAATCATGAGGTGATTTAACTCCTGCACTATGCTGGCCAGCCGCGGCTAAGATTTTCTTACGCAGCGCTTTATCACTGGTTTCTTCCAGCAATAAATGACTCAGCGATTGTTTTGCATTTGCAGTGACCAATGCATCCGTTGACTTTGTTCCGCCACCATGGGTAGCACTATTGTTTAGCAACTGGGGGATATGACCGAGAACAACTGCAGCCATGTCATGCATATCGGCAGGTTTTTTATCTTTTTTCTTTTTATTAATAAGATCTAAAAAATCATTTTTATCAGACGATACGTCAATTTCAGCGATAGACTTTGCTATGCTTTCAGAAACTTTTTCTACCATAGCCGGCTATCTCCTGTATTTCATTTTCGGCATTGTTATCAAGACGGCGTAAATGCTCACGCCGTAGCTGCTGTAAATAAAAAGTTAATTTATAGTGTCTTTTATCCAACACATTCATTGCTGTACGAAGCTGTTCAAGTTTGTCTTCAGTAGCGTATTTCTCATCTTCCAGCTGAGTTATTTTTTGAATAACGATTTGCTGGTGCGAGATCAACGCCCCCTGACGACGTATCCCCTTATATATATCGGCCTGGGATAACACGCCTGAAGGGGTTAAAAGTTTTATTTGCTGATTAATAAAGGTACTTTCTTGTTGATATTGAGCGATTAATATTTTTATTTGATTAAGTTGACTCTCCGTTTTGGCAATATTGCCCTGAAGAATCTCCTGTTTACGCTCCAGCATTCGTACAAAACCGGTTCCTCTACGCCACGCATCCATGTAAACCGTCCAGACAAGTCAGCATATCCGTTTTATGCGCCATATCCTGTTTAAGAAACGCTTCCATCACACTTTTCTTATCAAAGGCGGCATCATTTTCAGGGTTTTCGCCACGGCGATACTCCCCGAGGTCAATGTAAAGCTGCATTTCTTTCTGGCGAACCAGGCGTTCACGAAAACTCTTTGCCAACTGCTGATGAGGTGTCTCCGTGACCTGCTGAAACACACGGCTGATACTTTGCAAAACGTCGATCGCCGGATAATGCCCCTGTGCGGCAAGTTTTTTACTCAGGTAAATATGACCATCAAGAATAGAGCGAACCTCATCACCAATGACGTCCGGCTCCTCTTCATTCTCAATCAATACCGTATAAAAGGCGGTGATTGACCCGGTCAGAAAACGGCCAGGGCGTTCGAGTAGTTTTGGCAGCGTCTCAAACACCGATGCGGGATAGCCACGTCGAGCCGGCAGTTCACCCATACTTAACGCCACGTCGCGCAACGCGCGAGCATAACGCGTTATTGAATCGACGAATAACAATACGTTCTTGCCCTGCTCAGCGAAATATTCAGCTACCGTTGTTGCAATTTGCGCAGCGTTACAGCGCTCCACAGCAGAGCGATCGGAAGTTGCATATACCAGTACAATCTGTGCATTACGCGATGAGCGTCTCAGTTCTTCAACAAATTCCGTAACCTCACGACCACGCTCACCAATCAATCCAATTACATAGATATCTGCTTCAGAATGCTCAATTATCATGCTCATCAATGAGGTTTTACCGCAGCCTGCTGCTGCGAAGATCCCCATACGCTGCCCTTTCCCGCAGGTGAGCAAACCATCAATCGCCCGAACTCCTGTGGATAGCGGCTCTGCGATCGGTTTACGTTGAGTAAAGTCTCGCGGTTCACCGACAGCTTCGAGACTGATAGCCCCAGTTAATGGGGCAACAGGGTTATCATCCAGCCGACCGCGAACGGTCCCGGTCGCATCAATGATAGCACCAGCGATATTTTCGCTAACATCGATACGGAACGGTTTACCGGTGGGCAACAACACATTACTGCGAGAAAAGCCCTGGTTATCATTGAGCAAACTCAGCAATGTATGTTCTTTGTTGAAGCCGATGACCTGCGCGAAGCCTAATACTTCAGGCTCAAGAAGCGATCGTTGAATTTCACAAATTTCACCAATTTTTGTTCCCGGTAAATGCGCTTCGATCACATTACCCTGGATACGTAATGGGTGAGCGAGGTGAACAATACATTGCGCAACCATCTTTTCTTCCGCCGTAATTAAGCTAAAACAGAACGATAGTCTTGCAGGATCGTCAAATAGTGATCCAGCATCGACATGAATGCATCTGGAGATTCCAGGTGCTTCTCTTTAACCTGAGCACGCAGTTCAAGCGTACCGTCAACAGGATATAAGCAAGGTTGACCGCAATAGAACACTTCTTCGTTATAATTGAACATTACAGGGAAAAGGTTTGCGCTGGAGTAAGCTAAAGTTGACGGGTTGTAATCACCCAGTTTTGCCCATACCCATACATCATCCTCTTCACTTTTAATATGAATAGTCGGAATATCATTCTTCATATTCAAAGAAATAGTGGAGTGATTGCTCAAATCTTTATCAATAATGTCGCCCATACCAGCATCACTAAGAATGGAGGACAACAGTGCTACTAAATCATATTTCATTTTTTACCTCAAATTAGTTTTCAAGTGAACCAATAACATCGACTTCTACACCGCTGGAAACTTCAGCAAAAGAAAGTACTTCCATTTCCGGGTAGCTGCCTTCAACAATTTTCTTAACAAAACGACGGATATCGAGGGATACCATCAAAATAATATCTCGTGCGCTTACACCATTCGTTTGAAGTGCTTCATCTACACATTTAATTATGGCTTCCGTTTCCGGCGGGGGTAGATTGATAAAGGTACCAGCAGAAGTCTGGCGAATACCACCGCGAATATTGTTTTCCATTTCATGAGACATGACCAATGTTCTGATACGCCCATGTGCGGAAAAACGGCTTGAAATATAACGAGCTAACACGCCACGCACATGCTCAACCAGCATAATTGGATCTTTTTCTTTCGGTGCCCATTGTACTAATGCTTCCAGAATCAAGCGCATATTCCTAATTGAAATACGTTCCTGCAGCAGACGCTGAAACACCTCAGTGATGCGCTGGACGGTATTATTCCTGTAGCACTCTTTTAATAACTCTGGATATTTACCTTCCAGATCATCAAGGAGTGTTTTAGCTTCCTGAATACCAAAGAATTCAGAAATGTTATGTACCAATAAACCAGATACGCATGCATAAAATTCATCCACGGCACTTCGGGTATAATAACCAAGCTGCAGTGCCTTCTCGCTGCGATCCTCAGGTAACCAATATGCGTTGCCCTGGGGGGTTTCAATCATTTGAACTGTTTCATCAATAATTTGCAGCTCTTCACCGCGCATTAAGATTTTGCTCATTCCAGGTAAAATATTGTAGCTCGCCACCTGAATTTCGTTGATTGCAACCGTTAATATTCCGCGGCTAACATTCTCGTCATAGTTCATCACCAGGTCGGGTAAACGCACACCATATTCGACAAAGAAGTTACGTTTCAGTAGTGAAGAGAGGTTATGCTCTTTGAAATACTCTTCGTAACCCTTCCACGCAGTAATAATCAACGGGATTGTTTCGGGAATATACTCGCCATCGATCACTACTGGTTTGCTTTTCACGGCGGGCTTCTCTTCTTCCAGCTCGTGCGCGCCCTGCGACTTGATCCCTTTCTTTTCATCATATTTATGCTTAATGAACATTCCTACCAGAATCATCGCAAGCACGACAAAAACCGGAAGGGGGAAGCCGGGTAACAGGCCTAAACCAACGGCCAGGATCGCAGTGATAACCAGTATGAATTTATTCGAGAACAAATCCTGAAGGATTTTTGAACCCAGGTTGTCATTCTCGCTGTTATTCACGCGGGTTACGATCAAACCACCACTGATAGAGATCAGCAGCGCCGGGATTTGCGCAACCAGCGCATCACCAATAGTCAAGAGCGTAAAGACCGACATTGCATGAGAAAGATCCATACCATGCTGCAACACACCGACTGTAATCCCACCCAGGAGGTTTACGAAAATGATGATTATCCCGGCGATAGCATCGCCTTTGATAAACTTCATTGCCCCATCCAGGGCACCATACAGTTGGCTTTCTGCTTCTAAATCGCTACGGCGTCGTTTAACCTCTTTCTCATCAATAACACCGGCTTTGAGATCGGCATCGATACTCATTTGTTTACCAGGCATTGCGTCCAGAGAGAAGCGTGCGGCGACTTCTGCAATACGCTCAGAACCTTTGGTGATTACGATAAATTGGACAACGGTGACGATGAAGAAGATTACGAAACCCACTACCAGGTTATCTGCGATAACAAAATCACCGAAGCTGGCAATGATCTCCCCTGCGTCAGCATCCATTAATACCAGACGGCTGGTACTAATTGAGATAGCGAGACGAAAAATAGTCGTGATCAATAGAATCGATGGAAATGTCGAAAATTCAAGAACTCTTTGGATATAAAAAGAACCCAGGAATATCAACAAGGACATCGTCAAATTAAGGCCGATTAAAAAGTCAATCAGCCATGTTGGTAATGGAATGATCAACATAACCACTACCATTACCATGATTACTAAAATAATCAGCTCTGGTCTGGAGCGGATTTGAGAAATAAATTTCTGCAGCATATTAATTAACACATAATTCAGTAATAAATATTACGGACATTTCTGCCATCATTTGTAATGCTCGTTCCAGATACCAGACGTTCTCTCTTTAGCATATAAAGAAGTCAGGAGTTCAGACATAAAATCTAATACCACGTTACGATAAGAAACACTGGCATATAAGAATTCAGGAGTCGTGTTGAACACATCGCGTAATGTCTGAATGACTGTTGCTCGATGATTTACAAATAATTTCGACATAAAATCATGGCTAAATGCCTGCAATGCGCTTTGTAAATTGTCAAAATCAATAATTCCCGTCATATACAGCTTTACGATGTCCTCTTCTGTCAATAATCCCTGTTTATTCGCCATTAACGCGCCGAATGGGAAAGCAGCAAAACGAGCGAGCAACGCCTTATCCATGGTATGTAAAACACGAGCGTCCGATAACTTAGCGCTCAGCGGGCCGAATTCATCAAAATGAATTCCCGGCTCACTGGCTTTCATATCTGCAACAAGCGCCGCCAGCGTAAAAGCGAGTAAACGCTTACGGTTGCGGTAGCCATATTCATCGATCCAGTCCTGGTAAATAAAGCCTGCTGGAAGGTCTAGCTCAAGAAAACGAAGATAGCTATTACGCAAATCCTTGGCGGAAAGTTGCTTGTCGCCAGTGCCTTCACTAAAACGCCTTGCCGTACGTCCGACATTCATTCCCGATTTCATTTTCTGCGTATCGCCGAATTTTTCTAAATCGGCGATAGATTCTTTGATCTTCTTCTTTTGTAACTCAGTGAGCTGCCGGCTTAGCAGCAGCTCGCGCAGGGCAAGCATCAAATCACTGTCATTTGGGAACAGACTTCGCGCAAAGTTGATAAGTTGATTATGATCGCGCAACCTGGCAACCTGGCGAACCAACGTCTCGAATTTCTCGTCAGCTTTCTCTTCGCACATAGAAGAGACAAAGTCATTATCTGCACTATCGTTTTTACGACCTGCCCTGCTGAACCGTCCAAAGGCACTAAGAATATCGGCCATTTCCTCAGCAGCGTCGTTAATCTCCGCCTGTAAATTAACAACCGGAGCTAGTTCAACAGCATCGTCGCCACTTTGCGAAGAGCTAATAATGGCAGGTTGTAAATCTATACGCGTAAAATCACTGGTGCCTATGGAAGTAATAGCCATTTATAACCCTGCCCTTATTTTCTGTTCATCGTTTCGCGTAACATGGATACCGTTGACTGCAAGGTCGTCTCGTTACCAACCCAGCTACGTCCAAGCACCGGATTGCTATCGTCAGGCCCTTCCCAGGTCTCTCCATTTTTCATTAAACGCGGCTGAATAAGGAATAAACGCACCATTTTTTTATGGCTTGTATAACTGTAATCAAACATTTTTCCTAAATAAGGAATTTCGCGCAGCACCGGAATACCCAGCTTATGATGTTCATCCTGATTACGGCTGTAGCCACCTACTAATAAGCTATAACCAACCGGTACACGAGCTTCAGTACTAATCTGGGTGTTATTAACCACCGGCAAATTATCAACATCTTCAATCGTACCATCAGCAGCGAGCGGCAGGCCTCCGTCCTGGATGTTGAGGATCATCTCAATTTCCTGTTGACGTTGAGCAAGACGTGGAAGCACGCTAATCATGGTGCCGTACGTAATTTTCTCCAGCGATGAAGTACGTTCGCCAATCAGCTTCGCGTAAAAGCTGCTGTTGTTATCGAACAGTGCAGGTACGTTTTCCTGAGTCAGAATTTCAGGGCGCGAAACGACTTGCGCGTTGCCCTTCTGAGCCAGAGCCGAAACATCAGCCAGGAAATGAATGCTATTTTGAGGCGTAAGAGAACTGGTATTAAATGTTACCCCTGTGCCACCTAACTGTGCTGCACCCTGCCAACGAACACCCAGCTCATTAATATCATCTTTAGAAATATCAATGATCCACAACGAAAGTTGAATTTGCTGTTTAGGAATATCGATGGCATTTACCAAATCTTCAACATAACTGACCTGACGTTCGGAACCCTGAATAAGCAAGCTGTTAGTATCGGAATACGCCACAATATTGATATTGTTTTGACTTTCCATAACCGGATTGTTTACGGGTGTAGGTGCAGGAGCTCTCGAACCGAAACCTGGTAACGGCGGAAAATTTCCCGTCTGACCCGCAGCAGCAGCTTCCATCGCATGCTGAGTATCGTTATCAATAGTAATGCGAGCTCCGGCCGCAGCCGCTCGGTTACCCGAGCCGTCGGTTTGGTTATTCAGTAGCTGATTCAGTACAGAAGCAACACCAGGTATAGTCACAGGCGCGTCACGCTGGGTGTAGGTTCGATCGTTAACAAAGGTATTTTTGAGTCGAATAACGCGAATTGTTGTTTCTCCGGTTCCTGGCCTGGCATACGTCGCATCGATGTATTTTGCCGCAGCAGAAATTAACTCAACATAAACCGGCGGCCCAGAGACATAAAACGAACCTGCTTGCCCATTAGAACGCAATGGGAAGCGCGTATCATATAGACCAGACGACTGCAGATAAGTAATCAGACGATCAAAAGGCGCATAAGACAAACGGACTACGCTGCTTTGGATTTCACTATTATCGTAGATATATATCGAACTGCCATCGTCATACCAGATAAGACCAGTGCGTGCCGCTAAGGTAGTTAATAAAGTTTTTGGATTACTGAGGTCAAAATTGCCAGAAACACGTTTTTTAGCTGCTTCAGTACTTACGATAACAGGTTTATTGATCGCACCACCGAGAACATAAAATAATTGTTGAATACTATTATTACTTGCAACATAGACATTATCATTATGTTGCGTGGCGGCGTAAGAATCTGAAAAATGATTACGTGTATCTTTGTTATCAAGTAACGCGGCTGAACTCTGGGAGCAAAGCGACATCCCAATGAGTAAGGCAATTAAACCAGATCCAACTTTTCTTGTTGCCAGTTTATTCATGAAGCAAACCTTCCAATTTCTTGAACTCCCGAGGCGTGATGCCAAAAAGTGATTTTATTTCACTGGAGAAATGTGATGACGAAGAATAACCATTATTACCAGCTATAGTGGAAATGGATTTATCCTTCTCGATAAGTTGTAAAGCGCTATGCGCTGCCCGCCACATACGTAATTGTTTTTTGGGGCCTCGAGTGAAAGCGTTATGACACAGCTTTCTAAAATAAGACTCAGACACACCATAAATTTTGCATGCATTATAAAGTTTATGACTATCGCTTTCTTTATCTTCATTAAAAACCTGAGATAACAAGAAATACGACACCCAATAACTTTCAATATTACGCACAAAATTAAAAATATTTTGTAAGTTATGTGTTAATGGATTTAGCATGCCATTTATAAGCATATCCATTAAATTGCTACTGCTTCCTTCCATCAGTAAAATAATGCTGCGTTCATTTTCCAACAATACTGAACTATTATCTTTATTAGTTCCCGGACCAGTAGTTTTAGCACAAGGCTTCATCTGATAGTCCAGAAAAGAAAATAGTGTGGTAATTTGTGATAAAGGAAATAACTCAACAGTCCAGCTTCCCGTAAATGTTGCATTTACGGTATCCAGAGAGGCGATAACTACCGTATCGCTAATGCCGTCAATTACATCAAGTGAATTATTAGCGCTAAAGCAAGAAAGCGTTGAATCAGTGTTTTTTGGGCTAGCCAAGAGCAATGCGTTATTTACTTCAATAATGTCATCGGCTACTTCATCAGGCTTAGACATTAATTTTCTTTCATAACCTTGCAGGCCTGACTGGCGACAATCCGCACCATTTATCAATGTATTTTTCATGGAACCTCAGTAATTTCTGCAAAAAGTAATGTTGAGGAAGTTATAATACAAAGCTGGAAAACAGCCATAAGTTCAAATTCGGATGAAAATCTAATCATAAAAATCATCCGAGTCAACAAGGGCAAGCAAACTTAATAATTTAATAAACAAATTAATAAAAAATTCAAAAAAAAATAATCGGCAGGCGTTGTAATTAATACCAGAAAAACTTACAGTGCTGACCTATCAGATAGCTTTACTATTCACTCCAGACTAGCCATGGCTATCTGTTTCTGGTGGGTGACAACATTTAAGATGGCGCGTGACGCTATATATGTCAATACCTTACACCATATAATTTATATATCTAAATGAATCCCAGAATGCGAAATGTGAGAATAGCTCGAATAAGCTTCATTCTTGCAGCTTAATTAACCGTTTCATATTAGTAATCGCAAACGGTTATCGCCTTAAATTAAATAACCCTTATTTATATGAACAGTAATGAGAAAGAGCCAATTAGCGTTATGATGGAAGAAAACACACAGCAAAACTACACTCTGAAGATATTGTTTGGGCCGATGTTTGGCTGCGAACTTCATCTTCCGGCTGATGACTATTTCCTCATTATCAATGCTGGTTTAGCACTGCAGGATAAAACAGCCGTACAAACATCTTCTCAAGAGCACGCCGCATACTACACGCAGAATACTTTGTACATTCCTTATGACAAGGCATCACCAAATATTATTCTGCGTCTCTCCGAGTACCTTAATAATGAGGAAGAGACAGGCATTCGCGTTGAGGTTCAGGATGTCAATGGTAGTTTTAATACTACCCTTAAAGAGAATGAAATATTCACATACGAACACATTTGCTTTGCTTACAAACGTAGTGAAGATGAATGGACGGAGGATATTAAAAATTTCAACTATCCAACTATAGTTGAACCTGAACTTACCGTTGATGACAAAATTAACATTTTCAATACAAAAAAACGGCGTGCAATAATAATCGGATCAATTTTATTCCTGATATTGTTGATCCTCGCAGTCGTTGTCTGGTATAAAAACGCTGAATATGATCGTCGCGTATTAACCCTCAACGAAGTTCTCGCCGGTGCCCCGGCCCCTCTTGAGATTGTCAAAAGCAGAGATAATAAATCTATTTATGTTTTAGCCCATAAACTTCCAGAAATGGAATGGGCACAGGAAGCGCTGTATAAAATAAAGGATGAGACCCACGTAGTACCAATCTGGCTGAATAAACAAAGACAGAATGTTATTGCACATATGAGTAAAGCGGGCTATCCCGTATTACAAATTGATTACACGACCCCCCAACATCCTGTTGTGGCGATTTATCGACAACTGTCTATCAATGAGGAAGCAACATTAAAAGCTGCTGCATTGAAAGAAATTCCTTTCGCGCAAGATATCCGCACGACAGTGAAATCAAAAGACCAATTGCTTAAAGATGCTCGTCAGGGGTTGGATCGTTTACATATATATTATCGACAAATTGATACCACTACAGGCTATGCCCTGGTCGTTCGTGATGCACTCAGCGATACATCGCTTAGCGCCTTACAAAAGTTTATTAAGGGGTTCCATCAGCAATGGGGTAATTCGGTAATCACCTTCTCAATTAATCTTGATGAAAACTGGTTACAAAATAAATCCTACGTTGACTCTAACAATGGTTACCTCTTTTTGAACCCACGGCACTGGTATTTCCCAATCAAACATGGAGATTTAAATTAATGGCTTACGTTAACCCAACCTTAACTTACAACAATGATTATTTTCTTGATAATCTGTCCGGCAATTTCGAAGATGGCGCAACTCAAATGATGACCGACCTGCAGGATGCTGAAGCGGCACTGCAAAAAGATCCATCAAACCCGTCTGTACTCGCTAACTATCAAGCAAAACTGCAGGAATACACCCTGTTCCGCAACGCCCAGACCAGTACGGTCAAAGCGTATAAGGATATCGGTGCTGCGATTATCCAGAACTTCCGTTAATAGCTTTGGTGCGGGGGTATCCTCCCGTACCTCTTTTTAAGGAGTAATTATGAGCCAGCCTCTGCAAGCTCTGTCCTCGTTAACAAAATTAACCCCTTTTACTGACAAACCGGATGATAATTTATCGGTAGCGGTACATGACCAGAATTTTAATAATCTGGTAACCAATTCCTTTAAAAAAGTCAGCGAAACGGATATGCAGTATAAGGATATGATTAATGCCCTTAGTCAGTCCCCGCAGTTCACCAGCGATCCACAGGCGCTGTTAATGCTTCAGAGTTATATCGGTGAATACAGTAACTACGTTTCCCTTGTTAGCACAATTGCACGCAAAGGGGTGAGTACAATCGAAACTCTGGAAAAATCGCAATAATGGCTGGTAAATTTTTAAGAGCAATAGCAATTCTGTTTACCGTTGCGCTGCTCGCCGGGTGTAATCAAGAAAAAGTTCTTGATAACCTGACCCAGGAACAAGCTAACCAGGTTCTTGCTATTTTGCAGCAGCATAATATTGCTGCGCACAAAGATGGCACATTAAAAGCGGGTTACACCATTACTGTCGAGCCGCAGGAAACCACCGCAGCACTTTCGATTATTAATCAGTATCAGCTCCCGTGGGCTGCAGAAGTGCAGATAGGCCAGGCCTTCCCGGACAGTTCATTGGTTGCCTCCCCAAATGCCGAGCAGGCACGCGTTCTCTCTTTACAAGAGCAGCGTCTGGAACAATCACTGAGGATTATTGGCCAGGTTGTGAATGCACGTGTACATATTAGCTATCCGGCTTTTAATAATACGTCGAGTGCAAAACCGCAGACCGGTCACGTTGGTGTACTGATTTCTTATAAAGGCGAAATCGACGAGAGTATGTTCATCCCGCAAATTAAGGCATTAATTAAAAATAGCCTTGATGATGTTCGTTATGAAAACATCTCTGTCGTGCTCTTCCCTGCGCCAAAAATCCAGTATGCACCTCCGGTTAAAGCGCCCTCTTCTGCGCCTGAAACCTGGATGATTCTTCTGGCTGCCATAGTACTGTGCTCGGCTGGTACAGGGGGCTACATTTTCTATAAAAGCATGCGTCGTTCTCCGCTTGAAAAAGAAAAGGAAGAAGATAAGGCGCTGGAGCAGAATCTGAAACATGAGGAGCCGCCAGCACAATGAGACCTGAAGACGATCGGATAATGAAAATCCTGTATTCACCGGCACATTATATACACCCAAGTCATTTGCCTGAGGAGCTTCAGGACAGAGGAGTTTGGGGTGATGTGCTGGTCAATTACTGGATTATGAAGCATTGCCAGCTTGAGGATGTGGGTGAGAGCTGGGCACCAGCCGGTATCGCCGCCACGCTTATCCTTTCGCACTGGCAGCAATTGCCGAACGTTGCTCACTTGATTGGTGGTTATCTCTTACGCACACAGCTAATGACACGGGGCGCAGCTTTAATGTCCGATCCTCAGTTGTTAGCCTTTATTTCCTTGCCGCTGTTACACCATATTAAGGTTGAACAGAATGTAGAAAATATTAATCCTTCTGCATGGGGTGCAGCCTTTATTCTTGGGCTTGCTGCTGGCCTTCCCAGGGCTTTGCAGCAACGCCTGCTACTTTGTTTCCAGGCGGAAATCGAGTTACCGGAAATTCAGGCAGAGATAACGCCTAATCACATCAATTTATTTAGAATGGCAATTAGTTATGCGAACAATTTCCAACGATGAACTGCCACAAGATTGGCACGCTCAAACGCTGATAAAATCCAGTGAACGAAGCCGCTATCGCCAGATGGCAACGGCACTGGAACGCACGCTGACACGTTGTAGTGAAATTCATGCCGAATATGAATCGCAAACTGTCGCAATCAGAGAATATAGCGAAAAAGAAGGTTTCTCAGCTGGCTTTGCGCTTTTTTTCTCTCAGGTTATAACCTTGCTGGATGAGTACGAGAAGCGCCAGAATGCACGGTTCAATGCATTACGGGATAATTTAAATAGCGCTCTTGAATCATCCTTACATGATCCAGTGATCGTGGAAAGGATTATTCACCATCTACAAGAGAAATGCGGGCATCAGAAAGCACTGAGGATCATAATCCCCAAAGAAGTTCCTCTTCCTGTTGGGGCTGATGCGTCTAATTATCTGTTTAGTGATGATAACCACATTACTATCCAGACAGATACGGATTCTATCCGTTTCCCGGGAGGAGCATTATGTCGGCAGTGGCTTACACAAGCCGAAAATGAAATTACGCCTATGAACGAAAATATAAATACCCTGATACCCGAATTACTTCATAAGTTGGGCAACCAGTTATTGGATCTCAGTGATAATAAAACCGTTGCATCTTATCTGCATTCAGAGGAAGAGTAAATGACCGCAATCAATAATATTGCTTCTGCTTATCAGAGCAGAAGCGCAACAGACTCTGATGAATTAAGCTTTAATGACAAGTTCCTGAACTATATTAAAGAGAACAAGCCTGACGGCGATCTTAAGAGTTTGATGGAAGAAGCGAAAGAACTTTTTCCGCAAGAAAATATGACGATGTCCCAGCTTAATTCTGCATTGTTGTATGCCGACACTATTCTGCGTGCTAATCCCGACTATCAGGAATATACCTCTGAAACTCTGGATAAGAACTCAGTACAGATGCTTGGTATCAACATGTTGACTAATAAGATGATGGAAAAATTCACATCATCTGAAGAAGAGCAGGACTTTTTGTAAATTAAACCACTTTAATTAAATCCTCCCGGTGTCATGCCGGGATTCACGCTTATGTCATCGATATTTAAACACCCTTATACGTTTTTATTCACTTTATTATTTTCCCCGCTCGCTTTAGCACAGCAAAGTGATTGTATTAATGAGGCAGCTGTTTGTTTTCAGATAAACCCATTAGTAATTAAAGCCATAATATGGCAAGAATCGGGAAATAAACAAAGTGCACTTAATAAAAATAGCAATCACACTCAGGACGTTGGAATGATGCAAATTAATAGCATCCATTTCAATTCTCTTAAAGCCCGAGGGATCTCTGAGAAAGATTTACGAGAAAATAGCTGTGCAAATGTATTTTCCGGTTCATGGATATTAAGAAACGTTATTGAACGCTATGGTTATACCTGGGAAGGTATCGGAAATTATCATTCCCATACACCTGTCCATCATGATAAATACGTTGAAAGACTCACCGCTATCATTGCACGTAAATCTCATCTGATTGATAATATACAGGTCGCCTATCAGGCCGGTATTCGCGAAAAATTTACATGCCAGTAAACATTAAAATCTGATTGCTATTATTTCAGCAACAAACGCAGGGTAGCGTTATTTTCCACTTATCATTAACAATATATGATTTTGAATTCTACATAATTAAAATAGCAATCAGAATATTATTGATTACTTAATAACACTTCACATAAAAATGCGTTCTAATCACTTAAGCAAAAACAACGCTGGTGATTATAAAAACAATCACCAGGCATGAAGAAAGCGTACATTAAACTCGCTTATTAGGGCATAGGGTATTCTTTACTGTCTTCTTCAGGCGTGGAGAACAGATCTTCCTTAAGCCCAGGAGAATACTGTTTACTCACACTTAAGTCCACTTCACATTTATCTTTATTAAACCCAAATGAGCAGCTCTCGTAACTCAGCGTCCAGCAGGCCAACCCACTGAAAAAAAGGATAAATCCTGATAAAAGTACCTTTTTAAAGACAGATGATTTTTTATCCGGTTGCGCAAGCGAAATAAGCGGCATTGCGCTTATATATGAGGAAATTAAATTTATGGCACCAGGCACTATCGTAACAGGACCTTGCTTTCCGTTCACATTAGTCGTGGTTTCATCATGACTCTGACGGGCGCTGGCTGCTTCAATAACAGTGGGAGTGACGGCTAGTTTATAGCCAAGCTTTGGTATAGTGAGGATAATATTTTTCTTTTCATCACACAAAATTAATCTGAGTGAACGGATAACCTGAGCAATACTTTGCGAGGTGACATAGCTTCCTCCCCATACCTCAGAAAGGAAATCATTCTGCGATACCGGATTAGGAAATTTATCACAAAGAAGCGCAAGCACATCAGCTTCCTTTTTTCTCAGTTGAATAACCTCATCAGAACGCTGTAATGTTCTCAGCTTTCGGTTGAATGTAAAATTTAGAAAACAGATACTCCCGCCATCCATTACATCGTTATTCATTCTAGATCTGCTATCCTTTTGAGTCATCAATGAACCCACCCTATCATAACTATGTGATTAAATTTGTTACCTCCCGCCCTAATGATTTCTAACAAGACTTGTTCCGTTAAAAACACTTTAACGTTCTGGTCATATTTAAACTATACCAGTGGTGTGGCAACGCTTTATTTATAATAAAATAAATTCTAAACCGATTAATCAGGCGATAATTAATGATTTAATTAAGTTTTTTTAATTACCCTACATGCTTAATAAATTATTAATCTTAATAATTTAACGCAACGAAATTATTTCCCACATTCGGATATTGCATTATTTTTTACTTCCCGCAAAATACAAATCACAATTAATTACAACAATGCAACCTGCTTCAACCACAATGCAAGTCATTACAATGGGTTGATTTGAGAATAAAGATATCATCAGGCAGGATATTATCAGCGCCCAGAGGTTACGCTATATATCGATTAGTGCGTTGCAAAGAAAAACGTTTCGCACAGAAATAATATATATGCAAAACGAAATTTTAATCACTTAACGTTGTTTTCCTTGCTGGAAGCAAAAATAACATGCTACCCTGATGTAATCTATCAAAAAACGCCTTGCAGATCTTAATCCTATTCATCTCATTCTTAAGACATTCAGTAATCGCTCTGCATTCTGTTTTCCCCCGCCCTCGTTTATGACGTTCATTATTTATTCGCATGTTCGTCATAAAACGATCATCTGCGATGTACTTAATGGTCGCCAGTTTAATGGAAAACCCGGATGACTTATGAACAGCGTGTTGGCAGAATTTTCTGAAGACCACTATTCGTCACTGTATCAATTAAACAGCGTACCGCAGCAGAAAGTATTGAGCGTAAAGAATTTACGCAAAGCTTATAATGAGCATCAACGCGTGCTACATGATATTAATTTTGATTTGTACAGCGGCGAGATGGTGGGGGTTATCGGTCGCTCCGGCGCGGGGAAATCGACTCTGTTGCACGTGCTGAACGGAACGCATCGCGCAACCTCTGGTGAAATAATCACTTACGCTGACGACGCTAACCCGCGCGATGTTTCGCGGCTTAAAGGCCGGGCGCTTAATCAATGGCGTAGCGAGTGCGGCATGATTTTTCAGGATTTCTGCCTTGTCCCACACCTTGATGTATTGACCAATGTTCTCCTCGGTCGACTTAGCCAAACTTCAACGCTGAGATCTCTATTTAAACTCTTCACCGATGAAGACAGGGCAAAAGCCATCGCCCTTCTCGGCTGGCTAAATATGTTGCCGCATGCATTACAACGCTCAGAAACCCTCTCCGGTGGTCAAATGCAACGTGTTGCGATTTGCCGGGCATTAATACAAAACCCCTCAATTTTACTTGCTGATGAGCCGGTCGCTTCACTGGATCCCAAAAATACGCAGCGCATTATGAAAGTGCTACGTGACGTAAGCGGGCAAGGTATTAGCGTGATGGTAAATCTGCATTCCATCGAATTAGTCAAAGAATATTGCACACGCGTGATTGGCATTTCTCAAGGGGAGATTATTTTTGACGATCATCCCTCCCTGCTGACTCAGGATATTCTGCAGCATTTGTATGGCGATGAGATAAGCCATGTACATTAATCCTTCAAAAGCAACAACACAGGCAATGACAATGAAAAAGCATATTTCGGGTGTATTACGTTTTTCTACATTGATAGTGGGACTGGCAATAACCTGGCAGGCATCTGCCGCTGAACAACCGAAAGAACTCAACCTGGGTATCCTGGGCGGCCAGAACGCAACGCAGCAAATTGGTGACAACCAGTGCGTGAAAGCCTTTCTGGATAAAGAACTCAAGGTCGATACAAAATTACGTAACTCATCGGATTATTCAGGCGTCATTCAGGGCTTGCTGGGTGGGAAAGTAGACGTTGTCCTCAGTATGTCGCCTTCTTCCTATGCCTCCGTGTACATTAATAACCCGAAAACTGTTGATATTGTCGGTATTGCCGTTGATGATAAAGATCAATCGCGCGGCTACCACTCCGTGGTCATCGTAAAAGCTGACAGTCCGTATCAAAAGCTGGAAGATCTAAAAGGCAAAGCCTTTGGTTTTGCCGATCCGGATTCGACCTCCGGCTTCCTTATTCCAAATTATGCCTTTAAACAGCAATTCGGCGGCAACGCCGATAATAAATATAACAACTACTTTTCCAGCGTCACCTTCTCCGGTGGTCACGAGCAGGATATTCTCGGCGTGCTGAATGGCCAGTTTGCCGGAGCCGTCACCTGGACTTCCATGGTCGGTGATTATAATACGGGTTACAGCGTGGGAGCATTTAACCGCCTTATTCGTATGGATCACCCGGACTTAATGAAACAGATCCGTATTATCTGGCAATCTCCCCTGATCCCGAACGGACCTATTCTGGTCAGCAATAGTCTGCCGGCAGATTTCAAAGCTAACGTAATAAAAGCAATCAAGAAACTGGATACCGACGACCATGCCTGCTTCGTCAAAGCAATGGGCGGTACGCAGCATATCGGCCCCGGTAGCGTAGACGATTTCAAACAGATAATTGAGATGAAACGCGAACTGGTTACCGCGCGCTAAGTTGCCTTATGCCGCATCATCAACCTCTGGCCGTAAACCAGAGGTTTCCTGACTGGATTTCCGCCCACGCATGAACACGTCGAATATACAGTTTGAGCAGTATTACCAACGGGTAAGAGTACGTCAGAAGCGTGAAGCGCTCAGTTGGTCGTTAGTGCTGTTAGTACTCTATTTTGCCGCCGGAAGCGCCGCCGAATTTAATCTTTTTACTATCTGGCAATCGCTGCCAAATTTCTTCGATTACCTGTCAGAAACGATTCCTTCATTACACTGGTCAGTTCTTTTTACTGATAGCCACACCAAAGGCTCGCTGGCTTACTGGGGTTACCGGCTACCTATTCAGTTGCCGCTTATCTGGGAAACGTTGCAACTGGCGCTGGCCGCAACGCTTGTCTCATTCGCCATTGCCGCAATTCTCGCTTTTCTGGCGGCAGGTAATACCTGGTCGCCCGCGCCCGTGCGTTTTGCTATTCGCGCGCTGGTGGCTTTTTTGCGCACCATGCCGGAGCTGGCATGGGCGGTAATCTTTGTGATGGCCTTTGGTATCGGCGCGATACCTGGTTTTCTGGCCTTAACGCTGCACACCATTGGCAGCCTGACGAAGCTATTTTATGAAGCGGTGGAAAATGCGCACGAACGCCCGGTTCGCGGGTTAGCCTCCTGCGGTGCTACGCACTTGCAACGTATCCGCTTTGCTCTGTGGCCGCAGGTAAAACCTGTTTTTCTCTCGTACGGATTTATGCGTCTGGAGATAAATTTTCGCTCCTCCACCATTCTGGGTCTCGTCGGTGCTGGCGGTATTGGCCAGGAGCTGATGACCAATATCAAACTCGATCGCTACGATCAGGTCAGCATTACGCTGCTGTTAATCATTATTGTTGTTTCGATGTTGGATACCCTATCCGGCTATCTGCGCCAGAGGGTGCTGGGGGAGAAAAAATGATCGGGCAAACGGCACCGAATGTCGCGCAAATCCGCCAACAACATAAGGCGCTTTTCCTGGCGCAGCGGCGCTATCTCCTGCGTCTCGCTTTGCTGGGGTTAGTCGTTGCGCTCTATTACCTGTGGTTTTTTATGCAGTTTGGCATTCCCGCTGAGCAAGCGCTTACTGGCCTGCAACAAATTGGTCGTTATATTCTGCGTATGTTTGTCTGGCATGATTTTTTTAACTGGCCGTTTGGCTACTACTTCACGCAAATTGGCATCACGCTGGCGATTGTCTTTGCCGGAACCCTGACCGCAACGGTGTTTGCATTACTGCTCTCTTTTTTTGCCGCCCGCAATATTATGTCCGGCGGGATAGCAGGTATCGTGGCGTTTTTGATGCGACGCCTGTTCGATATGCTGCGCGGGATTGATATGGCCATCTGGGGGTTAATTTTTGTACGCGCGGTGGGGCTTGGCCCGCTCGCCGGGGTACTGGCGATTATTATGCAGGATACCGGATTACTGGGGCGTCTTTATGCAGAAAGCCACGAAGCAGTAGACAAATCCCCGGGCCGGGGTTTAACCGCCGTTGGCGCCAATGGCCTGCAAAAACACCGCTTCAGCACATTTACCCAGTCGTTCCCCACTTTTCTTGCGCTGAGCCTCTACCAGATAGAGTCGAACACCCGCTCAGCGGCGGTGCTCGGTTTTGTCGGCGCGGGCGGTATCGGGCTTATCTATGCGGAAAATATGCGTTTATGGAACTGGGACGTGGTGATGTTTATCACGGTGATTCTGGTAGCCATCGTGATGCTGATGGATAGCGTCTCGGCGTGGTTACGCAGGCGCTATATCAACGGAAAACCCGTGGCTATGTTTAAACCGCTTTAAAGACGGTAGCCTCCAGGGGCGATTATTCCCCTGGAAGGCCGGATGTAGTCATAAGACTATGACATAACACGCTTAGACTTTTTTCTTAAATTTATCCCACTCGCTTTGTACTTTGTCTTTGAAACTGGCCTGTTTGTCCTGGGTGCAGGCTTCAATCACCGCAGGCGTTACCGTTTCAATTCCCTGGACATCAATCACGGCGTCCTCGGGTTTGTCTTTATTATTCAGCGCTTCTGCATATCCCACTGCCGTCGGGCGGAAAGTTGTTTCCAGCGCGAGGAAATCCTCGCAGTTCCAGCTATTCACCGGTTTCGTATTTGCAGGTTTGCTGGTATCTGCCGCCCAGGTTGCTGCCGGAATAAGAAGAATGCCGCCGATAACTGCACCAAGTATTTTTTTCATTTCCATATCCTTATTGGTTGATTACTGATTGAAACATTGATGTCTGGAGAAATAGTCAGGACCCCTCCTTAGTTCAGGCGAAACAAAATGGACATTAGGATTTTTTCTTCGTGGAATTATCATTGACCACGAGATGATGAGGCGATCGCGCACGCGGATGCGTGAAAAAGTGTCCTTTCGGCGCGTTGTGCTTCCTGATAGGCACCAGCGTGACATGGGTATGTTTACCCCGTTTGTCATGGAACGTATAAATCAGGAACGGGATCGCCAGTACAATAAGAAAACTCACGGTCAGCAGTGAAACATAGGTTTCCTGCGCATGCTCGCCGCCAACCGAACTGGGTGGGTAGAAAGAGACCACAAACGCCAGCAGCGAAAGCAAGAATCCCACCACCGCCACGGTTATTTTGAACCCCTTGCCGCCAGGAATATGAAAAGCACGTTTCAGTTCAGGCTGCTTCACAATAAGGTGAATGTAGCCGAGGAACAGCAGGAAATAGCTGCACAGATAGATAACCACCGTCAGCGTCAGCGCGATAAGAAACGACATATTGCTGCCGCCGCCGGAATTGGTCAGCACGACCAGGGCAATGGAGGTTATCAAAAGCTGAGAAACCACCAGCGTCACCGGCACGCCGTTTTTATTCACTTTCGCAAAGGCCGCTGGCAGGATGCCTTTTTGCGCCGTCACGTACATACCGCGAGAAGGCCCGACAATCCAGGAGGCAATTTCGGCCAACACCCCCATCACCAGCAAGACGGCAATAATACGCGCTATCCATTCAAGATCCGCACCGTAATGCGTCACCAGCACATTGAACGTTTGTACGACCCCTGCCGAAAGATTTATCTGGTCATGCGGAATAACGGCAGCCACCGACAGCCCACCAATGGAGCTAAGGCAAATAGCCGCCACCATCAGCAGCAGCATCGCCATCGGATAATCACGGCCAGGGTTTCTCATCTCATTAACGTGTGTGGCCGAGGCCTCAACGCCCATGTAACTTAAAATAAAGGCGACGAAAACGACCAGGGTGCCAATCTTAGTAAAATCCGGGAAGAAAGTAGCGGCATCCATCTTAATCGCCAGCGGCGCACCGCTAACAAGATAAGCGATAGCCAGCACAACCAGTATGGCCGCAGGCAGCAGAATCCCACCAAAAAAGCCAATCTTCGCGATTTGCGCCGTATATTTTGTGCCGCCAAATTGCGTAAAGGCCAGCACCCACAAAATAATTAGCGCCGCAATGGTTTTGGTCTCCGGATCGTTATTCAGAGCCGGCCAGTCGAGAATATAAGACAGCGCCCCCAGCACAAAATAGAGCATCGGAATAAAACCAATTGCAATCTGAAGATAGCCAAAAGAAATAGCGGCAAACCCCCAGCGCTCCCCTAGCGTATTAGATACCCAGGCGAAAGTGCCCCCTTCTTCCCAGCCTTCGACTGTCGCCATTTCAGCTGCGCACAAGCCTACAGGGATAAACCATAAAATACCGCCAAGCAGTAAGAAAAATATTAAGCTAAAACCGGATGTTGCAAAGGTCGGATATTCATAGACAGCCATCACCATTGAAGCGGTCATGGCAAAAAAGCCTATCATTGATAATTGATTCGCCGATACGCTTGTCTTTGTATTTTCCATGGCAGATCTCCAAAGTTCCTACGGCTGAATGATGCCGAAGCACCATTCAGCAACAAATTATCGGACGACTATTTCTCCTGACCATGATTAAACCCACCCGCTTCTTCTTCAGTCAGCGGGGTAGTGACAGGATGTTTTTCGAAATATTCAAGCGAGCGTTTGATGTCATCAATAAGCAGAGCGGCGAGGTCGCGGCTAACGCCATGGCGCACCAGTATGCGCTGTATCACCAGGTCCTGGCGGTTTGCCGGCATTGAATAGGCAGGAACCTGCCAGCCGCGGCTGCGTAACCGATCGGCAAGATCGTAAAGGCTATAGCCGCCGATACCCTGCTCTTCTTTCAGCGTCCAGGCCAGCGCCGGAATACCTTTCTGGCTGTCGCCATCGAAGATGATTTTAAACGGCCCTATTTTTTCAATTTCGCTCGCCAGATATCGCGCCGTCGCATAACAGGCGTTATGCACTTTTGTGTACCCTTCGCGCCCCAGGCGCAGGAAGTTATAATACTGCGCAATAATTTGCCCGCCGGGGCGTGAGAAGTTCAGCGCAAAGGTGGGCATATTGCCGCCCAGGTAGTTGACGTTAAAGATGAGCTCTTCCGGCAGATCGCTCGCTTCACGCCAAACGACCCACCCCGCTCCCAGCGGTGCCAGGCCGAATTTATGGCCGGAACCATTAATGGATTTTACGCGCGGCAGGCGGAAATCCCATGGGATATCCGGTGCGCAAAATGGCGCAAGGAAACCACCGCTGGCACCATCAACATGCATCGGAATATCCAGCCCGCGCTCCTGTTGTAATTTATCCAGCGCATCGTGAATCTCTTTTACTGGCTCATACTGGCAGGTAAAGGTCACGCCCATGGTCGGTACCACGCCGATGGTGTTTTCATCGACACGTTTAAGCATCTCTTCCGGGCTCATAAACAGGCAATCGCCTTCAAGCGGCACTTCGCGCAGCTCCACGTCAAAATAACGCGCAAATTTATGCCAGCAAATTTGCACCGGCCCGCAAATCATATTCGGTTTATCTGCCGGTTTGCCTGCGGCCAGACGTTGTTTCCGCCAGCGCCATTTTAATGCCAGACCACCGAGCATGGCCGCTTCCGACGAACCGATGGTGGCGCAACCCAGCGTATTTTCCGCATCCGGCGAATTCCACAGATCGGCAATTAAATGTACGCAACGTTGTTCAATTTCAGCTGTTTGCGGATATTCGTCTTTATCAATCAGGTTTTTATCGATCGATAAATCCATTAATTCGCGGATTTCTTTATCCACCCAAGTCTGGCAAAAAGTCGCCAGGTTCTGCCGGGAATTACCATCCAGCATTAATTCATCGCGAACGGCGGCGAAAACATTGCGTGGATCCCGCTCTTCCCGGGGAAATTTTGTCTTAGGCAGGGTTGTTGAAAGTTCCAGTGAGGCATAGACATCATCTATTTCACTGTAGTTATTTACACTTTTGCTCATCACCAATCTCCTTATGGTTCCGATAGAAACAGCGTTTTTATAACAATACAGCTATAAACCCTAATCCGGAACTTTTCAAATAAATATTTCCGAGCCAAATTATTACCTGATGGAGAATAGTGAATATTTTTTATCTTTTTCATGATGATATCTGAAATGCTTGCAACCCCACTGGCAAAATAGTTTATTTAACGTCATAAAAAATCATAAAGAATATTACTAATAAGTTATCCTTCCCGCATCGTAAATATATTAAAATCATTAGTTGTAAATAGAAAAACATTAATTTTTTCCGATATTTTATTGGGTGTAATATAAATAGCCAACAGAGCTTCTTTATCCGCTTCGCTTGCAACGTGCCTGCGAAAGGTTTAGATTTATCTAAATTTAGAAAAATCTAAACTAAGATGAAAAACGCTGAACTCACCCGCTTACAACAACAGGCTAACAAAGCCTCTATCCTGCTCAAATCGATGAGTAATCCCCATCGCCTGCTTATCTTATGCATGCTGATTGATACGCCGGGCACTCCTGCCGGAGAGCTAAGCGCCACGACAGGCCTCAGCCCTTCGGCAACATCGCAGCACCTGGCGCGTATGAAAGAGGAAGGATTAATCGAAAGCTTGCGCCAGGCGCAGCGGGTGAACTACTTCATCAAAGATGATGCGGTAAAAAAAATAATTAACACACTCAAGGGGCTGTATTGCCCGGAGGAAGAATAGTGAACACCCAAAAAACCACACCTGCGCAAGCGCAAGACCTGCAACAAGCCGGCGCGCTAATCATTGATATTCGCCAACCCGATGAGTTTCGTCGCGAGCATCTGCCGGGCGCCATTTCCTTTCCACTGGCCGATCTGCTCGCCGGAAAAAACCTGAACATTGACGCTTCGGTACAACACGTGATTTTCCATTGTCAGTCAGGCATGCGCACGGAGCAGAATAGTGAGGCACTCACTCGCGCGGCTGAGCCTGCGAGCGCACTAATCCTGGAAGGTGGGTTAAACAACTGGAAGCGTGCGCAGTTGCCAACGGTGCAGGATAAACGCCAGCCGCGCCCTTTAATGCAGCAGGTGCAAATTGTTGCCGGTAGCCTGATTCTGCTCGGCCAGATCCTGGGTTTCACGCTGCATCCGGGCTTTTTTCTGCTCGCCACATTCGTGGGAGCCGGGCTGCTATTCGCCGGGCTAAGCGGCTGGTGCGGAATGGCGCTTCTGCTGGCAAAAATGCCGTGGAACAAGCCTTAAATTCTCCTTGTAGCCAAATGAGTGATATATTTCGACGCGAAACCCCAAGGAGATGTCATGGCGGAAATTGATTCACTGGTGCAGGATCTGCTGACGCAGACAGAGATTGAGCAGGAACGCTGCCGGGCGTTACTGGAACAGGTGCTCGAAATCTATGGTCCGAAGTTTGTGGCGGAGCAGTTAAAAAACGCAGGCCAACAGGCGTGGAGCCGCGAGTCGCTTAATCGCTGGATGAGCGGAAAAGGTGTGGCGAAGACCCTGACCGCCGCGGAAGAGTCGTTGCTGCGCGCATTGCTGCCCTCTCCGCCGCCGCATCATCCTGATTACCGCTTTCGTTTTATCGACTTGTTTGCCGGTATTGGCGGCATTCGCAGCGGGTTTGAAGCCATTGGCGGGCAATGCGTTTTTACCAGCGAATGGAATAAAAACGCGGTGCGCACCTATAAAGCCAACTGGTATAACGACAAAACCGGGCATACCTTCAACCAGGATATTCGCGAAGTCACGCTGAGCGGCAACCCGCAGGTCGGCGAAGAAGAAGCCTACGCCCATATAACTGAGCATATTCCTGAGCACGATGTATTGCTGGCGGGTTTTCCCTGCCAACCGTTCAGCCTTGCGGGAGTCAGCAAAAAAAACGCGCTCGGGCGCGCACACGGTTTTGAGTGCGAAGCGCAGGGCACGCTGTTTTTCGATGTCGCGCGGATCATCAAAGCCCGGCGTCCGGCGATTTTCGTGCTGGAAAACGTTAAAAACCTCAAAAGCCACGACAAAGGCAAAACGTTTAGCGTGATTATGAATACCCTTGATGAACTGGGTTACGACGTTGCCGATGCGCAGGCGAACGGTAAAGATGATCCGAAGATAATCGACGGCAAACATTTTCTGCCGCAGCACCGTGAACGCATTGTGCTGGTGGGTTTTCGCCGCGATCTTCAGCTTAGCGAAGGCTTCACTCTGCGCGATATCGACCGCTTCTACCCCGCGCAAAGACCCGGCTTCGCCCAGTTGCTGGAACCGACTCTCGACAGTAAGTATGTGCTTTCCCAAAAGCTATGGGATTATCTCTACCGCTACGCGAAAAAACACGCGGCGAAAGGCAATGGCTTTGGTTTCGGGCTGGTGGACCCAACCCGCGCCGACAGCGTTGCCCGCACCTTGTCGGCACGCTATCACAAAGATGGCAGCGAGATCCTTATCGACAGAGGCTGGGACAAAGCGCTGGGCGAGCGCGATTTCAGCAATGCAGAAAACCAGGCGCGCCGCCCGCGCCGCCTGACGCCGCGTGAATGCGCGCGTTTGATGGGTTTCGAGAAACCCGGTGGAAAACCGTTTCGTATCCCGGTATCTGATACGCAGGCCTATCGCCAGTTTGGTAACTCCGTTGTCGTCCCGGTATTTGCTGCTGTGGCAAAGTTACTGGAACCGCGCATTGAACGTGCGGTAAAGCTTAGAAAGCGCCGCGCTTAACCCCTTCGCAATACGAGAAACGCGCCAGCAGAGGTTGGCGCAGTTTCCTTCCATAGATCTTATAATTAACACCGTGGCAACAAAAAGAATAAAACTTAATCTGATTAAGCACTTAGTTAAGTATCAATAAACTATCAAGCCAGCGTACATAAAGTTAGTTGCGGCCGGGTCGATACTATTTAAGCAATCCCGACTCTTTTATGGACTACGGCCATGCTTAAAAATATACGGGTTATTACCGGCATCATCATTGCTCTTGCCATTTTCTGTCTTCTCCAGATGGTCACCGGCGGGCTGTTCTACTCGGCGGTCAATAATGACAGGCTGAACTTCCAGAACACCGGCATACTTAACATCCAGCAGGAAAACCTCGGTGACAGCGTGAACACGCTTATCAAAACGCGCGTCACCGTCACCCGCGTAGCTATCCGCTTTTTAAAAAATCAGCGCGATCCGGCCTCGCTTGCCAGCATCGATAAACTGCTTACCGCTGCCAGCGAATCACTCAACCAGGCAGAAGGCTATTTCAACACCTATAAAGGCGCACCGCGTGTGGCCGGGCAGGACGCGGCGTTAGCCGACGCCATCGCCGCAGATGTGGCGAAAATGCACGACGTATTACAACAATCAATTACCTTCCTGCGGGCAAACAATTACGAAGCTTACGGTAATCTGGATGCGCAAGCCGCACAGGACGCGATGGATGCCAGTTACGCGAAGTGGCGCCTGGAGAACAGCCATTTCCAGAAAGTCGCCACCGCACAGAACCAGAGCAGTTTTACCAGCATGCAATGGACGCTCGGTATCATTTTCCTGCTGGTCATTGCGGTCATCACGCTTATCTGGCTGGGCTTGCAACATTTGTTGCTCAAACCCTTACACAGCGTGATGGGGCATATTCGCGCCATCGCCGGGGGCGACCTGACGCAAAATATCCCCGCTCAGGGGCGTAACGAAATGAGCCAGCTCTCGGCTGATTTGCGCAATATGCAGCAATCGCTGGTCAAAACCGTCAGCGCGGTACGTAACAGTTCAGATTCGATTTATACCGGAGCCAGCGAAATCACCACCGGTAACAACGACCTCTCTTCACGCACCGAGCAGCAGGCCGCGTCGCTCGAAGAAACCGCTGCCAGCATGGAGCAATTAACCGCGACGGTGAAACAGAACACGGATAACGCCCGCCAGGCTTCTCAACTGGCGAAAAATGCCTCTGATACCGCCGCTCGCGGTGGTGAAGTGGTCAGTAACGTGGTGCGCACCATGAGCGAGATTTCCGACAGCTCCCGGCAAATCGCACATATCACCAGCGTTATCGACGGTATCGCCTTCCAGACCAATATTCTGGCGCTCAACGCCGCAGTAGAAGCCGCCCGCGCCGGGGAACAAGGGCGTGGTTTCGCGGTGGTGGCTGGCGAAGTGCGCACACTGGCAAGCCGTAGCGCCCAGGCGGCAAAAGAGATCAAAACCCTCATTGAGAACTCCGTTGGCCGGGTCAATTCCGGGACAACGCTGGTGGCAGAAGCGGGCGACACGATGAAGGAGATTGTCACCGCCGTGACCCGCGTGACGGACATTATGGGTGAGATTGCCTCGGCATCGGATGAGCAGAGCAAAGGTATAGAGCAGGTAAGCCTGGCGGTTTCGCAGATGGACAGCGTCACGCAGCAAAACGCCTCGCTGGTGCAGGAGTCTGCCGCCGCCTCCGCCGCACTTGAAGAACAAGCCGAACAGCTGCGCCAGGCCGTCGCGGTATTCCGGGTCAATGACCACGGCACAGCTTCGGTTAACAAGCCGCTTAAACCTCAGCCAGCGCTGCTTCGCCCGGCGCTCTCTGCGGCTCCGGCTAGCGGTGATAATAACTGGGAAACGTTCTGACATTAACCTGCCCGGTGCAGAGATTTGCGCCGGGCAAACACATTAATAAGAAGCCTCATCAGCAGCGCTGCGGGATCTGCCTGACGCTTTAGCGGTTGGTTTGTACCCAAAACGCGTGTATTACGCCCGGCAGGTATCCCAGCAGCGTCAGCAGAATGTTAATAATAAACGGCCAGCCGAAGCCCCTGCCCAGCAGTACGCCGAGCGGCGGGACAATAATCGTAATCAAAATACGCCAGAAACCCATAAAGCCTCCATAGCAACAAAAATTCCAGGTTGTTGAAAGAAAAATATTTTCTCTTTAATGATAGCGTCTGTGCGCACCGCTGCCAGCTGCATCTGCCGCTTTTACCCTCTTTTACTTTATGCCGCCGCAGACTATGGTTAGACACACGTTTAAGTAACAAAGGAGCAACGTATGTTTTCTGCTGGTGACATTGTGCAACCACGCGTCGGCGGGCCGAAATTAAAAGTGCTGGAAGTGCATGAGGATCAAATCGTAGCGGTACCGGCTCACGACGAACAAGCGGCCAAAATTACCCTGAAGGCGGACGACGTCTCACTGTATAAAGAAGACGGCGATTTCGGCGTTTGCTGACAGTTCGGCGGTGAGCGCTCGCTTGCCGCTTCTCCTTGACCACGCAAAACTAACTTATTGATTATTATCATATTTAACACTTCAGCGATTCAAAATAATGAAATGGGGTAAAAACTCTCTTTTACAGAGCACTTTATCCAACAAAATTAACAAAATAAAAATTTATCGCTAGTTGTGAGTTTTAAACCAGATAGATAATCTATGCACATAGAAACAGCCATTTTAAAACCCTGATTCCACCAGCCCATTATCCTTTTTAGCGCTTATTGAGGAGCAGTACCATGTTCTCTTCGCAGTCACGCCTGCGTCACGCCGCAGCAGACACCTTTGCTATGGTGGTCTATTGCTCGGTAGTGAACATGTTGATTGAAGTTTTTCTCTCAGGAATGAGCTTCGAGCAGTCCCTTTCTTCACGCCTGGTGGCGATCCCGGTGAACATTATTATTGCCTGGCCCTATGGATTGTACCGCGATGCGGTCATGCGCCTGGCCCGTCGCGTGAGTCCGGCGGGCTGGATGAAAAACCTGGCAGATGTGGTGGCCTATGTGACCTTCCAGTCACCGGTCTATGTCGCCATTTTATGGTCGGTTGGCGCAGACTGGCACCAGATCGTTGCGGCGGTCAGCTCCAATATCGTGGTGTCAATGTTGATGGGTGCAGCATACGGCTACTTCCTTGATTACTGCCGTCGCCTGTTCCGGGTCAGCCGTTATCATCAGGCCAAAGCCTGATGTTCTTTTAATGCGACTCGCCAAACAACCCGCTGATAAACCTTTCCAGCGCGATGCGTGAGCTAAAACCGTGCGGAATGCCGTAATGTTCCTGCGTGTCGCCCGCCAGGTAGAGCGGAAAATGCTCGTAGTGATTGCACATTTTAATGTCCGAAGCGGGGTCCGCAAGCGTTGAACTGCGTTCCTTAAGCGTGGGGTGAATCACCAGCGCAGTACGCCCCATGCGCGCCTCGCGGTTCACATACACATAGTTTTCGCCGCGGCGATAACCATAAGCTTTCGGCGTCGCCACCTCCATCGTAAAGCCCACTTTTTCCAGAACACGTGCCACTTCATCGGGTCGTAAATACATATCAAATCCTCGTCAACGCTATAGCCCCGCAACCTTACATTACTCGGCATACCCGCTGCTTTCAGAAAATTCCATAAAGCCCGGCACGCCGTCTGGCATACAAAATTTGGTCTAAACTCATTGTTTATACCAATAAGGAGGGAGAAGCCTATGTTTAACAGACCCAATCGTAGCGATGTGGATGACGGTGTTCAGGATATCCAGAATGATGTCAGCCAGTTAGCCGATAGCCTGGAAGAAGTGCTGAAATCCTGGGGTAGTGATGCGAAAGGCGAAGCTGATGCCGCACGCCTGAAAGCAAAAGCGTTACTGAAAGAAACTCGTGCGCGCATGCATGGCCGCACCCGTGTGCAACAAGCCGCGCGCGATGCCGTTGGCTGTGCGGATACCTTTATCCGTGACAAACCCTGGTGCAGCGTCGGTGCTGCGGCCGCCGTCGGTATTTTCCTGGGCGCGCTGTTAAGCCTGCGCCGCTAAACCGTAAAATACACAGCCCCTGTCGGGATCCGCGCCCGGCAGGGGTTTTTCTTTGCCGTTTTGCCTGTGCTTTGCGCGATATCTGCCCTTACCCATTCTGCTTATTAGCCAGGCATTTCTTATGGCATTTTCCCATATATTGTGTGGTTGAAACTTTTTATATCTACATCTAGTATTCCTGTAAGCACCAAAACACAACTGACGCGACTCTTCGCGCCGTTCTTTCATTCTAAACGGAAATACGAATTATGCGCATTACCATTTACACTAAAAACGATTGTGTCCAGTGCCATGCCACCAAACGTGCTATGGAAAGTCGCGGCCTGGCGTTTGAAATGGTGAACGTTGACCATACGCCGCAAGCGGCAGATGCGCTGCGCGCGATGGGCTTTCGTCAGTTGCCGGTGGTTATCGCCGGAGAAGAAAAATGGTCCGGCTTTCGCCCGGATATGATCAACCGTTTACGCCCCACTGCGCGCGCGGTCAGCGCATGAGCACCCTCGTCTACTTCTCCAGCAGCTCAGAAAATACCCGGCGCTTTATCACGCGTCTTGGGCTGCCGGCAGTGCGCATACCGCTTAATGAGCGCGAACGCATCCAGGTAGACGAACCCTATATCCTGATCGTACCCAGTTATGGCGGCGGTGGAACGGCTGGCGCTGTGCCGCGCCAGGTAATCCGCTTTTTAAACGATCCGCATAACAGAGCGTTAATTCGCGGCGTGATTGCTGCGGGTAACCGTAATTTTGGCGACGCTTTTGGCCGCGCAGGCGATGTGGTCGCGCAAAAATGCGCCGTGCCGTATCTGTATCGCTTTGAGCTAATGGGTACTCACCAGGACATCGAAAACGTGCGTAAAGGAGTGAGCGAATTTTGGCAACGACAACCGCAGAGCGCGTAATGCAACAAGCGCCCGACTACCATGCATTGAACGCGATGCTCAACTTGTATGATAAAGACGGGCGCATACAGTTTGAGAAAGACCACCAGGCCGTGGACGCTTTTATGGCGCACCACGTTCGCCCAAACACCGTCACCTTTGCCAGCCAGGCAGCCCGGCTGGATTATCTGGTTGCGGAAGGTTATTACGATGAGAACGTGCTGGCGCGTTATGACCGGGCGTTTGTTATCTCGCTGATTGATAAAGCGCACGCGCGCGGTTTTCGCTTCCGGACATTCCTGGGCGCGTGGAAGTTTTACACCAGCTATACCCTCAAAACTTTCGATGGCAAGCGTTACCTGGAGCACTTCGAAGACCGCGCCTGCATGGTCGCGCTAACGCTTGCGCAGGGCGATGAAGCGCTGGCGTTGCAGCTTAGCGAAGAGATCCTCTCCGGGCGCTTTCAGCCAGCCACGCCCACCTTTCTTAACTGTGGCAAACAGCAGCGCGGTGAGCTGGTTTCCTGCTTCCTGTTGCGCATTGAAGACAATATGGAGTCCATTGGCCGCGCGGTAAACTCAGCGTTGCAACTCTCCAAACGCGGCGGCGGCGTGGCGTTTTTGCTCTCCAATCTGCGTGAAGCGGGCGCGCCGATTAAACGTATCGAAAATCAATCATCCGGCGTGATCCCGGTGATGAAGATGCTGGAAGATGCCTTTTCGTATGCCAATCAGCTCGGCGCACGCCAGGGCGCGGGCGCGGTGTATCTGCACGCTCATCACCCGGATATTTTGCGTTTTCTGGATACCAAGCGGGAAAACGCCGACGAAAAAATTCGTATCAAAACTCTGTCGCTCGGCGTAGTTATCCCGGATATTACTTTCCAACTGGCAAAAGAGAATGCCGGGATGGCGCTCTTCTCTCCGTACGATGTGGAGCGCCTGTACGGTAAGCCGTTTGGCGATGTAGCCATCAGCGAAATGTATGACCAGCTTGTCGCCGACCCGCGAGTGCGTAAAAGCTACATCAAGGCGCGGGATTTCTTCCAGACGCTGGCAGAAATTCAGTTTGAGTCCGGTTACCCGTACATCATGTTTGAAGACACGGTTAATCGCGCGAACCCAATTGCCGGGCGCATTAATATGAGTAACCTGTGCTCGGAAATTTTACAGGTTAACAGCGCCTCGACCTTTGATGAGAACCTGGATTACGCCACCACCGGGCACGATATCTCGTGCAATCTCGGCTCGCTCAATATTGCCCATACCATGGACTCCCCCAACTTTGGCCGCACGGTTGAAACCGCAATTCGCGGGCTGACTGCCGTGTCGGATATGAGCCATATCCGCTCCGTGCCGTCGGTCGAGACCGGCAACGCTGCCTCACACGCTATCGGGCTGGGTCAGATGAACCTGCACGGCTATCTGGCGCGGGAAGGTATCGCTTATGGCAGCGAAGAGGGGCTGGATTTTACCAACGTCTATTTCTATACCATCACCTGGCACGCGCTGCACACGTCGATGCTTATCGCTCGTGAGCGCGGGCAGACGTTTGCCGGTTTTCCGGCTTCACGCTACGCCAGCGGCGACTATTTTAACCAGTATCTGGAAGGCGACTGGCAACCCAAAACAGAACGTGTCCGTGCGCTATTTGAACGTGCCGGCATCACCCTTCCCACGCGCGAGATGTGGCTGCAATTGCGCGAAGCGGTGATGCGCTATGGCATCTATAACCAGAACCTGCAGGCGGTGCCGCCAACCGGGTCTATCTCTTATATCAATCATGCAACGTCAAGCATCCACCCGATAGTCTCGAAAATTGAAATTCGCAAGGAAGGCAAAACCGGGCGCGTTTACTACCCGGCGCCGTTTATGACCAACGACAATCTCGCACTGTACGAGGATGCCTACGACATTGGGCCAGAAAAAATTATCGATACTTATGCCGAGGCCACACGGCACGTGGATCAGGGGCTGTCGTTGACGCTGTTTTTCAAAGACACCGCCACCACCCGCGATATCAACAAAGCTCAAATTTACGCCTGGAAAAAAGGGATCAAAACCCTCTATTACATCCGCCTGCGCCAGCTTGCGCTCGAAGGCACCGAAATCCAGGGCTGCGTGTCCTGCGCGCTATAAGGAGAACAGGATGAATCAACTGTCACGCGTAAGCGCAGTGAACTGGAATAACATTCAGGACGATAAAGATCTTGAAGTATGGAACCGTCTGACCAGCAACTTCTGGCTACCGGAAAAAGTGCCGCTGTCGAATGATATCCCCGCCTGGCAGACGCTCAGCCCGGCGGAGCAACAGCTGACTATTCGTGTTTTTACCGGCCTGACGCTGCTCGATACCATCCAGAACACCGTTGGCGCACCGGCGCTGATGGGTGACGCACTCACGCCGCATGAAGAGGCGGTGTTATCAAATGTGAGCTTTATGGAGGCGGTGCATGCCCGCTCCTACAGCTCCATTTTTTCCACGCTTTGCCAGAGCAAAGATGTGGATGCGGCCTACTTATGGAGCGAAGAAAACAACGCGCTACAGCGCAAGGCGCAGCTGATTTTGCACCATTACCGCGCCGACGACCCGCTAAAGAAGAAAATCGCCAGCGTGTTTCTGGAGTCATTCCTCTTCTATTCAGGCTTCTGGCTGCCGATGTACTGGTCAAGCCGTGGCAAGCTGACCAACACGGCGGATTTGATTCGCCTGATTATTCGTGATGAAGCGGTACACGGTTACTATATTGGCTACAAGTATCAGAAAGGACTGGAAAAAGTGAGCGCTGAAAGGCGCGAAGAACTGAAAAGCTTCGCGCTGGACTTGCTGATGGATCTTTATGATAACGAGCTGATGTATACCGACTTTCTGTATGCAGGCAGCGGCTGGGCGGAGGATGTGAAGGCGTTTCTTTGCTATAACGCCAACAAAGCGTTGATGAACCTGGGATATGAGGCGCTTTTCCCGGCGGAAATGGCGGAAGTGAACCCGGCCATTCTGGCAGCGTTGTCTCCCAATGCTGACGAAAACCACGACTTTTTCTCCGGCTCCGGCTCGTCATACGTCATGGGCAAAGCTGTCGAAACCGAAGATGAAGACTGGGATTTTTAAATGTTGCCCCTCGCCGCCCAGGCGAGGGGGAAATATCGGTTAATTAATTAAATTTAAATTACCTTCTTACTAAAAAGGTTATTCTTCATTTCGTAATATTTTTTATTTTCTCTGCACATTATTCCTGCAGCCACTACACTGTAATTCTCTGGTCATTTTCGTCTGAATCCCCACAATTCAGATGCGATTTCGCGATGATGCGAAAAAATCATCACTCGCCGTTAGGCCTTATCTCATGGGAAATAGAGAGGATTGCGCGCGGGGAAAATACTAAAGGCGCGGAAATTGAGGGTTGTCTCAGATTCTAACTATGTTAGGGTATAGCCAGTCAATTATTCTCACTGGATATTCTATCGAAACTATAAATAACAGGAACACTCTTATTGCATGGCAATTAAATTAGAAGTGAAAAATCTGTATAAAGTATTTGGCGAGCACCCACAGCGGGCTTTCAAATATATTGAAAAAGGACTTTCAAAAGAACAAATACTGGAAAAGACGGGCCTATCGCTTGGCGTAAAAGACGCCAGTCTGGCCATTGAAGAAGGCGAGATATTTGTCATCATGGGATTATCCGGTTCGGGTAAATCCACAATGGTACGCCTTCTCAATCGCCTGATTGAACCCACCCGCGGGCAGGTGCTGATTGATGGCGTGGATATTGCCAAAATATCAGATGCTGAATTACGCGAGGTGCGCAGGAAAAAGATTGCGATGGTCTTTCAGTCATTTGCGTTAATGCCGCATATGACCGTGCTGGATAATACTGCGTTCGGTATGGAATTAGCCGGTACGCCCGCACAAACACGCCAGGAAAAAGCGCTGGATGCGCTACGTCAGGTGGGGCTGGAAAATTATGCGCACGCCTACCCGGATGAACTTTCTGGCGGTATGCGCCAGCGTGTTGGTCTGGCGCGCGCATTAGCCATCAACCCGGATATTTTATTAATGGATGAAGCCTTCTCGGCGCTCGACCCATTAATTCGTACCGAAATGCAGGATGAACTGGTGAAGCTGCAGGCGAAACACCAGCGCACGATTGTTTTTATTTCGCACGATTTGGATGAAGCCATGCGTATTGGCGACCGTATTGCCATTATGCAAAATGGTGAAGTGGTGCAGGTCGGCACGCCGGATGAAATATTGAATAATCCGGCCAATGATTATGTGCGCACCTTCTTCCGTGGCGTGGATATTAGCCAGGTGTTCAGCGCAAAAGATATTGCGCGACGTACCCCGGTTGGGCTAATTCGCAAAACGCCAGGCTTCGGCCCGCGATCTGCGCTCAAATTGTTGCAGGATGAAGACAGAGAATATGGCTATGTGATTGAACGCGGAAATAAATTTGTCGGCATTGTCTCCATCGACTCCCTGAAAGAAGCCTTAGGGCAAAATCTGGGTATTGATGCGGCGCTTCTTAACGATCCCCTTGCGGTGGACGCAGAAACGCCGCTCAGCGAGTTGCTCTCCCACGTCGGATACGCGCCCTGCGCCGTACCGGTCGTCGGGGAAGAACAACAGTATGTTGGCATCATCTCGAAACGGATGCTGCTGCAAGCTTTAGATCGCGAGGGGGTAAACAATGGCTGATCAAAATAATCCGTGGGATAGCGCACCGGCAACGGATAGCGCAGCACAATCTGCCGATGCATGGGGCGGCGGTCAGCCTGCCGCGCCCGCTGATGGCGGTAGCGCAGACTGGCTAACCAGTGCACCCGCACCGGCGCCTGAGCATTTTAATATTATGGATCCGTTCCATAAAACGCTGATCCCGCTCGACAGTTGGGTCACGCAAGGCATCGACTGGGTGGTGATGCATTTCCGCCCGGTATTTCAGGGCATCCGCGTGCCGGTGGATTATATCCTCAGCGCGTTCCAGCAGCTTTTGCTGGGTATGCCTGCGCCGGTCGCCATTATTGTGTTTTCGCTGATTGCCTGGCAGATGAGCAGTGCTGGCATGGGAATCGCTACGCTGGTTTCGCTGATTGCGATTGGTGCCATTGGCGCCTGGTCACAGGCAATGGTGACGCTGGCGCTGGTGCTGACCGCGCTGCTGTTCTGTGTGGTGATCGGCCTGCCGTTAGGTATCTGGCTGGCGCGCAGTCAGCGGGCAGCAAAAATTATCCGCCCCCTGCTGGATGCGATGCAGACAACGCCCGCGTTTGTGTATCTGGTACCGATCGTCATGCTGTTTGGTATCGGTAACGTGCCGGGTGTGGTGGTGACCATTATCTTCGCCCTGCCGCCGGTCGTTCGCCTGACCATCCTTGGGATTAACCAGGTCCCGGCAGATTTGATTGAAGCGTCGCGCTCATTTGGCGCCAGTCCGCGCCAGATGTTGTTTAAAGTACAGTTACCGCTGGCCATGCCGACCATTATGGCGGGAATTAACCAGACACTGATGCTTGCCCTCTCCATGGTAGTAATCGCCTCGATGATTGCCGTTGGTGGGCTTGGCCAGATGGTACTGCGCGGAATAGGCCGCCTCGATATGGGTCTTGCCACCGTCGGCGGCGTAGGGATTGTGATTCTCGCGATTATCCTCGACCGCCTGACGCAGGCTGTCGGTCGCGACGCCCGCAGCCGGGGCAATCGCCGCTGGTATCAAACCGGCCCGCTGGGTCTGCTGACCCGTCCATTCACTAAATAATCTGTTGCCCGGTAGCATCGCGCCGCCGGGCGCTACAGTGTCCCACCACACAATAAGGAACAACGATGCGACATAGCGTACTTTTCGCCACAGCGTTTGCCACCCTTGTCTCTACCTCTACCTGGGCTGCCGACCTGCCCGGCAAAGGCATCACCGTACAGCCTTTCCAGAGCACCATCTCAGAAGAAGCTTTCCAGACTCTGCTGGTTAGCCGCGCGCTGGAAAAGCTCGGTTACACCGTCAATAAACCGAGCGAAGTGGATTACAACGTAGGTTACACATCGCTTGCTGCGGGCGATGTGACCTTTACCGCCGTCAACTGGCAGCCGCTGCATGACGACATGTATGTCGCGGCGGGCGGTGATAAAAAATTCTACCGTGAAGGCGTTTTTGTCACCGGTGCAGCGCAGGGTTATCTGATCGATAAAAAAACTGCAGAAAAATATCACATCACCAATATCGAACAGCTAAAAGATCCGAAAATCGCCAAACTCTTTGATGGCAACGGCGACGGGAAAGCCGACCTGATGGGCTGCTCGCCGGGCTGGGGTTGTGAAGCGGTGATTAATCACCAGTACGAGGCTTATGGCCTGAAAGACACCGTGACCGTCAGCCACGGCAACTACTCAGCAATGATGGCCGACACCATCACCCGCTTTAAAGAGGGCAAACCGGTGCTCTATTACACCTGGACGCCGTACTGGGTGAGCGATGTAATGAAACCGGGCCGCGATGTCGTCTGGTTACAGGTGCCGTTCTCTTCCATGCCTGGCGAGCAGAAAGATATCGATACTAAATTGCCCAACGGTATGAACTATGGCTTCCCGGTAAACACCATGCATATTGTTGCCAATAAAGCATGGGCCGAGAAAAACCCGGCTGCGGCGAAGCTGTTTTCAGTGATGAAACTGCCGCTGGGGGATATCAACGCACAAAACGCGATGATGCATGCGGGCAAATCATCCGAAGCAGATATTCAAGGCCATGTGGATGGCTGGATCAAAGCGCACCAGCAGCAGTTTGACGGCTGGGTGAAAGAAGCGCTTGCCGCCCAGAAGTAACCTGCCCTCTCCTCTCACCCTGGCAGGGTGAGAGGAATTTTCCCTTCTTGCCCACCCTGCAGCGCCGATCGCACTTACCGACACGGAATTTTCCACATCTGTTGGCCTTGTTCGCTATGATGACTTCTTTTTAACAACCAGGCTTAACCTGCATGTCCAGCCCAAACCACTCTCTTAGCCCGGCGCTGATTGCGCTAATGTCGGTCGCCACTGGCCTTGCGGTTGCCAGTAACTACTATGCGCAACCCTTGCTTGATACTATCGCGCATGCGTTTTCCCTCACGCCAGGCCAGGCCGGTTTTATTGTCACCGCCGCCCAGCTTGGTTACGCCGCCGGGTTGCTGTTTCTGGTGCCGCTGGGGGATATGTTCGAACGGCGAGGACTTATTGTATCGATGACGCTACTTGCCGCAGGAGGTATGCTCATCACCGCCAGTAGCCAGTCGCCGGGACTGATGATTTTCGGCACCGCCCTCACCGGGTTGTTCTCCGTGGTTGCGCAGGTGCTGGTGCCGCTGGCCGCAACGCTTGCGTCCCCCGATAAACGCGGTAAAGTAGTGGGCACCATTATGAGTGGACTGTTGCTGGGAATTTTGCTGGCACGTACGGTCGCCGGGCTGCTCGCCGGTATTGGCGGCTGGCGCACCGTCTACTGGGTAGCTAGCGTATTGATGGTTTTGATGGCGCTGGCGCTGTGGCGCAGGTTGCCGAAAGTAAAATCAGAGACACATCTCAAATACCCTCAGTTGCTGGCTTCCGTGTTCCGCCTGTTTGCCAGTGATAAGCAACTTCGCACCCGCGCACTGCTCGGCTGCCTGAGTTTTGCTAACTTCAGCATCCTGTGGACATCGATGGCCTTTTTACTGGCCTCGCCGCCGTTTAACTTTTCCGATGCGGTGATAGGCCTCTTTGGCCTGGTCGGTGCCGCTGGCGCACTGGGCGCACGCCAGGCGGGTAGTCTGGCAGATAAAGGCAAGTCTCATCTCACAACGACCGGCGGTTTGCTATTATTGCTGCTCTCGTGGTTTGCCATCTGGTTTGGTCACAGCTCCGTATTAGCATTGGTGATCGGTATCATCGTACTCGACTTAACCGTGCAGGCGGTGCATATCACCAACCAGACGGTTATCTATCAGCTCAAACCGGATGCGCGTAACCACCTGACGGCTGGTTATATGACCAGCTACTTTATTGGCGGTGCAGCAGGATCGTTGATTTCAGCCTCAGCGTGGCAGCATGCGGGCTGGGCGGGCGTTTGTGCGGCAGGTAGCCTGCTGGCGTTGCTTAATCTGCTGGTATGGTGGCGAGGTTTTCACCGTCAGGAGCGCGCAATGTAAGCAAGTACCCACATTTGCCGCGCTAACAGGAAAACCGGGGTGTTAAGCAGACCGTTAGTCTGTTAAGGTTAAGGGACTTGTTTATCCCGGTTATATTAACGTTGGTGATATATAACAAACTTTATGGATAGCTCAGCGATAAAGGTAGGGGCCGACAGCACGTTAACGGCCACGCTCGCGGAAGGAATCAAAGACAGTCTTCCCATCGTATTAAGTTACGTCCCCGTGGCGTTTGCCTTCGGCATGAATGCCACGAAGCTTGGTTTTACGCCGCTTGAGAGCGTATTTTTCTCCTGCATTATCTACGCAGGCGCAAGCCAGTTTGTTATCACCACGCTTTTAGCCGCTGGCAGTGCCCTGTGGGTCGCGGCGCTTACCGTTATGGCGATGGACGTGCGCCACGTGCTCTATGGCCCGTCGCTGCGTAGCCGTATTTTACACCCGCTAAAAAACCCAAAAACCGCACTCTGGGCCTTTGGCCTGACCGATGAAGTGTTTGCCGCTGCGACGGCCAAACTGGTGCGTGATAATCGCCGCTGGAGCGAAAACTGGATGCTCGGCATCGCTTTTTGCTCGTGGCTTTCCTGGGTGGCAGGCACCGTGCTGGGCGCATTTTCCGGCTACGGTCTGCTGGAGGGTTATCCAACTGTCGAGTCAGCACTTGGCTTTATGCTACCCGCGCTATTTATGAGTTTTCTTCTGGCGTCGTTCCAGCGCCGCCAGTCATTAAGCGTGACCGCCGCCCTGCTGGGCGCACTGGCGGGCGTCACGCTGTTTTCTATTCCTGCGGCGATCCTTGCAGGTATTGTTGCCGGTTGCCTGACGGCGCTGGTGCAGGCGTTTTATCAGGGAGCGCCTGATGAGTCATGACGTTCTGTTTCTTGGGATATTGGTTGGCTGCGTTAATTTCCTGTTTCGCTACCTTCCGTTGCGCATTCGTGTCGGGCAGTCGCGCCCGGGCAAGCACGGCGCAACCGGCGTGCTGCTGGATACCATCGGCATTGCTTCTATCTGCGCGTTATTAGTGGTTTCTTGCGTACCGGAAATCATTCATGACAGCCGTCGCTTGCTGCCCACGCTTATCGGCTTTGCGGTGCTGGGCCTGAGCTTCTGGAAAACGCGCAGCATTATTTTTCCCACGTTACTGAGTGCGCTCGCCTACGGGATCGCCTGGAAACTGCTGGCAGATGCATAGATAAAGTAAATTTATTATAAGAATGAATACATTTACTTTATTTGTCACTGTCGTTATTATATCGACTGCAATTAATGAGGTCATACCCAAATGGATAGTTCGTTTACGCCCATCGAGCAGATGCTCAAGTTTCGCGCCAGCCGCTATGAAGATTTTCCGTTTCAGGAGATTTTGTTAACCCGCCTGTGTATGCATATGCAGGGGAAGCTGCTGGAAAACCGCAACAAGATGCTGAAAGCTCAGGGTATTAACGAAACGTTGTTTATGGCATTGATTACGCTGGAATCTCAGGAAAACCATAGCATTCAGCCTTCTGAGCTGAGCAGCGCCCTGGGATCGTCCCGTACCAACGCGACGCGTATCGCCGATGAACTGGAAAAACGCGGTTGGATCGAGCGCCGCGAGAGTGATAACGATCGTCGCTGCCTGCACCTGCAACTGACTGACAAAGGTCACGATTTCCTGCGCCAGGTTCTGCCGCCTCAGCATAACTGTCTGCATCAACTGTGGTCATCGCTCAGCATCAGCGAGAAAGAGCAGCTGGAGCACATCACTCGTAAACTCCTGTCGCGTCTCGACCAGATGGACGAAGATGGCGTCGTTCTCGAGGCACTGCGCTAACGCGACAAGCTGCCCGAAAATCCAGGATAAATAACGAAAGGCCCGCACCTCACCGTGCTGGCCTTTCTGGCAAACAAACCGGCTGCGCCGGATCAAATAATAAGATCGTGGAGAAAAACATGAGCGCAAATGCGCAGGGCCAAACCCCGCAGCAACCGGTCAACAAGAAAGGCAAACGTAAACGCGCCCTTCTTCTGCTGACCTTGCTCTTTATTGTTATTGCCGTGGCATATGGAATTTATTGGTTTTTGGTTCTGCGTCATGTTGAAGAAACGGATGACGCCTACGTGGCAGGAAACCAGGTGCAAATTATGGCGCAGGTCTCCGGTAGCGTGACGAAAGTCTGGGCCGATAACACCGATTTCGTTAAACAGGGAGATGTGCTGGTCACGCTGGATACGACCGACGCGCAACAGGCGTTCGAAAAAACGAAGACACAGCTGGCGTCCAGCATACGACAAACCCGCCAGCTGATGATCAACAGCAAGCAATTGCAGGCAAGCATCGAGCTGAAAAAAACCGCCCTTGCCCAGGCACAAAGCGACTTTAATCGCCGCGTACCGCTCGGCAGCGCGAATTTGATTGGCCGCGAAGAACTGCAACACGCACGCGACGCGGTAACCAGCGCGCAGGCCGAACTGGATGTGGCGATGCAGCAATACAATGCTAACCAGGCGATGATCCTCAATACCCGCCTGGAAGAGCAGCCAGCGGTGCAGCAAGCCGCCACAGAAGTGCGTAATAGCTGGCTGGCGCTGCAACGAACCAAAATTGTCAGCCCGATAACCGGCTATGTCTCACGTCGCGCCGTTCAGCCTGGCGCACAAATCACTCCCAGCACCGCGTTGATGGCGGTCGTTCCCGCCTCAAATTTGTGGGTGGATGCTAACTTCAAAGAGACGCAGCTTGCGCATATGCGCATCGGCCAGCCGGCAACGGTAATCAGCGATATTTACGGCGATGATGTGGAGTACCACGGTAAAGTGGTCGGCCTGGATATGGGTACCGGTAGCGCCTTCTCGCTGCTGCCTGCGCAGAACGCAACCGGTAACTGGATCAAAGTGGTTCAGCGCCTGCCGGTACGTATCGAGCTGGATGCCAAACTACTTGCCGAACACCCGTTACGCATTGGTCTTTCCACGCTGGTGAAAGTGGATACTTCCGACCGTGAAGGCCAGGTGCTGGCAAGCCAGGTACGCACCAACCCGGCGTATGAAAGCAACGCCCGGGAGATTAATCTTGAGCCGGTCAATACGCTTATCGATGAAATCGTAAAAGCCAACGCCGGGTAATCTGAGGTGCGTGCAATGCAACAGAAACCGCTGGAAGGCGCGCAACTGGTCATTATGACCATTGCGCTTTCGCTCGCGACCTTCATGCAGGTGCTGGACTCCACCATCGCCAACGTGGCTATCCCGACTATCGCCGGGAACCTTGGCTCGTCTTTAAGCCAGGGAACCTGGGTTATCACCTCGTTTGGGGTGGCGAACGCGATTTCTATTCCGATAACCGGCTGGCTGGCGAAACGCGTGGGCGAAGTGAGACTTTTTGTCTGGTCGACAATTGCGTTTGCCATTGCCTCCTGGGCGTGTGGCATGTCTAACAGCCTGAGCATGCTTATCTTTTTCCGCGTGATCCAGGGGATTGTTGCCGGGCCGCTGATCCCGCTCTCGCAAAGCCTGCTGTTGAGTAACTATCCGCCTGCAAAACGCTCCATCGCGCTCGCGTTGTGGTCCATGACGGTGATTGTGGCACCCATTTGCGGGCCAATCCTGGGTGGTTATATTAGCGATAATTATCACTGGGGCTGGATCTTCTTTATCAACGTACCTATCGGTATTGTTGTTGTTCTGATGACGCTGCAAAGCTTGCGCGGCCGTGAGACCCGCACGGAACAGCGGCGCATTGATGGTGTTGGTCTGGCGCTGCTGGTCGTGGGTATTGGTAGTCTGCAAGTGATGCTCGACCAGGGTAAAGAGCTGGACTGGTTCAACTCGACGGAAATCATTGTGCTGACCATTGTTGCAGTCATCACTATCAGTTTCCTGATTGTCTGGGAGTTGACCGACGATAATCCCATTGTCGATTTGTCGCTGTTTAAATCGCGCAACTTTACCATTGGCTGCTTGTGTATCAGCCTCGCCTATATGCTCTACTTCGGTGCAATTGTTCTGCTGCCGCAGCTGTTGCAGGAGGTCTATGGATATACCGCAACCTGGGCAGGGCTGGCTTCGGCACCCGTTGGGTTGATTCCGGTGCTGCTGTCGCCGGTGATTGGTCGTTTCGCCCATAAACTGGATATGCGCCGCCTGGTGACATTCAGCTTTATTATGTATGCGGTGTGTTTCTACTGGCGAGCCTACACCTTCGAACCGGGGATGGATTTTGCTGCATCGGCGTGGCCGCAGTTTATTCAGGGCTTCGCGGTGGCGTGTTTCTTTATGCCGCTGACAACCATCACCCTGTCCGGACTGCCGCCGGAGCGCCTGGCCGCGGCGTCCAGCTTGTCGAACTTTGCCCGAACGCTGGCTGGCTCTATCGGTACATCCATCACGACCACGCTGTGGACTAACCGGGAGTCATTGCATCATGCGCAGCTGACCGAGTCAGTCAATCCTTATAATCCTAATGCACTGGAGGTTTATAACCAGCTGGAAGGGATGGGGATGTCGCAGCAACAGGCTTCCGGCTGGATAGCCCAGCAGATAACCAATCAGGGGCTGATTATTTCGGCTAACGAAATCTTCTGGTTTTCGGCAGGGGTGTTCCTGATACTGCTCGGACTGGTGTGGTTCGCGAAACCGCCGTTTGGTGCAGGCGGTGGCGGTGGTGCTCACTGAGAAAACGCCCTCTCCAGGGGAGAGGGCGTTTTGCGCTAGATGTGCAGTTCTTGCAGTTTTTCTTTCGGCAGGGCCAGCTCTTCATTGCTGTTGACGCGGACATCTTTTTCGATGATGTGACGCGCGATTTCCTGCGCTTCTTCCAGTGAATGCATCTGGTACGTTCCGCACTGGTAAACGTTCAGCTCGGGGATCTGGTTCTGATCTTTAACCTTCAGTACGTCCGCCATCGCCGCTTTCCACGCCGCGGCTACGCGTTGCTCATCCGGCGTACCAATCAGGCTCATATAGAAACCTGTACGGCAACCCATCGGTGAGATATCAATAATCTCAACACCGTTCCCGTTGAGGTGATCGCGCATAAACCCTGCAAACAGATGCTCAAGGGTGTGAATACCTTTTTCCGGCATCACTTCTTTATTCGGCGCGCAGAAACGCAAATCGAATACGGTGATGGTATCCCCGTGCGGTGTGTTCATGGTCTTGGCAACACGCACCGCAGGCGCTTCCATACGTGTATGATCGACAGTGAAGCTATCCAATAATGGCATTTAGTCACCTCCGCCAGTGATTATTTTTAAAAATAAAATGAACTCTTTTTCCCGATGCGAGTCTGAATATATGAAAGACGCGCATTTGTTATCATCATCCCTGATATTCAGAGATGTAATTTTTGGCCACAGCGATGTGGCCTTTTTCTTTTGCGTCAGGCATGCCGCGCAAGCAGCGCCTCGAATGATTCCGTATCTCCGGCTTCCACTTCTTTCTGGCGTGCCAGCGATGCGTTGCATTCCGCAATAAAGTCCGCTTCCGTCAGGATCTCCAGCGGCTCTTCACGCAGCTCTGAGCGATATTGATCGGCCAGTGCTTTACCTGTACCGCCAATTCCCTCATCGATCATGGTTCGCAGAATACGCGCCGAGAAAGTCAGTTCCGGATCGTCAAAGCTGGCAACCAGCCGTTCGCAGACATTTTCGTACTCATTGCCACCGTACACGCCATCAAGCGTTTGCGCTACCCGTTTCAGATCGCTAAACAGATCTTTGCCGACTTTCGCCAGCGGGAACTGCGCTTCTTCACACCCTATCCCAAGAGTCAGACCCGGTTTACGCCCTTCCAGAATCACGCGATTCCAGTTGGTGCGGGTACATAATAACTCATCGCTGCTCATTTCCGGCGCATCGGCCAGCACGCACCAGACCATAAACAGATCGAGGAAACGCACCTGTTGCTCGTCCACACCGATGGCCGTGAACGGGTTGATGTCCAGCGAACGGACTTCGATATACTCGATGCCGCCGCGCAGCAACGCATCCGACGGGGTTTCACCGCTGCGGGTCACGCGCTTCGGACGGATAGGGGCGTACAATTCGTTCTCAATCTGCAAAATATTGGTGTTAATTTGCAGATATTTGCCCTCTTTCTGCAATCCGATTTTTGCGTACTCCTCCGAAGGCGTTTTAATCGCGCGCTTCAGGGCAACGACATAATCGTGCAGGTTATTGAAGGTGATGCCGAGATTGCTTTGCGATTTGTTCGTATACCCCAAATCACTTAAGCGCAGAGACGTTGCGTAAGGCAGGTAGTACATACCCTTTGATGTTTTCTCAAAAGGTAAATTTGTCGGTTTCCCTTGCAGGAATGATGAGCAGATCGCCGGAGATGCGCCGAACAGGTAAGGGATCACCCAACCAAAGCGATAGTAATTACGGATCAGGCGGAAATAGCCTTCCGACACAGATTCTTTGTCCGTGCTGCCCGATTTCGCCTGCCAGAACGCCATCGGCAGAGAGAAGTTATAATGCACGCCGGAAATGGTCTGCATCAGCGCGCCGTAGCGATTTTTCAGCCCCTCGCGATAAAGCGTCTTCAGGCGGCCAATATTGGAGGTGCCGTATTGCGCCAGTTCAATATTCTGCCCTTGTTCGATATAGCACGGCATGCTTAACGGCCACATACGCTCGTCGCCTATTTTACGCGCAGCGTAACGGTGGATATCGCGCAGCAGCGTCAGCATATGATCGATATCGTCATCGACCGGAGTGATAAACTCCAGCAATGCTTCCGCGAAATCTGTGGTGATCCATTTATGGGTTAATGCAGAACCAAGCTCTGCCGCATGGCCGGTGGTTGCCAGCGAACCGTCTGCGTTAACGCGCAGGGTTTCGCGCTCAAGCCCGCGTTGGATTCCTTTAAGAACCTGAGGGTGTTTTTCCAGCCAGGACAAAGCCTGTGATACGTCCGGGATCAAATTGACCTCCCGCCTGTAATAATCATTTTATTAAGCATAATTGTAATGGTTGACGATTAAAGGTCACTCACTCAATCCAATTAGTGCCACCACGTCATACCTTGTAGCGTTGCGAGAGCGAGAATCACATAGCGCAACGCTTTACCAAGGCATAAAAAAGCCACTACTGGCCCCCATGAGAGGCGCATCCAGCCTGCCAGCAGACACAACAAATCGCCTATAACAGGCATCCAGCTCAATAACAGCGCCGCCGCACCGTAACGCCGGAGCCAGCGCGCTGCTTTTTCCTGCCCACGTGAAGTCATTTCACGCCGTGGAAAGAAACGCCCAAGGATAACGTTAGTCAGGCCTCCAAGGCTATTACCCATTGTTGCTATTACGATAAGCAGCCAGGGCTGGCTGACGCCTGAGAGCAACATAGCAACCAGCGTCACTTCAGAGTTGCCCGGCAAAAGCGTAGCGCTGAGAAAACTGCTGGCAAACAATGTTGCAAGCGGCAGCGCGTCACTCACAATAAGCGTACGTCGACAACGTCCATACCGGCAGAATGCGCGGCCTGGATACCAAAATCTGCATCTTCAAACACCACGCACTGTGCTGGCTCAACGCCCATTTGTTGCGCGCAAAGCAGGAACGTATCGGGTGCGGGTTTATGGTTTTGTACGTGATCGGCAGCGACAACCGAGTGAAAATAGTGGCGCAGGCCGAGGTGCGCCAGCAGCGCTTCAGCAAGGCTGCTTACGCTACCCGTGCCGACGGCCATCGGGCGTCGACCGTGCCACTCTTTAACCACGTCGATAAGCGGCAAAGGGCGCACGCTATCCAGCAAAATTGCTCTCACTGCTTCGGTCTTTTCCTGCGCCAGCTGGTATGCGTCTAAATCCGCTTCATTCATTTCAATGACCCACTGGGCGATGCGCCAGGTCGGTGAGCCATTCAGACGCACCATTGACGGCTCGTCAAAGCGCAAACCGTATCGCCCCAGGACTTCTCGCCAGGCTTTTCGGTGAGCCGGCTCAGTATCCAGGATGGTGCCATCCATATCAAAAATCAGACCCGCGTAACGTTCGTACATCGTGTTCTCACAAACCAGATATCAGGAGGTTACTTTAGCGTAAACAAGGATTTTTGTCGCTGCCAGCGAATGACAAGCACAAGGAATGAGCGTTTTAAAAAATTTACTGCGGAAAATTTTTGCCGGGAAAGCAAGCATATAAAGAAGGTGAATAAATAGGCGCAGAACGCGTGAAAGAAAGGTTTAATTATTGATGTGCGGGATAAGGTGCATCGGGAAGGATGGCTCGGCGTCGCCTCGCCCTGCGGGCCATTGCTAAAGCAACGTTATTTCCCCGGGTACCTGCTGTAAAGCCACCAAATCTGAGAAAGCATTCTTTGATGTTATCTCGCGAAATATGGTGCATCCGGGAGGATTCGAACCTCCGACCGCTCGGTTCGTAGCCGAGTACTCTATCCAGCTGAGCTACGGATGCATCAGGGTACTGCTTTGACGGCAAAACAACGCTTAGCGCTATTTTGCTGAATATGGTGCATCCGGGAGGATTCGAACCTCCGACCGCTCGGTTCGTAGCCGAGTACTCTATCCAGCTGAGCTACGGATGCATCAGGGTGCTGCTTTGACGGCAAAACAACGGATAGCGTTATTTTGCAGAATTTGATGGTGCGGTAAGGTCGCAAGCCCTGAGAAAACACTGACTGGTGTAATCTCGCAGAATATGGTGCATCCGGGAGGATTCGAACCTCCGACCGCTCGGTTCGTAGCCGAGTACTCTATCCAGCTGAGCTACGGATGCATCAGGGTACTGCTTTGACGGCAAAACAACGCTTAGCGCTATTTTGCTGAATATGGTGCATCCGGGAGGATTCGAACCTCCGACCGCTCGGTTCGTAGCCGAGTACTCTATCCAGCTGAGCTACGGATGCAAAATGGCGGTGAGGCGGGGATTCGAACCCCGGATGCAGCTTTTGACCGCATACTCCCTTAGCAGGGGAGCGCCTTCAGCCTCTCGGCCACCTCACCACACGCCTCTTACGAGTGCTTCGAAGAACTTGTTTAAGCTCATCGTCGCTGCGTGGCGCACATATTACTTTCTGGGACTTATAAGTCAAACACTTTTTCCAGCCCCTGAATCGATTGCACACTTCGCAGACAATTAGCCTGTAAAAAGGTCAAAAAGGATGTTTTATCAGCAGAAATTCTTCCGCCGCGCGCAATAGGAATAGCGAGCCGATAGGGAAAAATTGATATGAAGAGACGGAACGTGCAGACAATGAGGAAGGCATGTTGCGTCTCGCCGGGGTGCAGCGAGACGCGATAATAGCATCAGTAGTTGGACTGCTGTGATTTTTCAGCCTGGATACGCTGGTAGATCTCTTCACGGTGAACAGATACTTCTTTAGGAGCGTTAACACCAATACGTACCTGGTTACCCTTAACCCCTAATACAGTCACAGTGACCTCATCCCCAATCATGAGGGTTTCACCAACTCGACGAGTCAGAATCAGCATTCTTTGCTCCTTGAAAATTGAAAAGAGTCGGGTCTCTCTGTATCCCGGCATTATCCATCATATAACGCCAAAAAGTAAGCGATGACAAACACCTAAAGTGTAAGCAGTCACGGCATTACATTCTGTTAAACTTAAGTTTAGCCGATATACAAAACTTCAACCTGACTTTCTGTTATCAATAGCGTAGAGGCAACAACGCCATAACTGCAAGGTTATGGCGTCTGCTTTCGCTTTGTAATTATGACAATTTAGCGCTTACCCAGCCCTGAACACTCGCGAGTGCTGCAGGTAACGCGGACGCATCGGTGCCGCCAGCTTGCGCCATATCCGGGCGCCCGCCACCTTTGCCGCCAACTTGCTGGGCAACCATACCAATCAATTCCCCTGCTTTCACGCGATCGGTCACATCCTTAGAAACGCCCGCAATCAGAGAAACCTTCCCTTCCACTACAGTAGCAAGAACAATGACCGAAGTACCGAGTTGGTTCTTCAGGTCGTCTACCATAGTACGCAACATTTTTGGTTCGACACCAGCCAGCTCACTCACCAGCAGTTTCACGCCGTTGAGATCGATAGCTTTGCCGGACAGGCTCGCGCTTTCTTGCGCCGCCGCCTGCGCTTTTAGTTGTTGCAACTCTTTTTCCAGCTGACGCGTACGCTCAATGACAGCGCGTACCTTGTCGCCGAGATTCTGGCTATCGCCTTTTAACAGTTGCGCGATATCGTGTAATTGGTCGCTCTGCGCATGCAGGCTCGCAATGGCACCTTCGCCGGTGACTGCTTCAATACGACGCACACCTGCCGCTGTACCTGACTCCGACACGATGCGGAACAGGCCGATATCGCCGGTGCGGGAAGCATGCGTACCGCCGCACAGCTCGGTGGAGAAATCGCCCATGCTTAGTACCCGCACGCGCTCATCATATTTCTCGCCAAACAGCGCCATGGCGCCCTTCGCTTTCGCCGCCTCCAGATCCATGATGTTCGTTTCGACAGGCAGGTTACGGCGAATTTGCGCGTTCACCAGATCTTCGACAGCACGGATTTCAGCCGGTTTCATGGCTTCAAAATGGGAGAAGTCAAAGCGCAACGCTTTATCATTCACCAAAGAACCTTTTTGAGCAACATGTGTTCCCAGCACTTCGCGCAGCGCAGCGTGCATCAGATGCGTTGCCGAGTGGTTCAGGCGGATGCGCGCGCGACGCGCTTCGTCGACTTCAGCTTTGACGCCATCGCCTACTTTCAGTGAACCGGCGGTGAGTTTGCCGAGATGACCAATCGCCTGGCCATATTTTTGCGTATCGTCGACACAGAACGTAAAGCCGTTGCCTTTCAGCTCGCCTTTATCGCCAACCTGACCGCCGGACTCTGCATAGAACGGAGTTTCGTCAAGCACGACGACCGCTTCCTGACCTGCGGCGATCGCCTCAACCGGCTTACCATCAACAAACAGCGCGGTAACTTTACCGTTCAGTTCCAGATGATCGTAGCCTTTAAATTCAGATGCGCTATCCACGCGGATCATCGCGTTATAGTCAGCGCCAAAACCGCTGGACTCACGCGCACGGCGGCGCTGCTCTTCCATTGCGGCTTCAAAGCCAGCTTCGTCCACTTTAATGTTGCGCTCACGGCAAACATCAGCGGTGAGATCCACCGGGAAACCATAGGTGTCATACAAACGGAACGCTGTTTCACCGTCCAGCGTATCGCCCTGCAGTTTTGCCAGCTCTTCATCAAGCAGCGCCAGACCACGCTCCAGCGTGCGGGCAAACTGCTCTTCTTCGGTTTTCAGCACCTGCTCAACCTGCGCCTGCTGGCGTTTCAGGTCTTCCCCTGCTGAACCCATTACATCAATCAGCGGGCCAACCAGTTTATAGAAGAACGTCTCTTTTGCGCCCAACATATTGCCGTGGCGAATAGCGCGACGAATGATACGACGTAGCACATAACCACGGTTTTCATTCGATGGGATAACGCCATCCGCTATCAGGAAGGCACAGGAGCGAATATGGTCGGCGATGACGCGCAGGGATTTATTGCTTAAATCCGTAGCGCCGGTCACTTTCGCCACCGCTTCAATCAGCTTAACGAACAGATCGATTTCATAGTTAGAGTTCACGTGCTGAAGAACTGCCGCGACGCGCTCCAGGCCCATGCCGGTATCCACCGACGGTTTTGGCAGCGGTTCCATGGTGCCATCAGCCTGGCGGTTAAACTGCATGAAGACGATGTTCCAGATTTCGATATAACGGTCGCCGTCTTCTTCTGCGCTCCCCGGAGGCCCACCCCAGATATGATCGCCGTGGTCGTAGAAAATCTCTGTACATGGGCCGCAGGGGCCGGTATCACCCATTTGCCAGAAGTTGTCAGAGGCGTACGGAGCGCCTTTATTATCACCAATACGGATGATTCGCTCGCGCGGGATGCCAACTTCTTTTTCCCAAATTTCGTAGGCTTCGTCGTCCGTTTCGTACACCGTCACCCACAGACGCTCTTTTGGCAGATTGAACCAGTTTTCGCCGGTCAGCAGTTCCCATGCATACTGGATAGCATCATGTTTGAAGTAATCGCCGAAGCTGAAGTTGCCCAGCATTTCAAAAAATGTGTGATGGCGCGCGGTGTAACCGACGTTTTCCAGATCATTGTGTTTACCACCGGCACGCACGCAGCGTTGTGCGGTCGTCGCGCGGGAATAATTACGCTTGTCGAGCCCAAGGAACACATCCTTGAACTGATTCATCCCGGCGTTGGTAAACAGCAGAGTCGGGTCGTTATTCGGCACCAGGGAGCTGCTGGCAACTACCTGATGTCCCTTGCTATGGAAAAAATCGAGAAACGCCTGACGGATCTCAGCGGTGCTCTTGCTCATAATTATCCTGAAATCAAGCTAACGAAATGTGGTAACAGGCCGCCGCCATTACATGGCAAACTCACCTGCTACTGGAAAAAGTGGGAATAAGATAAGTTTTCTTTAGTGCGAAGTAAAATCCCTAAGCGCTTAGTCGGCAAAATTTCGCCATATTTCCTGAATATCTTCCTGCAAATACCCCCGATACAGCAAAAAACGCTGCACTTTTACCTTCGCCGTAAATTCTGTCGGCAACGGCTCCCCATATTTGCGCAGAGCCTGCTCACGGGCATTAGCGCTCCAGTCGATATCGCACTCGCGCATTGCGTTTTCGCTCACTTGCCGCTCAATTCCTTTCTGGTTTAACTCCTGGCGGATACGCGCCGGGCCATACCCTTTTCGCGCACGGCTGGCAATAAACTGGCGAACAAAGCGCGCGTCGTCGAGAAAATGATGCTCCAGACACCAGCTTATTACTTGCTCAAGCTCTTCATCCGTAATATCAAGCTTTTCCATTCCGTTCTTTCCCGGCACCAGCGCAACCAGCTTGCGGCGCAGCTCCTGCTCGCTATGGTCACGCATCGCCAGAATACGCATCGCACGATCGCGCAGGCGAGGAAGCGCAGAGCGGCGGGCAGAATTTTCAGTCATGGCAAAATCCTGTGGCGGTAAAAACGCAAAAGGGCTGCATCAGCAGCCCTTGGTCATTGTTCAGATTATCAGAAATCTTCTTTGGTTTCTTCGACGCCTTCGCCGCCGTCATCGACCGTGAACTCAGCTGCGGAATTCTGGTTACTGAGCAGAATTTCACGCAGTTTTTTCTCGATCTCTTTCGCCGCAGCCGGGTTTTCTTTCATCCAGGATGTTGCATTCGCTTTACCCTGGCCAATTTTGTCGCCGTTGTAGCTATACCAGGCGCCCGCTTTTTCAATAAGCTTCTCTTTTACGCCAAGGTCAACCAGCTCACCATAGAAGTTGATACCTTCACCGTAGAGAATCTGGAATTCAGCTTGTTTGAACGGCGCAGCGATTTTGTTTTTCACCACTTTTACGCGGGTCTCGCTACCAACCACGTTATCACCCTCTTTCACCGCACCGATACGGCGGATATCAAGGCGCACGGAGGCATAGAATTTCAGCGCGTTACCACCGGTGGTGGTTTCCGGGTTACCGAACATCACGCCAATCTTCATACGAATCTGGTTGATAAAGATAAGCAGCGTGTTGGACTGCTTCAGGTTGCCCGCCAGTTTACGCATCGCCTGGCTCATCATACGTGCCGCGAGGCCCATGTGAGAGTCACCGATTTCGCCTTCGATTTCCGCTTTTGGCGTCAGAGCAGCCACGGAGTCAACAACCAGTACGTCAACCGCACCGGAGCGCGCCAGCGCATCACAGATTTCCAGCGCCTGCTCACCGGTGTCCGGCTGGGAACAGAGCAGATTGTCGATATCAACACCCAGCTTGCGGGCATAGATTGGGTCCAATGCGTGTTCCGCATCGATAAACGCACAGGTTTTGCCTTCGCGCTGCGCGGCGGCAATAACCTGCAGGGTCAGCGTCGTTTTACCGGAGGACTCCGGCCCGTAGATTTCGACGATACGGCCCATCGGCAGACCGCCTGCGCCCAGGGCGATATCCAGAGAAAGCGAACCGGTAGAGATAGTTTCCACGTCCATGGAGCGGTCTTCACCCAGACGCATGATGGAGCCTTTACCGAATTGCTTTTCGATCTGACCCAGTGCGGCCGCAAGCGCCTTTTGTTTGTTTTCGTCGATAGCCATTATTACTCCTGTCATGCAGAGTGAAGCGCGTTGCGCTCCGACTGATTTATATTCTGTTGAGGCAATTATACTGTATGGTCATACAGTATCAAGTATTTTGTAGAAAATGTTGCCACAAGATTTGCAATGCCCGGCTCGTTGCCTGCCGACGCACCTCGTCACGCGAACCGGTAAAACACTCGCGCTGCGTGATACCCTGCCCATTGGCGCAGGCAAAACCGAACCAGACTGTGCCGACAGGTTTCTCCTCGCTGCCGCCATCCGGCCCGGCAATACCGCTAATAGAGATAGCGTAGTCCGCACGCGCGGCTTTCAGCGCGCCGATAGCCATTTCGACCACCACCGGTTCACTGACTGCGCCGTGCGCCTCAAGCGTGGCGGGCTTGACGCCTATCATCTGCGCTTTCGCTTCATTGCTGTATGTCACAAAGGCGCGCTCAAACCAGGCAGAACTGCCGGCAACATCAGTGATGACCTTTGAGACCCAACCGCCGGTGCAGGACTCCGCAGTCGTTAGCGTCGCGCCCTGGGCTTTTAGCGCACGCCCGATGCGCTCACTCAGCTGCATTAATTCATTATCTGTCATGGTAGCTCCCCCCAAAACCGTGTCGCAAAAGATAACACTTTCCACAAAAAGAGGGAGACGGAATAAGGAATTTACGAGGCAGCTTCCGAAAAAAAAGCGAGAACACCGGTTGAGTCGATATGCGCCCGGCACAGGGTATTTTCAACGTCATGAGTAAAACCATGAGCCAGGCGAGCAAAGAGCGCGATGTTGCCCCCTCCCGCAGGAGGGGAATGCTTAGCGAATACGCGCCAGCGAAACAGCCTGACCAAGCTGCCAGACAGCCATTGCGTAATGGGTGCTGTGGTTGTAGCGGGTGATGGTGTAAAAATTAGGCAAACCGTACCAGTACTCGTACCCGGTACCGATATCAAGGCGCAACAGGCTGGCCTGTTGATGATTGCCCAACGGCTGCTGTGGCGTCAGGCCCGCCGCCGCCAGTTGGCCGATGCTGTAATTGGTTTTAAAACCGTTGGCCATCCCGGCGGCCTGGCCGTTGGCCGGTACCGCCACCAGATCGCCTTTCACCCAACCATGCTGTTTGAAATAGTTCGCCACGCTGCCAATCGCGTCTACCGGGTCCCACAAGTTAATGTGCCCATCGCCGTTGAAATCCACAGCGAACTCTTTATAGGAAGACGGCATAAACTGGCCGTACCCCATCGCGCCAGCGAAGGAGCCTTTCAACTCGAGCGGGTCGTCGCGCTCATCACGCGCCATTAGCAAGAAAGTTTCCAGCTCACCGGCAAAGTACTGTGCGCGACGCGGGTAGTTGAACGCCAGCGTCGCCAGCGCGTCAAGAATACGGGTTTTCCCCATGATCCGGCCCCAGCGCGTTTCCACACCGATAATACCGACAATGATTTCCGGCGGTACGCCATAAACTAACCATGCGCGATTGAGCGCATCTTCATATTGATTCCAGAACCCGACGCCATTTTGCACATTATCCGGGGTGATAAATTGCTTACGGTAGCGCAGCCAGGCGCCGTTTGGCCCGGGGGGAGCCGCCGTGGTGGGTGCCTGCCTATCCATCAGGCGTAATACATAATCCAGACGCTTAGCCTGGGAGAGGATTTCATGCAGTTGCTGGCGATCGAAGCCGTGCTTACTCACCATTTCGTCGATAAATCGTTCCGCTGCCGGGTTGTTGGCGAAGTCTCCGCTGGTCATCAACACATTGTGCTGCGGTTCGAGCAGAAAGCCGCCGGAAGGTGCGGGCGATACGGTCTGTGAGGTTTGCGCATGCGGGGGTTTACTGCTACAGGCACAGAGCATAACAAACGCAGGCAATAACGCTGCGTAACAACGCTTCAACATGGGACATCCAAATAAACGAATTCAGCCAGGTGCAAGTATGGTAAAGCATCTGGCTGGCGACAAGGAAGTCACGAAGAAACAAAAAATCCAGTGAATGTCATTGCTTATAAAATACACAACATCCTGGCTTTACCTCCGGTATGCACCACCACCAGGCGCGAGGGAAAACTGCGCGATTTTGTGCTGAGCAGGCACCTTTTACCCTGCCGGAAGCGCTAGCGTATTAGCCGCGCAGCGGCGACCAGCCCCTGACCAAACGCAATGGCGCCATCCCCTGCCGGTAGCTGCTGAGGAAATAACAGCCTGAAGTCTGGCAAATGCACGCGCAGGCGCTGTTTTAGCAAGCGGTTATGCAGCACGCCGCCGCTGAAAACCAGCGTTGTGATGCCCTGTTTCTGGGCGTGCTCGCGCGCCAGCGCGGCAAAACCGGCGGCGAGCGCATCATGAAACGCCCACGCACGCTGCGCCGGGCTGGCCTGCCAGCCGAGCCACTGCTGCCAGAACGTCGCCAGATCAAGTGTGCGCCCACACACGGGCAGCGTAACCGGGTGAGTGACGCCCTGGCTGCTCGCGGCAAGCGCCTCCAGCCAACAGGCGGCTTCGCCCTCATAACTTTGTTGCAGCGGCGCGCACCCCAGCGCGCAGGCCACCGCGTCAAATAAACGCCCGCAAGAGGAGGCCAGCGGTGAATTAATACCACGCTCTATGGCGCGCGCCAGCACGGCATAGTTCTGCTGTAAAAGCGTAGTCTGCTGTAAAAGCGGGGTCTGCTGCAAAAGCGTGGCGGTTTGTGCAGAGTGCTGCCAGTCCGGCACAAACGCCAGCATCTGCGCGAGCAAATTGCGCCACGGCTGCCGGGCCGCCAGATCGCCGCCAGGCAGCGCCACCGCCGGGAGCCCGCCAAGATGCTCGCACTCGCGGTAATTCACCCGCAGGCATTCGCCGCCCCATAACGCGCCGCCCTCGCCCATACCGATCCCGTCAAGCACAACGGCTATCACATCGCCGCCCGCCAGCGGCCATCCGTGCTCGCCCAGGCATGCCACGGCGTGAGCATGATGGTGCAGCACCGTTTGTACCGGTAAACCGTAACGCTGCGCCCACTGATTTGTGCAATAGCCAGGGTGAGCATCAACGACCACGTACTGCGGGGTAAAATCATAGATGGACTGCATCAGGCCCAGCGCCTGGCGCCACTGGTTTTCCACGCCCTCATCGCTTAAATCGCCAAAATGCGCCCCCGGCACCGCGCTGTTACCCCGCAGCAGGCAAAAGGTGTTTTTCAGCTCCGCGCCGAGGCACAGCAGCGCCGGGATATCCGCAAACCCCGGCGGGAGCGCCAGCGCATCCGGGACATACCCGCGCGAGCGGCGCAGCATCTCGCCATCTTCGCGCACAACTGAGTCGTCCATTCGCTGCACAATGTCACGGTTATGCAGCAAAAAACCGTCGGCAATTTCCGCCAGTTCGGCGGTTGCCTGCGCATTGGTGATGGCGGGCGGCTTACCGCTGAGATTGCCGGAGGTCATCACCAGCGGGCGTTGCAGCGCCTGTGCCAGCAGATGCTGGAGCGGGTTGGCGGGCAGCATCACGCCGACTTCGTCCAGCCCTGGTGCTATGGCCTCGCACAGACCATGTACGCGCGACTTGCCCACCAGCACAATGGGCGCGGCAGGCGAGCTTAATAACCGTTGCGCTTTCTCACTCAAACCCGCCGTGCCTGGGAGCATCACCGCCAGCGGTTTTGCCGGGCGATGTTTGCGCGACCGAAGCCGTTGCACCGCCGCCGCGTTCCCCGCATCGCAGGCAAGGTGAAACCCACCGATGCCTTTTACCGCGACGATGCCCCCCTCTTTTAGCAGCGCAATCGCCGCCTGCAACGCCTCTTCCCCGGCGGCTTGTTGCGTATCCTTGCGCCATGCAAGCTGTGGGCCGCATACCGGGCAGGCCACCGGCTGGGCGTGGAAGCGCCGGTCATAAGGGTTGCGGTACTCGGCCTCGCAGTCCGGGCAGAGCGGGAACGCGGCCATCACGGTAAAGGGGCGGTCATAGGGCATGGCGTTGATAATGGTGAAGCGCGGCCCGCAATGGGTACAATTAATGAAGGGGTAGCGGTAGCGACGCTCGCCGGGCGTGTTCATCTCCGCAAGGCACGCCGGGCAGGTTGCCGCATCGGGGACAATTTGCGTATTCATTGCCCCGCCCGCGCTGTGGCGGATGGTGAACGTTTGCGGCGGGCTGTGCCAGCTAAAAGGCGTCGCGGTGATGCTGTCGATACGCGCCAGCGGCGGGCACTGGGCGCGAAGACGGTGCAAAAAATCCTGCGCATCACCCAGCAGGCGGATCTCCACACCCTGGCCATCATTACATACGTCACCTTTGCGGCGAAGTTGCTGCGCCAGTTGCCAGACAAAGGGGCGGAATCCCACCCCTTGCACCTTCCCGCACACGCGCAGGCTAACACCGTTGCTGTTATTGCATGGCTGCGTCACGCAAACGACTCTTCATCTGTTGATACGTGGTCTGAGTGTACGCCTCCGCCCACGCCTGATCGTTGATCGCACTCAGCCGAACCGCGCAATATTTGGTTTCCGGGGTTTTTGATATCGGGTCGAGGTTATCCTGCGTCAGCTCATTACAGGCACCGATCCACCACTGGTAGGTCATATAGACGCTGCCTTTATTAATGCGGGCGTTCACATCAGCACGCGTAATGACTTTGCCGCGACGCGACTCCACCCAGACAAGCTGTCGGTCCTGCACGCCAAGCGCTTCGGCATCCGCCGGGTGGATCTGCACAAAGCCCGGCTCATCGGCGAGCGTCTGGAGCGCCGCACAGTTGCCGGTCATTGAGCGACAGGAGTAGTGCCCGACCTCGCGCACCGTGCTGAGTATCAGCGGGTATTGCGCATCGGTCAGCTCCGCAGGCGCTCGCCAGGGAGCGGCAAACAGATGGCCTTTGCCGTCCGGCGTATCGAACCGGCTGTTCTGATAGAGATACGGCGTGCCGGGGTGTTCCAGCGTCGGGCATGGCCACTGAACATGGCCCATATCGCCCATTTTTTCGTATGTCACGCCGTAGAACAGCGGGCACAGCTCGCGCAGCTCATCCCAGATTTGCTGGTTGTTGTCGTACTGCATTGGGTAGCCCATCTCGCGGGCAATCAGGCTGATGATTTCCCAGTCGCGCTTGACGTTGTACTGCGGCTCGATGGCTTTTTCAAAACGCTGAAAGCCGCGATCGGCACAGGTAAAGACACCGCCGTGCTCGCCCCACGACGTGGCGGGCAGCAGCACATCCGCCTGCTCGGCGGTTTTGGTCATAAAGATGTCCTGCACCACAATAAAATCAAGCGCGGCAAAACCTTTACGTACCAGGCCCAGATCCGCTTCGGTCTGCAACGGATCTTCACCCATGATGTAGTAAGCCTTCACTTTGCCTTCCAGCGCCAGGTGCGGGACTTCGGTGATGCGCACGCCAACTTTGTCATCCATCAACGCGGCGTCGATGCCCCACGCGCGGGCGAATTTTTCCCGCACCTTTGCATCCGTCACATTCTGATAGCCAGGAAACTGGTTGGGGATAACGCCCATATCACAGGCACCCTGCACATTGTTCTGCCCGCGCACCGGGCCAACGCCCACGTTCTCACGCCCGAGATTACCGGTTAATAAAACAAGACTTGAAAGACCTTTGACGACATCCACCGCCTGGCCGAATTGTGTCACGCCCATCCCCCACATAATGGTGGCCGATGGCGCGGCGGCAAACGTGCGCATCGCCTGGCGCACCTGGCTTGCGGGCACGCCGGTGATATGCTCTACCGCTTCGGGCGCATAATCTTTGACCGTTTCCCGGTAGGCGTCCAGCCCGCTGGTGTTGCGTGCGACATAATCCTTGTCATAAAGCTCCTCTTCCAGCAGCACATAGCCAAACGCATTCACCAGCGCCATATTGCAGCCATTATTCAGTTGCAGATGCTGATCGGCGATGCGCGCGGTTTCGATCCGCCGGGGATCGCAGACGATAATTTTGGCACCTTTTTGCCGCGCTTTTATCACTCTTCTGGCAACAATAGGATGCGAGTCGGCACAGTTGTAACCGAACACCAACAGGCAGCTGGAGTTTTCGATATCGTTGATGGAGTTGCTCATCGCGCCGTTGCCGAGGGTCTCCTGCAACCCGGCAACCGAGGGGCCGTGGCAGACGCGCGCGCAGCAGTCGACGTTATTGGTATGCAGCACGCCGCGGGCAAATTTCTGCATCACATAGTTGGTTTCGTTGCCCGTACCGCGTGACGAACCGGTGGTCATAATGGCGCGCGGGCCAAATTGCTGTTTGATTTCGCTAAGCCGTTTTGCGGTATAACGAATCGCTTCTTCCCAGGAGACCGGGGTAAGTTTGCCGCCTTTCTCATAGCGGATCATCGGCTGGGTCAGGCGCGGCGTCAGGAGTTTGGTATCATTGAGAAAGTCCCAACCGTAGTAGCCTTTCAGGCATAATTCGTTCTGGTTAGTCTGGCCGTCGGCCGCTTCCGCGCGGATGATTTTACCGTTATCGACCACCAGTTTCAGTTTGCAGCCCGCGCCGCAATAAGGGCAAACACTCGTTATTTTTTTCATCAGTAACAGACCTGTTAAAAGTGAAATTGGGATGGATTAGAATCTCAATGACAAAGAACTGTCCAGCGCTGCGCGCCGCCGTTTCTCGACATTCATCTGTTCAAGCAAATCCCTGTCGACGCACACCAGCGCTTTCGTCGGGCAAACCTCCATACAGGCCGGGCCGGTTTCGCGGTGATAGCACAGGTCGCACTTGTTCGCTTCGGCCTTTTCCGCCCGTACGCTCAGCCCCATACCGCTGTGGCGAATAACCGGGCGCACCACCACTTCCATCGCGCCGTAGGGGCACGCCACGACGCAGGTTTTACACCCAATGCAGCGCTCCTGTGAAACATGCACAAAGCCTTTGTCGCGGCTGATAGCATTATTCGGGCAGACGTTAGCGCAGGGGGCGTCTTCGCATTGACGGCAGATGGCTGCCGTCGACACATTGACACCTTTGATGACATGGATACGGGGCAGAAAAGCCTGGGGCGTCAGCGCCGCGCAGTCCTGATCTTCCTGATGGGACACCACGCAGGCGACCTCACAGGTGCGACAGCCAATACATTTTGTGGCATCAGCCATCATAAATCGGTTCATAAACTCCTCCAGCAAAGGTTTATCCTGCTGAAGTATTCACAAAACGTGCCAAAATTTAATTGATTGAAAATTAATGAGAAATAAATAAAGAGATGCTGTCATCGGCAGAAGTGTCGATGACAGCTGTCGAGATTAACGGTAAGGACCGTCAATGAGCGATTCGCGGGAAATTAATTCGCCAGCAAAGGTCTGTTGATATTTAAACTCGCCGCCGTCGAGCATAAAAATTAAGCGGTTGATGGTCTCTTTAATCATTTCAGTTACCGGAATTCTGATGCTGGATAATGCCGGTACGGTAAAAGGCGCCATCGGAATATCGTCGAAGCCAATAATAGAGACCTGCTGCGGCACCGCTATTTTGCTGGCGTGCAGTTGCTTAATTGCGCCAATGGCCATGTCATCATTACTGGCGACTAACGCGCTAAACGACACCTTGCGTGATAATAACTCCTGCACGCCTAAGGATCCGCTTATCGGTGTCCATTTTCCTTCGACAATCAAATTACTGCGCAGCGCAATGCCGTGCTGCGTCAGCGCATCTTTATAGCCCGCCAGGCGTTCGACACCCGTTGGCGAATCCAGAGAGCCGGTAATAAAAGCAATATCCCGATGACCACGGGCAATTAATTGCGACACCGCCTGAAAGCTGGTGGATTTTTGATCGGAAAATACACAGTGGCTACTGTTTTTACGTAAACGACGGTTCAGCACAATAATCGGCTGTGGATGCTTTTCAATAATTTCATCCATTTCATCGACGCTTAAAAAGCGTGGATAAATAATTAACGCATCGCAACGCAGATCGAGCAAATATTGAATCGCTTCGCGTTCTTGTTCCGCGCTGTGTTTACCATCGGCTAATAATAACTGCCGCCCTTTGTCTTCGGTCATTCGCGCCGCGTGCGCCAGCAGCTCGCTAAAATAGACACCGTGGTAGAGGGTGTTGGTCACCACCAGTCCCAGAGTCTGGGTTTTACTGGACGCCAGGCTGCGCGCCAGCAGGTTTGGACGGTAACCACTTTCTGTAATGGCCTGAAAGACGCGATCTTTGGTCTCTTCGCTCACATAACCTTTGCCCGTCAGCACGCGGGAGACTGTCGCTTTCGACACCCCTGCCCGCTTTGCCACTTCCAGCATTGTTGCCATCTGCCCACCCCTGAAAAAATATTCATATAAAGTGTACTTCAGCCGTTGCGTTTATTCGAATAGTTAACTTTTGCCTTCTCTGGTGATCTTTATCACGCTTTAAAACATTGGTTAATTTTAGATCTTGTTTCATTCGAAGAAACTCATCATGATTTTGTGGAACCGGTTACCTATTTTGTGTTTCATAGTCGCCAGGGCGCAGCTGTGAAAATGTATCTTACTGATAAGACAGGATAATAATTTCGATGGCAAAAAATTATGCTGCGCTGGCCCACGCTGTCGTGGACGCGCTTGGCGGCGCTGACAATATCGCTGCCGTGACGCACTGCATGACGCGCCTGCGCTTTGTGGTGAAAGATGAATCGCAAATTGATAGCCCGACGTTGAAAACCATCAGTGGCGTGATGGGCGTGGTGCGCAACGACAACCAGTGCCAGGTGATTATCGGTAACACCGTGTCGCAGGCATTTCGTGAAGTCACCCGCCTGCTGCCGCAGGATATGCAGCCTCCCGCCGAACAAGCGCCGCAAAAACTGACGTTACGCCGCATTGGCGCAGGCATTCTTGACGCGCTCATCGGTACCATGTCACCGCTGATCCCGGCGATTATCGGCGGTTCGATGGTCAAACTGCTGGCGATGGTGCTGGAGATGTCCGGCGCGCTGCCCAAAGGCTCATCAACCCTGACCATTTTGACGGTCATCGGCGATGGTGCCTTCTTCTTCCTGCCGCTGATGGTTGCCGCTTCTGCTGCCGTAAAATTTAAGACCAACATGTCGCTGGCAATAGCTATCGCAGGCGTGCTGGTGCACCCAAGTTTTATCGAGTTGATGGCGAAAGCCGCGCAGGGTGAACACGTTGAGTTTGCGCTGGTACCGGTGACCGCCGTGAAGTACACCTACACGGTGATCCCGGCGCTGGTGATGACCTGGTGCCTGTCGTATATCGAGCGCTGGGTCGATCGCATTACGCCTGCGGTAACGAAAAACTTCTTAAAACCGATGCTAATAGTTCTGATTGCCGCGCCGCTGGCGATAGTGTTGATTGGGCCGCTCGGCATCTGGATCGGTAGCGGTATTTCAGCGCTGGTGTACACCATTCACGGCTATCTCGGCTGGCTTTCGGTTGCCATTATGGGCGCGTTGTGGCCGCTTCTGGTGATGACCGGCATGCACCGCGTCTTTACGCCGACCATTATCCAGACCATTGCTGAAACCGGTAAAGAAGGGATGGTGATGCCGTCGGAAATCGGTGCCAATTTGTCGCTCGGCGGCTCGTCGCTCGCCGTCGCCTGGAAAACGAAAAACCCGGAGTTGCGCCAGACAGCGATGGCCGCCGCTGCCTCGGCGATCCTCGCCGGGATCTCGGAACCGGCGCTGTACGGGGTGGCGGTGCGCCTGAAACGCCCGCTTATCGCCAGCCTGATTAGCGGGTTTATCTGCGGCGCGGTTGCCGGTATCGCCGGGTTGGCCAGCCACTCAATGGCAGCACCTGGGCTATTTACCAGCGTGCAGTTTTTCGACCCGGCGAACCCGATGTCGATTGTCTGGGTGTTCGGCGTGATGGCACTGGCCGTGGTGCTGTCGTTTGTGTTGACGCTGCTGCTGGGTTTTGAAGATATTCCGGTCGAGAAAGCAAGCGCGTCGGCAGCGCAACCGGTCACTGTTAAAGAAGTACGAGTCTGAAAATAACGAGGTAATGCATGTCAGTATTTCCGCAAGGATTTTTATGGGGCGGCGCGCTTGCCGCTAACCAGTCGGAAGGGGGATATCTGGAAGGCGGCAAAGGGCTGACCACCGTCGATATGATCCCGCACGGCGTGAACCGCCTGCCGGTAAAACTGGGGCAGGAAAAACGCTTTGCCCTGCGCGATGACGAGTATTACCCAAGCCACGAAGCGATAGATTTTTATCACCGCTATAAAGAAGATATCGCGCTAATGGCAGAGATGGGCTTTACGGTATTTCGCACCTCAATTGCCTGGAGCCGCCTCTACCCGAAAGGTGATGAGCTGACGCCAAACCCGGAAGGCATCGCGTTTTATCGCGCGGTGTTTGCCGAGTGCAAAAAGTACAATATCGAACCGCTGGTGACGCTGTGCCACTTCGACGTGCCAATGCATCTGGTAACGGAATATGGTTCCTGGCGTAACCGCAAGATGGTGGAATTTTTTACCCGCTATGCGCACACCTGTTTTGAAGCCTTCGACGGGCTGGTGAAATACTGGCTGACGTTCAATGAAATCAATATCATGCTGCACAGCCCGTTTTCCGGGGCGGGGCTGGTGTTTGAAGAGGGGGAAAACCAGGAACAGGTGAAATACCAGGCGGCGCACCATGAGCTGATTGCCAGCGCGCTGGCGACAAAAATTGCCCATGAGGTGAACCCGCAAAACCAGGTCGGTTGTATGCTGGCGGGCGGTAATTTCTATCCGTACTCCTGCAAACCGGAGGATGTGTGGGCCGCGCTGGAAAAAGATCGCGAAAATCTGTTCTTTATTGATGTGCAGGCGCGCGGGGCTTACCCGGCTTACTCCGCACGCGTTTTTCGCGAAAAAGGCATCACGATTGTTAAAGAAGCGGGTGACGACGCGATCCTCAAAAATACCGTGGATTTTGTCTCGTTCAGTTATTACGCCTCGCGCTGCGCTTCTGCCGACATGAATGCGCAGAACACCAGCGCCGCCAATATCGTGAAATCCCTGCGTAACCCGCATATCAGCGTCAGTGAATGGGGCTGGGGCATCGATCCGCTGGGTCTGCGCATCACCATGAATATGATGTATGACCGTTATCAGAAGCCGCTGTTTTTAGTGGAAAACGGTCTCGGTGCGAAAGATGAATTCAACACGGCGGGCGAGATAGAAGACGATTACCGCATCAGTTATTTACGCGAGCACATCCGCGCCATGGGCGACGCGATTGCCGACGGCATCCCGGTCATGGGCTATACCACCTGGGGTTGTATCGATCTGGTGGCGGCTTCCACCGGGGAAATGAGCAAACGCTACGGTTTTGTCTATGTCGATCGTGATGACTACGGCAACGGCACCCTGGCGCGCACGCGTAAAAAATCGTTCTGGTGGTATAAAAAAGTGATTGCCAGCAACGGCGCGGATCTGGATTAACGCGCGCAGGCAGGGCAGTTACGCAACTGCCCTGCCTGATAAACTGCAATTATTCTTTGTCGGGAGCCTGGCTGATTTGATTAAGACGAATACGCCAGAGTGCATCAAAGCGCTGCGCCATAAACGGATCTAATTGTTTTACCTCCGTACCCATTTTCAGCCCCGTGGCATAAATAGTCGAATCAAGCGGTGTTTCGTTATTAACAAAACCTTGAATAAAATCCTGGCCACGCTTATTTATGGCACCGTCAAAATAAATATCCGCAGACGGATTGCGCGGATTTTTATCACAAAGAATATCCGCTTTTTCTTTGGCTACACCACTGTCACCCATATTACTCACCACGGTAACCGCCATGCCAAGCGCGTGCAACCGGGCCGTCTGGCTGGTTTGCGCACCAATGTTAGCAATGCTTGCCAGCATTGGGTTTTCTTTTACCGCGCGGAAAAGAGAAAGCTCTTTTTTAAGCACGCGAAAATCAGCATGGGTTTGTTTGACGTGAATAATCTGGCCAGTAAGCGCATTTTTTAAAGGCTGTTTATTTATTGATAAAGCGTTATTTGCATAGACACCCGGCAAATAAGAGTGAGGCTGGTGAGTGATTTTCCCTGGCATATTATCGCACTTATATGTTAAGTAAATAATATATTATAAATATTAGCACCAGCGATGATATCAATAATCAATCCTGGGCATTATTCCCCTCACGCCGGTCTATCGTTAACTGACTTATTCCGCGCCAGCGCTGCTCGCAGTAACGCGTCTGTTTGCACAATTTTGCAGCAGTAGAACGTGACAACGCTCACATCTATGCCAGGCTTAAACACGTGTCTGACAACATCTAAAGGAGCAAATATGCCTGAGCAAAGACCGAAAAACACTTTAGCACCGGTTTATCCCACCCCTCCTTTTGAAAAACAACCTCAGCAGCCGCCAGGCCTTGCCAGCAAAATGGTGCCGCCGCCGGATCATGGTGAAACCAGCTATCTCGGCTCTGGTCGCCTTGCCGGTCGCAAAGCGCTAATTACCGGCGGGGATTCCGGTATTGGCCGGGCCGTCGCCATTGCTTATGCCCGCGAAGGCGCGGATGTTGCGATTAACTATTTGCCGGAAGAAGAGCCTGACGCGGCAGAAGTTATCAAACTTATTGAAGCCGAAGGTCGTAAAGCCATCGCCATCCCCGGCGATATCCGCTCTGAGGAGTTCTGTGAAAAGCTGGTAAAAGACGCAGTCAGCCAATTGGGCGGGCTGGATATCCTGGTCAATAACGCCGGACGCCAGCAGTTTAATGAATCTATCCGCACGCTGACGACAGAAGATTTTGATGCGACGTTTAAAACCAACGTCTACGCCATGTTCTGGATAACGCGAGCGGCGGTTGAACACCTGCCGCGCGGCGCCAGCATCATCAATACCAGCTCGGTGCAGGCGTATCAACCAAGCCCTATCCTGCTTGATTATGCCCAGACCAAAGCGGCCATCGTGGCGTTCACCAAATCCCTGGCCCAACAGCTCAGCGAGCAGGGTATCCGCGTCAACGCAATAGCACCCGGCCCCTACTGGACGCCTCTGCAATCCAGCGGCGGGCAGCCGCAGGAAAAAGTGCAGCAGTTTGGTGCCAGCGCCCCGCTGGGTCGCCCCGGTCAGCCGGTGGAGATTGCGCCGCTGTATGTCACCATGGCGTCTACAGAAAGCAGCTTTACCTCCGGGCAGGTCTGGTGCTCTGATGGCGGTACAGGCACCCTCTGATACATCCCTTCCTGGGTGGCCGCCAGCCGGTGGCCACTCATTTATCAAGGTGTGATGCCAGCCGATACGACACACGTTGGTACTTTTACCGGACTTCACCGCTTATCAGCCACGCCAAAAACCCTGAATAACCCGGCGCTGCCAGCCCTTTTGCTCGCGGGCAATTTTCCCCGCCAGGTGATAGTCGCGATGCTACCCCGCCAAAATTAGGGGCGTGATTCCCCTCGCAAATTTCCCTGAAACCGGTTGCACGGCTATCTCACCAGGATAGCATGAAACCGGTTTCAAGGCGAAATTCTTGCTCAGTCACACAGATAAAAGGGTAAAAGAAATGGCAGCCATCAGGGATTACAATAAGTTAGCGAGTGACATCCTCCGCGAAGTCGGAGGCGAAGAAAACATCAGTAACTTCTCCCGCTGTGCCACGCGCCTGCGCCTGGTACTCAATGAAACGCCCGCCACGGCAAAGGCCACTATCCAGAACCTGCCGGGGGTGATTGCCGTGGTGGAAAGCGGCGGTCAATTTCAGGTGGTGATCGGCACGCATGTCGCCGATGTCTTCGCCGCGTTTTCCGGGCTGGTTAAAGAGAAAGACGGCGCGGCGCAGCAGGCGAAAACCCGCTGGCTGGATGCGGTTATCGCCACCATGTCTGCCGTTTTTGCGCCCATTGTTTATATCCTCGCCGCCGCCGGGATTTTGCAGGGCCTGTTGATTCTGCTGGGGCTTGCCGATGCGGAGCTCAAAAACACCGGTACTTTTGCGGTGCTGAATTTTATGTCGTGGACGCCGTTTGCCTTCCTGCCGGTGTTTATCGCTATCACCGCCGCGCGCCATTTTAAATGCAACCCGTTTATCGCCGTGCTGTGCTGCTGCGCGCTGATAAACCCGGAGTGGACGGCGCTGGCGGGCAAAATCGCCACCGGCGAGGAGGTCAAATTCCTCTTCTTCCCGCTGGCTGAAACCGTTTATACCTCATCGGTGCTGCCGCCGTTATTCCTCGTCTGGGCGCTCTCCTGGCTTGAGCGCCGCGTCGAGAAGCTGCTGCCGGAAGTGGTTAGCCCGTTGTTTACGCCACTCGTCTGCTTTGTGGTGATTGTTCCCCTCACCCTGATTGTGATTGGCCCGATTACCAGTCGGGCAGCGCTGAGCGTCGCCGATGGCTATAACGCGCTGTTCCACGCCGCACCGGCGCTGGCTGCGGCAGTGATCGGCGGCTTCTGGCAAGTCTTCGTCATTTTTGGCGTGCACTGGGGAATTACGCCGGTGATCATGGCCAACTTCGACACTCAGGGGTATGACTCCTTCCAGGCGTATCAAACCATGGCGGTGATGGGTCAAATGGCCGCCGTGTTCGGCGTATTTATCAAAAGCCGCAACAAACAGCTTAAAACCACCTCTTTGTCTGCAGGCGTGACGGCCATCTTCGGTATCACCGAACCGGCCATTTACGGCGTCACGCTGCGCTTTAAAAAACCCTTTATCTGCGGCTGTATCGGCGGTGCCGTTGGTGCCGTGGTCGCCAGTCTGTTCGGCAGCCTTTATTATGCTTACGCCGCGCTGCCGGGGATGTTTACGCTGATGAATGCCATCAGCCCTGATGCGCCCATGTCCTTTATTGGGGAGCTGGCCGGAGCCGGTACGACGATAGTCCTGACCGTGCTGATGGTGCAATTTGTCGGTTTTGACGATCCTGTAGAGGAGAAGCCACAAGCGCACGCGCCGCTTCGCGTCGGCACCTTGCAAATGCTAAGCCCAATCAAAGGCGAAGTGATTGCGCTCCAGAGCGTTGCCGACGACGCCTTCGCGGGCAAAGTGCTTGGCGACGGTATTGCGATTATCCCGCACGAAGGCAAAGTGGTGGCCCCGTGTGATGCGCAGGTCGCAACATTGATAGACTCTCACCACGCTATCGGTCTGGTATGTGATAATGGCGCAGAACTGCTGATTCACGTAGGGTTGAATACGGTCAATTTGCAGGGGAAATTTTTCACGCCGCTGGTGAAAGAGGGCGACAGAGTGCGCGCAGGTACGCCGCTTCTGGAGTTTGATAAAGCGCGCATTGAGCAGGCAGGCTACAACCTGACGACCCCAGTGCTGGTGGTTAATAGCGATGAATTTACGCTGACCCGCCACCAGTCGCAGGGCACCGTCACGCCCGGTATGCCGCTGATGTCGCTGAATCCGGGGGCGCAACCGGCATAATAAACGAGGTCAATGAATGGTAACGATACTGGATGTCGCAAAGCTTGCTGGGGTCTCCAAAGCGACAGTATCGCGCGCGCTAAACGGTAAGGTCTTTGTCCGCGAAGAGGTTAAAGAGCGTATTTTTCAGGCCATCGAGCAAACCGGCTATCGGCCAAACCAGCTGGCGCGCAATCTTGCCAATAAAAAGACCAACTCAATAGGTCTGGTTATCACGAACGGGCTGTATAACGGCCCGTTTTTCTCCAGCATGATTTACCAGGCCGCCACGCAAAGCGAGAGCCACCGCCGCCAGCTGGTGCTTGCCGATGGCAAACACAGCGCGCAGGATGAGCGCGATGCCATCCATCTGCTGCTGTCGCTGCGCTGTGAAGCGATTTTGATTTACCCCAAATACCTGACCGTGGACGAGCTGGACGCGTTGATTTCGCAAAACGAGACGCCGATCGTGGTTATCAACCGCGCCTTAAACCGCCACCGCAACCAGTCGGTGTTTATCGATCATCAACAAAGCAGCGCCATGATGATGAACTATCTTCTGGGGCTGGGGCACCGGCGGATTGCTTTTGTTGCCGGAGCAGGCGGCTCCCCGACCGGCGAAAGCCGTTTGCGCGGCTATTACGCTGCCCTGCGCCAGGCGGGCATTGAGCCGCAGGCGGAGCTGGTGGTGCAGGGTAGCTGGAGCACCGACAGCGGCTATGACGCCGGGCGCGCGCTTTTGGCCCGCAACGTTGCGTTTACCTGCGTGCTGGCCGCCAACGATGATATGGCGATTGGCGTAGCGAAAGCCCTGCATGAAGCAGGGCTGCGCATTCCGCAAGAGGTGTCGCTGGCCGGGTTTGATGATTCGGTGATCGGCAAATATTACAACCCATCGCTGACCACCGTGCATGTCCCCATTGATGAAATGATCCACCACGCGGTGGATAGCGCGCTGGCGGCGCAACCTCAAGCACCGCGCACCTTTCAGGGGGAATTAGTCTGCCGGGAATCGACCGCGCCGCACGCGTAACGTTACGCCTTGCCTATCGCATTTAATTTCGCCAGCGCATCGGCCGGTAACGTGATGTCAGCGCTGGCCAGGTTTTCGTGCAGATGCTGGGGCGAAGAGGTACCGGGGATCAGCAAAATATTCGGCGAGCGCTGTAAAAGCCATGCCAGCGCAACCTGCATCGGTGTTGCGCCCAACGCCTGCGCCACGTCATTGAGTTCACCCGACTGCAACGGCGTAAACCCGCCGAGCGGGAAGAACGGCACAAAGGCGATGCCCTGTTTATTCAGCTCATCAATCATCGCATCGTCCTGACGGTTCGCCAGGTTATAGAGATTCTGCACGCAAACAATCGGGGTCATTTTTTGCGCGTCGGCAACCTGCTTCGGCGTCACATGACTCAAACCGATGTGGCGAATCAGCCCGCGTTCCTTCAGCTTAAGCAAGACCTCCAGCGGCGCTTCCAGCGAACCCTCTGCCGGTGCATGCGCATCGAACATTGCGCGCAGATTGACGACCTCCAGCACATCCAGACCGAGGTTGCGCAGGTTATCTTCTACCGCGCGAGTCAGCTCTTCTTCACTGAACGCGGGCAGCCAGTTGGCTTTATCGTCACGACGCGCCCCGACCTTGGTCACGATGCATAAATCATCCGGGTAAGGATAAAGCGCCTGCTTAATCAATTTATTGGTGACATGCGGGCCATAAAAATCACTGGTATCAATATGACGCACCCCAGCGGCAACAACTTCCCGTAACACCTGTAACGCTTTCGCTTCATCCGCCGGTGGTCCGAAAACCCCCGGCCCTGCCAGCTGCATAGCGCCATACCCCAGACGACCAACCAGCCTGTCGCCAAGACGATAAGTAAGTGCGGGTTGAGACATGAACATTCTCCTGTGTGATAAGTAAACAGAGTGTAGAAGTATTGGAACCGCGTCACAATCCCCGCTGGCAACCTGCGGATATATAACGGAATCAGGGCGCGTATTCACCGGGAACTGGCTACACTAAAGAAGAAGACTGCCAGTGAGGTTGTATATGATATTTCCGGCCATGCCAGTAAACGAAAACGAACGGCTGCGTTCACTGTATATGATGGATTTGCTGGATAAAAAGGATGATGAACGTTTCGACCGATTAACCCGCATGGCGAAGACCACATTTGATGTTCCTATCGCCGTTATCAGTTTGCTCGATCATGACCGGCAGTGGCTGCTCTCCCGTAATGGCCTTGATGCGCAGGAGTCGCCGCGTAATTTGTCATTTTGCGCGCACGCTATCCTCGAAGAGGGGGTGTTTATCGTTAAAGATACCCTTGCCGATCCACGCTTTGCGGATAACCCGTTTGTCACCGGCGAGCCGTGGGTGCGTTTTTACGCCGGTTGCCCGGTGAGGTTGCCGGACGGTTTTATAGCCGGAACCATTTGTATTATTGATACCTACCCTCGCCCCTTCTCCTCTGCCGAAATTAATACCCTGCTCGATTTTGCCGCCATTGTCGAAGATGAATTTTTTATCCTCAGCCTGGCGATGACCGATAAACTGACCGGCATGCCTAATAATCGCGGATTTTACCGTTCGGGAGAAAAACGATTTTCCTGGTTAAAAGAGAAGCAAAAAAAGTTCAGCCTGCTTTATTTCAGCATCGATAACCTGAAATCCATCAATGAATTGCTGGGTAAAGAGGAAGGCGATCGGGTAGTGAAAACCTTTGCCGGTTTTCTGACGAAAGGGCTGAATAAGTGGGATCTCGCCGGGCGTCTGGGCGGCGGTGAGTTTGCGGTTTTGCTGGAAGAGACACCGACCAGCGGCGTGGATGCGTTTTTGTTTTTTTTGCAAACCCAAATGGATACCCTTGAGCAGCCGCCTGACAAGCAGTTTCCCATTAACTATTCGCACGGTGTTATCGAAAACGGCGGCGAAAAGTATGACTCCCTGCACGCCATGCTGGAAGACAGCGGCAAAGTGATGTACGCAGAAAAACGCCGCCGCTAAAGGGTGCGCCGGTTCTCCGGCGCATCGCTTAGAGCCTGCCGAACCCGCCGTCGCCCTGCCAGTTATCCAGGCACTGATACACGCGCCCGACCGCGCTTTTTACCGCTTCGGTCATCGGGTAGTAAAAGCCGACGATATCCGGCTGGATGCCGAGAAAAATCACCTCCCCGACATCCTCTTTAATCTGATCGATAAGATAATTCAGCGGCATATTATGCGTGGTCATTAAAAAAAGCTCGGCGATATCATCCGGGTCAATCACCCGCACCTCGCCAGGCGCCAGCCCCATATCGGTGGCATCGACGATGAGTAACCGCGCGGGGCGCAGCTCACGAATCGCCACGACGTCATTCTCCGGCGCGCTGCCGCCGTCAATCACCAGCCAGCGGCCCGGCATTTTCGCCGCGCACATCTCTGCCAGCAGTGGGCCTGCGCCATCATCCCCCATCATGCTGTTCCCCACGCACAACAACACATCAGTCACGAAGTCTCCTTACCATCAGATAGATGGCGCTTTCCTGGTAGATATCATGCAGCAGCGAAAGCAGCGTGGCGCTCCACGCCTGCTGTTGCGCGGTTTGCTGCGCCTGCGCGCGGTTAAAGGCATTCGCCAGCAGCGCCAGATGGCTATGGTCGATAACAATTTCTCCGTAGCGCGGCACGCCTTCCATCTTGCGCCGCGCCTCGCTGCCTTCCGGGAGCGTTGCTATCCAGGCAAGGTAGTCCTGCCACGGGCAGCTCAGCGCGGTTTCCAGGCAGTCAATAATCCCCAGGTGATGGCCGATGGCGAGGCTGTAATAAACCACCTGCTGTGCCTGAGCAGGCGCGGTATCGTTCTCGTCAATAAACTTGCGCCGCAGCTGGCTGAAAACCACCGATTCACTCATCAGACTTTTGCCTCCTGTACCACCTGATTCAAATGGCTGACTATCTCGCTCAGGCGCGGATCGTTCTCCTCGGCCAGCCAGCGCATCACCTCGTGCTCGCCCGCGCTGCGTTTTTGCAAATAGTTGTCAGCAATCTGGCGACCGTAGCGATAGCCTGCCAGGCGGCGCGCGGTGCGATCCACTTTGACGCGCAGCGGCTGCACCATCGCCGGGTGTAAAATATCCGCAGGCAGGTCGTCCTGCTCGCCCGGCAGACGGGCGTGGATTTTTTGCTCCAGCAGCCCGAGCGCCATCGCAAAACCATACAGCGTGGCAGCAGGCGTCGGCGGGCAGCCTGGGATATAAACATCCACCGGAACGATTTTATCGGTACCGCCCCACACGCAATAGAGATCGTGAAAGATACCACCGCTATTGCCGCACGCGCCGTACGAGATACAAATTTTGGGATCGGGCGCGGATTGCCAGGCGCGCAGCGCAGGCGAGCGCATCGCGCGGGTGACCGCACCGGTAAACAGTAAGATATCCGCATGGCGCGGGGAAGGAACCACCTTGATACCAAAACGTTCTGCGTCGAAAAGCGGCGAAAGCGTGGCGAAAATCTCGATTTCACAGCCATTGCAACCACCGCAATCAACACGGTAGACATAAGCCGATCGTTTGATTTTTTTCAACAGCGAGGCTTTCATGCTGGCGATGGATTCCTCCACCGTCAGCGGAACCGGGATCCCGTCACCGTCGCGCGGGCCTATAAACGCGTTCATTAGCTGGCCTCCTTCATATGGCGGGTCAAATCGATACTGTCGGTGGGCACCAGACATTTGCGCCGTTTGCACGCCGGGCAGGTTTCAAAACTGGCGCGGCGCTGCTCCGCGCGGGTGTCGCCGTTATGCGCCAGCAGCGCGATGGCGTAATCTATCTCTTTTTGCACCGCGAAAGGCCGCTGGCACTCCCGGCACTGGCACAGTTCAAAGCGCGACTGTTGCAAAAAGTCCTCCTTGCGCCAGACCGCCAGTTCATACTCCTGCGAAAGCGTAATAGCCGCCGTCGGGCAGACCTCTTCACAGCGCGCGCAAAAAATGCAGCGCCCCAGATTGAATTGCCAGGCAAGCTCCCCGCTCGCAAGGTCGGTTTCCACCGTCAGGGCGTTCGACGGGCACGCATTAACGCATGCCGCACAGCCGATACATTGCTGCGGATTATGCTGCGGTTTGCCGCGGAAGTTTTTATCGACCGGCATCGGCGACAGCGGATACGCGACGGTAGCATTGCCTGTTTTGATAACTTTTTTGATAAAGGTAAACATTGTTGCTCCATGTCTTCCCCACGCGGGGAAAGCCCTATTTCAGCGGCGAGTTCTTACGCTCTACCCCGTAACGCTCAAGCTCTTTGTACGCCACGACCTTGCTTTTCTTCTTGCGCACATCCACCACCGTCATGCGATCGGTGCAGGAGTAGCACGGGTCGAGGCTGCCGATAATCAGCGGCGCATCCGATACGGTGTTACCGCGCAGCATATAGCGCAGCGTCGGCCAGTTAGCGTAGGTCGCCGCCCGGCAGCGCCAGCGGTAGAGCTTCTGGTTGTCGCCGGTCATGCTCCAGTGGATGTCATCGCCTCTGGGCGCTTCGGCAAAACCAAGCGCAAAACGGTGCGGAATATAGGTAAACCCCTCCACCAGCAGCGGGCCGCCGGGGAGATTATCCAGGCCGTAATCAATCATATTCAGCGCGGTAAGCACTTCGTTGATGCGCACTTTCAGGCGCGAAATCACATCGCAGCCCTGCTCGGTATGCACGGTCATGGGCAGCATGCCATAGCCGACAAAAGGGTGATCGGCGCGGGTGTCGCGGGCGTGGCCGCTGGCGCGCACCATCGGGCCGACATTGCTGAAATCACGGGCGATTTGCGGGTCGAGGCGACCGATGCCCACGGTGCGCTGTTCAATGTTTGGCGTGCTCATCAGCATCTCGACAAGCTCCATCACGTCGCGACGCATTTGCTGCGCCAGCTGGCGGGTCTGCACCATATCCTCTTTCAGCATGTCGCGGCGAATGCCGCCAATCAGGTTCAGACCATAAGTTTTACGCGCACCGGTGAGGATCTCGGCCATTTTCATGGAGGTTTCACGCACGCGGAAAAACTGCATAAAGCCAGAGTCGAAGCCGACAAAGTGGCAGGCAAGCCCCAGGTTCAGCAGGTTGGAGTGCAGGCGTTCCACTTCCAGTAAAATGGCGCGGATCATCTGCGCACGCTCCGGCACCACAATGCCCATCGCATTCTCAACGGAGGTGGTATACGCCGTGCTGTGGGCGAAGCCGCAAATACCGCACACCCTGTCTGACAAGAAAGTCACTTCGTTATAACCCATGCGGGTTTCCGCCAGCTTCTCCATGCCACGGTGGACGTAAAACATGCGATAGTCGGCATCGACGATGTTCTCGCCATCGACAAACAGGCGGAAATGCCCCGGCTCGTCAGAGGTGACGTGCAGCGGGCCAATCGGCACGACATTGTTCTTCTTATCACCCAGTTCGTTGATAAATTCATAGGTTTCCGCATCGGTGGTTGGCGCGGGGCGCTGGCGATAATCCATGCTGTCTTTACGCAGCGGCCACAGTTCGTCAGGCCAGTCATCGGGCAGCACCAGGCGGCGCTCGTCCGGCAGCCCCACCGGCACCAGACCGTACATATCGCGCACTTCACGCTCGCCCCACACCGCCGCAGGCACGCGTGGCGTCACCGAGGGGTATTCAGGTTTGAGCGCATCCACCTCTACGCGCACGGTTATCCAGCATTTCGTGCCGCTCTCCATCGACAGCACATAGTAGACGGCGAAATGACCGTTGAGTTTGCGCTCATCATTACCAAACAGCACCGACAGCCAGCCGCCCTGCTGGTAGTAGAGATACTCCACCACTTCCGGCAGGTAATTGATTTTGATGGTTACGGTCAGTTGGTCTTTCGTCTGCCACGCCGCATCCAGCACCACGCCGGGAAATCTTTCGTGCAGCGCGGTAAGATAATGTTGACCTACTTTTTCTTCAGACATGCATAAACTCTCTTAATACGTCGCCAGCAAGGAGACGAACGCTAAAAAGGCGACGCCGAACCCGGCCCAGGTGATACGCGAGGTGGCGGTAAAACGCAGGCGCGCCATGCTGTTCTCAAAAAGCGCAATCACCAGCACGCCGATAAACAGTTTCGCCAGCGCAATAACTGCGGCTATCAACAGCCCTTTCTCGCTCATATCACTTATCTGCCCCCAGGGAATAAAGACGCCGAGGAACAGTTGCAGCACCACCAGCTGTTTTAAGCTGATGCTCCATTTCAGCAGGGCAAAACCGCTACCGCTGTACTCCGAGAGCGGCCCTTCCTGTAACTCCTGCTCAGCTTCCGCCAGATCGAAAGGCAGCTTGCCCATTTCAATAAACGTGGCGAATGCGCAGGCGCACAGGGCGAGAAACAGCGGAATGGAGTCATGCAGCGGCCAGTGATAAACACAGCGGGTGATGTTGCTGATGTGCGTGGAACCGGCGACCAGGGCTGCGACCCACAAACCGAGCAGCAATATCGGCTCGACCAGCACGCCAAGCATCGCTTCGCGGCTGGCACCCAGCCCGGTAAAAGGGCTGCCGGTATCCAGCCCGGCGAGGGCAAAAAAGAAACGCGCAACAGCAAAGAGATAAATAAGGGTGATGAGATCGCCGAGCAGCGGCAGCGGCGACGAGAGCGTCACGACCGGCAGCGCTGTCGCGATGGTCAGCATCACGCCCGTCATCAGCAACGGTGTCAGGCGAAACACCCAGCCAGAGGCCGCAGGGGCAATACTTTGCCGCCCTAATAATTTGAACAGGTCGCGGTACTCTTGCAGCACGCCCGGCCCACGGCGGTTGTGCAAGCGGGCGCGCGCCACGCGGCTGACGCCAGAAAAGAACGGCGCAATGGCGAACAGCACCAGCGCCTGTAAAAGTGCATAAACAAGCGTCATCTCAGGCTCCTCGCGAAATCACTACCACCACCAGCACCGCCAGCTCAATCAGCGCCAGCCGCCGGAATAACACCGGCGCGGCCTGCGCCTGTAAGCCAGGAATACGCAGCTGCGGCTCCAGCCACTTACGCATCTTCAGCAGCGGAGCAAACGCAGCCTTGACCGGCATCGCAAAGCCGTGTGCGGTGATAACCATCGCCTCTTCATGACCGTAACCACACACCCAGGCGCTGCCGCGACGGCGCGCTGGCAGGCGATCCCCTTTAAACAGCAACAACATCAGTAGCGGGAGCAGCGGCGTGGCAATCAGCAGCAGCGCTATCATCGGCGGTGATACAACGGTGCTGGCGGTGTGCAGCGGCAAAGGGACGGCGGCAAACAGCAGCGGCATCAGCCAGGGCGACGCCACGCCGCCCGCCACACAGCACAGGGCCAGCGCGGCAACGCTGCCGGTCATCAACCAGGGGACAGCGCGCGGCTGTTGCGCCTGCGTGGATCGCGGTGCGCCGAGGAAGGTGACGCCATAGACTTTCGCCATGCACATCACTGCCAGCGCTCCGGTCACCGCCAGGCCGACCGCCAACAGCGGCCCCAGCAATTGCAGCACGAACGTACCGCTGGCGCTTAAACGAAAGAAGGATTGATAGATAACCCACTCACCGGCAAAACCGTTAAGCGGCGGCAGCGCAGCCATCGCCATCAGCCCCACCAACATGGCCAGCGAGATAACCGGCATCGTTTTCCCCATGCCGCCGAGCTTTTCGATATCGCGAAAACCGGTGCCAAACCAGAGCGCGCCCGCGCCGAGAAATAGCGTGCTTTTAAACAGACTATGGTTAAACAGATGGTACAGCCCGCCGGTCAGCCCCAGCGCCATCAGCACCGGCTGGCGCAGCGCAAGCCCGCAGATACCCGCGCCCAGCCCAAGCAAGATGATGCCTATGTTTTCCAGTGTGTGATAAGCCAGCAGCCGCTGAATGTTGTGCTCCATCAACGCATACAGCCCACCGACAAACGCGGTAAAGCAGCCAAACACCAGCAGCAGCCCCCCCCACCACAGCGGCGGTTGCCCACCGAGCAATGACAAGCTGAGAATGCCAAACAGCCCCACTTTCATCACCAGCGCCGAGAAGAGCGCCGCCGCAGGTGCTGGCGCGTTAGCATGCGCCTGCGCCACCCAGGCATGAAGCGGGATAATCCCCGCCAGCAAACCAAAGCCGCACACGCCGAGCAGCCAGATATCGCTCCCTGGGGTGTGGGCATTCAGCGCAATAAAATCCAGCGTGTGATAACGCTGCCACGCCAGCCAGCAGGCAATCACCAGAAGCAGCGTACCCACGCGCCCCATCGCAAACCACAGCTTGCCGGACTCGCCGCAGCCGGTAAGAAACACCGCGCAAAGCGCCATGATTTCAATCATCACCACCAGCGCGCCAAAATTCGCCGCGCACACGGCGCACACGGCAGCGGCCAGCAGCAGATTAATCAGAAGACCGTTAGCGTTGACCGCTTCATGGCGGTGCCAGTGGATGTTATAGAGGCAGATAAACCCGCCGCAGATGCCGAGCGTTATGAGCCATACCGCGCTCAGCGGCGTGATGAGTAGCCCATAGCGAATCAGCGGGAACATACCAGCGATGCTTTCGGCGCGAAGGAGCGCCAGCACGCCGCAAAGCGCCACCATGACGCAGCCTGCCGCGCCGCCAAGACCGGCCAGCCAGCCGCTCAGCACTTTATGCGGCGTAAACAGATAAGCCAGCGCGGCGGCACAAACCAGCACGGTCACCGCGCCCGCAAGCAATGAGAGAAGAGTCATTTCACACTCCGGGTTTGCTGTAACAGCGACAAATCGCCATAGTCGGTATTAAGCGTCAGCTCACGTTTACGGCGGCTGGCGCGGGCCAGGTCGCGGTTATTGACCAGATGCAGCGCATGGGTCGGGCACAGGCGGACACAGGCAGGCCCTTGTTCATCGAAGTGGCAAAGATCGCACTTCACCGCGATGGCGCGTATGCCGGGCACCCAGTCAAGCAGTGTGCTGACGCGCGCAGGCGCAGGCGGCGCGGCAGGCGCTTTCGGCGAGTTCACATTGGCCGGAATATCCAGCGGGCGGCTGCCGGAAAATTCAATAGCGCCGAACGGGCAGGCAATGGCGCACAGCTTGCAGCTTACGCACAGGCTTTCGTTGAGCTGCACCGCGCCGTCGATACGGTTGATAGCATTCACCGGGCAGACGCCCGCACAAGGCGCATCTTCACAGTGATGACACTGTTGCGGCGCGGATTCAGTTTCGCTGCGCGAAACGTGCAGGCGCGGCATCGCCTGCAGGCCATACGCGCGATGCGTTTCGGCGCAGGCCGCTTCGCAGGTATGGCAACCGATACACAGCGACGCGTCGGCAATTACAAAACGGTTCACCAGCTATTCCTCCGGTGATGTACCCGATTATCGGGCGGTCATTAATGACGAATGTGTCACTCCGTGTGTCACTTTCGACACGCGTCGACACCCGAACTTAGGCGAGTTTCGCCGTTACCAGCGCCCTGAGCGTCACCGGGGAGGCCGTTTTTAGCGCGGCATAGAGATTGCTATACACGTCGGCAATTTTGCTCAGATAGTGCTCAAGCACGGCTTCGCGATCGCGGTTGCTGATAACGCCATCGATTGTGCCGTCGCAATCCAGACGCGCTTTTGCAACCAGGCACTTCTCGCTCCCGTCTTTGTTGGCAATTGCGTATTCAATGACGTGGCCGTTAAAGCCCCCGGCGAGGGTGATAGAGAGGGTAAAGTGTTCAAATAACTCAAAGCAGAGCTGCTGCTCCGGCGCACTGCCGATGGCATGGTGCAGCCGCGCTTTCGAGAGCGTTATTCCTTGAGTCAGGGTGTTGCAGTACTGTCGCCACGCCTCGCGCAGCTGCTGATGATGCCCGGCAATGTAGTCTGCCTTTTCGCTAATTTCCCAAATCGTCATGTCAGCTAATCCATCAATAAAAACGTTTTCGCTTAAGCATCATCCATGCCAAATTTTAATGTGTTGATTAATAATGACATTTATAAAAAGGCTTGCGGTATCGACGTGACGTGTCGATGGCATCGACACCGGCGAAATGACTTTTTTAACGCTGGCATTGTTATTGCATTACAGGGCAGCAAGGAGGAGTTATGCACGAAATTACCCTGTGCCAGCGAGCGCTGGAATTGATAGAGCAGCAGGCCGTGGCAAGCGGTGCGCGGCGGGTTACCGGTGTGTGGTTACATATTGGCGCATTTTCATGCATAGAAATTGACGCTTTAACGTTTTGTTTTGATCTGGTGTGCCGTGGCAGCCTGGCGGAAGGTTGTACACTGCATGTCGAACAGCAGCAGGCGGAGTGCTGGTGCCCTTCCTGCCAGCAGTATGTAACGTTATTAAGCCTGCGGGTGCGCCGCTGCCCACAATGCCAAAGCGACCAGCTGCATATCGTCGCCGACGACGGTATGCAAATTCAGCGACTGGAAATTGAGGAGTAAATAATGTGTACGACATGTGGTTGTCAGGACGGAAACCTTTATATAGAAGGCGACGAACGTAACCCGCACTCTGCGTTTCGCAGCGCGCCGTTCGCCCCGCCTGACCGCCCGGCGCTGAAAATCACCGGCGTCAAAACCGCTGCCTTTAACCCAACCCAGCTGGAAAATGGCGATCTGCATTACGGTCACGGCGCGGCCGGAACCCATGCGCCGGGCATGAGCCAGCGGCGGATGCTGGAAGTCGAGATTGACGTGCTGGATAAAAACAACCAAATCGCCGCCCGTAACCGCGCCCGTTTCGCCGCTCACCGGCAACTGGTGCTCAACCTGGTCTCCAGCCCCGGTTCCGGTAAAACCACCCTGCTGACCCAAACGCTTGAGCGCCTGAAAACGCGCGTACCCTGTGCCGTTATCGAAGGCGATCAGCAAACGGTAAACGATGCCGCGCGAATTCGCGCTACCGGCACACCGGCCATTCAGGTCAATACCGGCAAAGGCTGCCATCTGGATGCGCAAATGATTGCCGACGCCGCCCCGCGCCTGCCGCTGGCGGATAACGGAATCCTGTTTATTGAAAACGTCGGCAACCTGGTGTGCCCGGCCAGTTTTGATCTTGGCGAGCGCCATAAAGTAGCGGTGCTCTCGGTCACCGAAGGGGAAGACAAACCGCTGAAATACCCGCACATGTTCGCGGCGGCCTCGCTGATGCTGCTCAATAAAGTGGATCTGCTGCCGTACCTCGATTTTGATGTCGAGCGCTGTCTCGCTTACGCCCGCCAGGTCAATCCCGGTATTGAGATCCTGCTGGTTTCCGCCACGCGCGGCGAGGGGATGGACGCCTGGCTGGCGTGGCTGGAGGCGCAGCGATGTGCATAGGCGTGCCGGGGCAAATCTGCGCCATTGATGGCGTGCAGGCAAAAGTGGACGTCTGCGGCATCCAGCGCGATGTTGATCTGACGCTGGTTGGCGGCTGCGATGAGCACGGCCAGCCACGCCTCGGTCAATGGGTGCTGGTGCATGTCGGCTTCGCGATGAGCGTGATTAATGAAGCAGAAGCCAGAGATACACTGGCCGCGCTGCAAAATATGTTTGATGTCGAACCGGATGTCGGCGCGTTGCTGTTTGGTGAGGAGAAGTAATGCGTTTTGTTGATGAATACCGCGCCCCGGAACAGGTGATGCAACTAATTGCCCATTTACGCGAACGGGCAGCAAAGCTGGCTTATACGCCCGCGCGCCCGCTGCGCATTATGGAGGTGTGCGGCGGCCATACCCATGCCATTTTCAAGTTTGGTCTTGATCAACTACTGCCGGAAAACATTGAGTTTATTCATGGCCCCGGCTGCCCGGTCTGCGTTTTACCGATGGGGCGCATCGATACCTGTGTAGAGATTGCCAGCCACCCGGAGGTGATTTTTTGCACCTTTGGCGACGCAATACGCGTGCCGGGCAAAAACGGCTCGCTGCTGCAGGCGAAAACGCGCGGCGCTGATGTGCGCATCGTCTATTCGCCGATGGACGCGCTGGCGCTGGCGCAACAGCATCCCCAGCGCAAAGTGGTCTTTTTCGGCCTGGGGTTTGAAACCACCATGCCGGCGACTGCCATTACGCTTAAACAGGCGAAAGCGCGCAACGTCGATAATTTCTGGTTCTTTTGCCAGCACATCACCATCCTGCCGACGCTGCGTAGCCTGCTCGAACAGCCGGATAACGGCATCGACGCGTTTCTCGCACCGGGGCATGTCAGTATGGTGATTGGCACCGAAGCCTATTCGTTTATCACCGACGAGTTTCAGCGCCCGCTGGTGGTTGCCGGGTTCGAACCGCTGGATCTGTTACAGGGCGTGGTGATGCTGGTGGAGCAGAAAATCGCCGCCGAAAGCCGGGTGGAAAATCAGTACCGCCGCGTGGTGCCGGATGAAGGCAACCGCCTTGCTCAGCAAGCCATTAATGAGGTGTTTGCCGTGCACGGTAACAGCGAATGGCGCGGGCTTGGGATGATAGAGCAGTCCGGCGTCCACCTGCGCGCCGATTATCAACGCTTTGATGCCGAGGCACACTTTAAACCAACCATACAGCAGGTTTATGACTCACCCCACGCCCGCTGCGGCGAAGTGTTAACCGGCAGATGTAAACCGCACCAGTGCCCGCTGTTTGGCAACACCTGCAACCCGCAAAGCGCATTCGGCGCGCTGATGGTTTCCTCTGAGGGCGCTTGCGCGGCCTGGTATCAATATCGCGCCCAGGAGTATCAAGCATGAACGAAATCCAACTGGCCCACGGCAGCGGCGGCCAGGCAATGCAGCAATTAATCAACCAGCTCTTTATGCAGGCGTTTGCCAACCCGTGGCTGGCTGAACAAGAAGACCAGGCCAGGCTCGATCTGGCCGCGCTGAGTGCGGCGGGCGACCGGCTGGCGTTTTCCACCGACAGCTATGTTATCGACCCGCTGTTTTTCCCCGGCGGGGATATCGGCAAGCTGGCCGTGTGCGGCACGGCGAACGATATCGCCGTGAGCGGCGCCCTACCGCGCTATCTCTCCTGTGGTTTTATCCTCGAAGAGGGCTTACCGCTGGCAACATTGCAAGCGGTGGTCGAAAGCATGGCGGCGACGGCGCGAAGCGCGGGTATTGCGATAGTCACCGGTGACACCAAAGTGGTGCAGCGCGGTGCGGCGGACAAACTGTTTATTAACACTTCAGGTATCGGCGCGATCCCCCGGCATATTCACTGGGCGGCAAGTACCCTGACCCCCGGCGATGTGCTGCTGGTGAGCGGGACACTTGGCGATCATGGCGCGACGGTGCTTAACCTGCGCGAAGGTCTGGGTCTTGATGGCGAGCTGCAAAGCGATTGCGCGGTGTTGACCCCGCTGATTGCGACGCTTCGTGATTTGCCCGGCGTGAAAGCGCTGCGTGATGCCACGCGCGGCGGCGTCAATGCGGTGGTGCATGAGTTTGCCGCCGCCTGTGGTTTTGGTATTGAACTGAATGAAAAAGCGCTTCCCGTCTCCCCGGCAGTACGCGGTGTTTGTGAATTGTTGGGACTGGACGCGCTAAACTTTGCCAATGAAGGCAAACTGGTGATTGCCGTCCAGCGCGAGGCCGCAGAGCAGGCGCTGGCGCAACTGCACGCCCATCCTCTGGGAAAAGATGCGGCAATCATCGGTGAAGTAGTCGAACGCAAAGGTGTACGGCTTACAGGGATTTATGGCGTCACTCGCCTGTTGGATTTACCTCATGCGGAGCCGTTACCCCGGATCTGCTGATTTTTTTGACACCTGCGGGTGTGTTCCTGGATTGAGCAAAATGTCGTATACACCGATGTATTCCCTCGGGCAACAAGGGTTGTTCGATATTACGCGTACATTATTACTGCAGCCGGACACGACGGCGCTGAGTGAAACACTCACCTGCATGGCGCGGCAGGCGGCACTGGCTGATAACGTGGCTATCGTTCCCTGGCATGCGGACAGCCACGACACGCTAAGCCCCCATTACGCTTTGCTGGCGCTAAGAGTAGAAGAGACGATTTTCGGCGGCTGCGAATTTACCCGCCGTGACGAGCGGCCCTGGAGTGAGCAGGAGGTTGAACGCCTGCATACGCTTGCGCAAATTGTCGCGGTAGTGATGGAACAATTGCAGAGCCGGGAAAAACCCGCCACTGACTACGCCGCCCTGTGCCAGGAGCGCAACGACTTTCGCATCCTGGTGGCCATTACTAACGCCGTGCTCTCCCGGCTACATATGGACGAGCTGGTCAGCGAAGTCGCCAAAGAGATCCATTACTACTTCGGTATTGACGCAATAAGCCTGGTGCTGCGCGGCAACCGTAAGGGGAAGCTGACCCTTTACTCGACGCACTACCAGGATGAAACCCGGCCTATTCATGAGACACAGGAAGCCGACGAAGCCGGAAGCCTGAGCGAGCGCGTGTTCGCAAGCAAAGAGATGCTGCTGCTCAAGGTGCATGAGAGCGACAAACTCGCGCCCTATGAGCGGATGCTGTTCAATAACTGGGGCAACCAGATCCAGACCTTGTGCCTGCTGCCGCTGCTTTCAGGTAAAAAACTGCTCGGCGTGCTAAAGCTGGCCCAGTGCCAGAAAGAGGTCTTTACCCCGGCGAACCTGAAACTGCTGCGCCAGATTGCGGAGCGTATCGCTATTGCTGTTGATAACGCGCTGGCGTATCAGGAAATCCATCGTCTGAAAGAGCGGCTGGTGGATGAAAACCTGGCGCTTACCGAGCAGCTAAACAATGTGGATAGCGAGTTTGGCGAGATAATCGGGCGCAGTAAGGCGATGTCCAGCGTGCTGAAACAGGTAGAGATGGTCGCCAAAAGCGACAGCACGGTGCTGCTGTTGGGTGAAACCGGCACCGGAAAAGAGCTTATCGCCAGGGCTATTCATAATCTCAGCAACCGCAACACCCACCGGATGGTGAAGATGAACTGCGCGGCGATGCCCGCGGGTCTTCTGGAAAGCGATCTTTTTGGTCACGAGCGCGGCGCGTTTACCGGCGCCAGCGCACAGCGCATTGGCCGCTTTGAACTGGCGGATAAAAGCACCCTTTTTCTCGATGAAGTGGGTGATATGCCGCTGGAATTGCAGCCTAAATTGCTGCGGGTCTTACAGGAGCAGGAGTTCGAGCGCCTCGGCAGCAATAAATTGATCCGTACCGATGTGCGGCTTATCGCTGCCACCAACCGCGATCTGCAAAAAATGGTCGCCGATCGTGAGTTTCGCAGCGATCTTTATTACCGGCTGAACGTGTTTCCTATCCACCTGCCGCCGCTGCGCGAGCGCCCGGAAGATATCCCGCTGCTGGTAAAAGCCTTCACCTTTAAGATAGCGCGCAAAATGGGGCGCAATATCGACAGTATTCCGGCAGAAACGTTACGGGTGCTGAGCGCCATGCCGTGGCCGGGCAACGTGCGCGAGCTGGAAAATGTGGTCGAACGGGCGGTGCTGCTAACGCGCGGCAACGTGCTGCAACTCTCGCTGCCGGAGATAAGCGTGCCGCCTCCGCCGCAAACCGCGGAGGTAGCACGCGACGGGGAAGATGAAGCGCAACTGATTATCCGCGTGCTGCGTGAAACCAACGGTGTCGTTGCCGGGCCGAAGGGTGCGGCGCAAAGGCTTGGTCTTAAACGCACGACGCTGCTCTCAAGGATGAAACGGCTGGGTATTGATAAAGACGCGTTCTGTTAAGCGATAACAGCGCGGCTGCGCTATTGCGGAGATTTATGTTTCGGGCGATATTTTTCCGCAAGCTCCGGCACCGCGCGTTTATCATCAATCAAATGGCGCACCGTTAAAATCGGGTGTCGCCACAGCATGCGTGGCCCTGCCCAGCGCATAATTTGCTTCATCTCTTCGCGTCTCGCCGGCTGGTAACAGTGCACCGGGCACTGCTTACAGGCCGGTTTCTCTTCACCGAAAACGCATTTATCCAGCCGTTTTTGCGCGTAGTCGTATAACGCGTCGTAATGCTCCGGCTCTTTCACCGCCTCAGGGCAGGCGCGTTGATACAGCGCAATCATTTTATGAATGGTCAGTTTTTCCCGCCGGATACGTGAACCCGCCATAATGCCTCCCTGAATAATAAATTGTATCAATAATACATCTTATCGCCCCGTCGGTGCACCCTCTACGTGCGTGTTTCAAAGGTAAGCATCCTCGCCTTGACAGGGTCATATACCAACTGTAAGTTACTATTAGTAGGTTATTTCTGTTAATGCCCGATGGCAAACGAGGAGGTTCAGCATGCACGCACTTATCGTGGTTTCACATCCTTTAGAAAATTCACTGACGTCCAGTCTGGCGAAGGCGGTTGCCCAGGGCATTTATGAGGAGAATGCGCAAAACAGCGCTGAAATCGCCATGCTGTCACAAGAAGGCTTTAATCCTGTGTTTAATGCTGACGATATGGCGGCCTTTTTACAGACCGCGCCGGTGCCGGAAGATGTTGCCGCAGAACAGAAACGACTCGATAAAGCCGATGCTTTGGTGCTGGTGTTTCCTGTTTATTGGTGGTCTATGCCCGGCCTGCTTAAAGGCTGGATCGATCGTGTCTTCACGAATGGCTGGGCTTATGAGGACAACGCGAATGGCAAGGTAATAAAGAAGCTTGGCCGTCTGCCGGTGCATCTGGTGGGGCTGGGAGGCTCGGACATGAAAACATTCAAAAAGCACGGTTATGAAGCGTCATGGAACACGCAACTTTCACACGGGATTTTCGATTATTGCGGCGCACCGGTACTGAGCAATACTGTCCTGATGCTGCCGGATTTTGGCTCTGCACAAGCGTGCTTGCAGCAGGCGGTGAAAATAGGTGTGGGGATATTTTCCAGGCAGCAATAAAAACACCATCCCTCCCGCGTGGAACCCGCATTATGTCGGGTTTCTGACGCTTCAAAATCGAAATTCCTGTGGCAGGCGTGTGTCTATTCTTTAAAAAACAGGCTCAGGTGATTGATTTTATAACTTATGTCTTGTTTTTATAATTTTTGTGCGTCGCTTTGGCCGGCTTCAGGCTATCTCTGGCAGTTATGGCCGCGCGATGAGGCATCGTTAGCTCTCTATTTATTGTAAAGATAATATTTGTGAAGAATTAATAGCGCTTCGTTTATGTTGTACTTTTCGCTTAGCGTAATTTATTCGCCAGCTTGTTTTTAGCTCAAATTGTTAATTATAATTGTTAGTTTGTATTTACTCTGGTCGTTTCTCAAAATCATAACAACGGAAATCGTGGCGACAATGGCTATAAATCCTTCCCGGGAAATAATCACTGCGTTCAAAGCAGAGCTAAAAGAAATAAGAGAAGAGTGCTGCATGGGTAAAAATCTTAATTACCTTTATGCCCAGCTTATTGTGCTGCTCAATAAGTATGCCACTGAAACGCAAGGACTTTCTGTGAAAGAGCAACAACGTGTCCTGAAGAAACTTCGCCGCCAGCTTGCGCCAGGCATTTTTGTATTCAACAAAGCGTGGCGGGAAATCAGCCGAGGCGGGCAAATTTATCTGCAAAAAATGCAGGAGTGAAAATTCTTATACACTCGCCGCAGCATCACTTTCATTCACTTCTGCTTTAAGTAAAACACGCCTTAAGTACAACGAGTTACCCCTCCGCTTATCATTTCAGCCATTCATTCGTTTAGTGAATGTTTAAGTTCCCCACGCCATAATTAATGGTTCAGGAGGAGCGCAATGCTGATACTAAAAAACAAAATTGGCAGCGGACGGCATCGTCAGTGTTATAACCATCCACACGATAACGATAAATGTATAAAGGTGCTTTATAACCCGGACGACGGCGGCATAAAAGAAGTCAAACGCGAGACGTCCTACTATCGCAGGAAGTCCAGCCAGATTCAGGCCTGCCAGGCTGTGCCTAATTACTACGGGAAGATAAAAACAGACCGGGGTCACGGCCATATTTTTGATCTGGTGAGGGACTACGACGGCCAGGTATCGAAAAGTCTTGAATATTATATTCAGCGCAATGAAATAACGGGCCATGAACTTCAGCTTAAACTCAAAGAGTTACGTCATTCGCTAATTAAAAGCGGCATTTCGACGATGACGCTGAAGGAATATAATATTCTGTATCGCAAAACGGCGCCCGATGAGGGCTATCTGATGGTCATTGATAACATCGGCGAATCAGAGTTCTTGCCCATTTCCTCGCTATTCCGGTTCCTGCACCGGAAAAAAATCGACAGGATCTTCCAGCGTTTTTTCCAGCGTCTGGAAACACTAAATTAACCCGTTATTCAGGCGAAAGGCCCTTTCATTATGGTCTTCCGCTTTTTTTTGTTTATCTGCCTGCCAATAAATATTCTTAATTATCTCCCCCGCTAGTGCAGCCTGCATTTTTTTATAGCATAATGAGCGACCATATATTATTTATGGTTATAAAGGTTCGCCTTTTAATTTAAATCTGCAATTTATCATTCATATTTGGCCGCTACGGATAACCGGCCGGAGCGTTCTCGTTATACTCAGGATTAGAGAAAATGTGGGCAGTAGAAATGCAGGGCGTCAGTAAAAGTTATTTACTGGGCCAGGTGCGTGTTAATGCGCTTAAAGATGTCTCGATTAATATCGCACCGCAGCGGTTTACCGTATTATCCGGTCAGTCGGGTAGCGGAAAAAGCACCTTACTCAATTTAATTGGTGGGATTGATAATCCCGACAGCGGGCGTTTGCTCATTGCCGGTAAGGAGCCAGGGCGTCTGAGCGACGATCGGTGTAGCGAATTTCGCGCGCGCCATCTGGGCTTTATCTTTCAGAACTTCAACCTGATCCCGGTATTAACCGCCCGGGAAAATGTCGAGGTTCCGCTCATTTTACAGCGCTGCAGCGCAGCTCAACGCAGGCGAGCCGTCAGCGAAATGCTGGAAAACGTTGGGCTTGCGGATAAATCCAACTCATTACCAGCGCAGCTCTCCGGCGGGCAGCGCCAACGGGTTGCCATCGCCAGGGCGCTTATTCACCGCCCTTCGCTGGTTCTGGCCGATGAACCAACCGCCAATCTGGACAGCAAAACCGGAAAATCCATTTTGCACCTGTTGCGCAAGTTGCAGCAGGAGCAGGCGATCACCGTCATCTTCTCTTCCCACGACGCGCAGGTTATCGCTGCGGCTGACGATCACTATGTGATGCATGACGGCAGCATCACCTCGGCGAATGCAGGCTAACCGATGCAAATGTTAAAGACTCTGCAACATGCGCAGCGTAACCTACTGCGCAACCGCCGTCGCACGCTCTCCACCCTGTGCGCTATCGTGGTCGGTGCCGTTGGCATTCTGCTGTTTGGCGGCTATAACCGCTCTATTGAATACAGCCTGCAAACAACCTTTATCCGTGACAGCGGACATTTGCAAATCCAGCACCGCGACTATCTCCTGCAAGGCACCGGCAACCCGGCGCAGTACAGCATTCGCGACTATCAAAAAGTGATGGACGTCATCGCCAGCGACCCTGTACTGAAGCCGATGGTGGTGGTCAGTACGCCGGTGCTGCTGCTGACCGGAATCGCCGGCCACTACGCGGTGGGAACATCGCGGCCTGCGCTTATTTACGGCAGTGAAGAACAGGGGCAAAAACAGCTTAATCAGTGGGATGAATACCAGCTTGGCAACACGCTTCAAAGGCGCAAATCTCTTGATGGCACCCTGCCAGATGCGGCACTGACAGGGCGTGGCCTGGCGCGGCTGTTGCAATTGTGCGATTTTGTCAAAAACCAACCCTGTGGCGCACCGACCCCGCAAGAGGGTGCTGCTGGCTTGCCGGACGATATTTTACAGCTTTCACAAAGGGTGCATGCCCAACAGCCACAGGGCAAAGACGACACCATTGAGCTGCTTGCCGCGACAAGCGACGGCGCGCCGAATATCGTGCGCGTGCAGGTAGCAGGGGTTCAGCCGCAGCCTGCCCGCGAGCTGGATGACAGCATGGTCGCTATCCATTTGCGCCAGGCACAGCAGCTGTTATTCGGCCGCGAGACGCCGGGCGTGACGGCCATTATTCTGCAACTGCACAGCACCACCCAGCTGGATGCGGCGCGGGCGCGGCTACAGCAGCTGTTTGCCAGCGAGCTGGCGGAGTATGCACTGACGGTGTACGACTTCAGCGAGTTGCAGCCGCTCTACCAACAGATCCTGGCGATGTTCGGCAAAATCTTTAACTTCCTGCTCGCCTTAATCCTCTGCATCGCCCTGTTTACGGTCGGAAATACCATGAGTATGGCGGTGCTGGAGCGCACGGTTGAAATTGGGACGTTACGCGCGGTGGGGCTGAAGCGGCGCGATATCCAGCGCCTGTTTCTTTATGAAGGCGCGCTGCTGGGGGCGATCGGCCCGCTGCTTGGCGTGAGTGTCTCGCTGGTGCTGGCCTGGGTAATCAATCGATCCGGACTATCCTGGCAGCCTCCCGGCGTAATAGAACCGATCCCGATTCGCATCAGCGTCTGGGGAGAGTGGGCGATGACGGGCAGCGTGGTGGGCGTTTTGCTGCTGGCGACGGCGCTCTCCTCCTGGTGGCCAGCGCGGCGCGCGGCCAATGTTTATATCGTCCAGGCGCTGCGCCACATCTGATCTCTCTGGCACCATCAACACGGAAGATTTATCCATGCGAATTATTCATCCGGCACGGCTGCTGGCCTGGCTGATAGTACTGGCCTGCGCCCCGGCAGGGGCCACGCCCAATGCTCAGGAGATTTTGCAACGCAGCGACGCGGTACGCAATCCGGGCCGCTCATTTAGCCTGCTGACCACGCTTATCAGTTATAAAAACGGTAAACAGCATGAATCCACCCAGCTTATGCTTTACTCCCGCGCCGATCCTAATGGCGGCCAGTTTCGCAGCCTGCTGCGCTTTATCAACCCACAACGCGACGCCGGGAAACTAACGCTAAAAAGCGGTCGCGATCTGTGGCTCTACGATCCCGCCAGCCGCGCCAGCGTGCCAATCTCACCGCAGCAGCGCCTGCTCGGTCAGGCAGCCAATGGCGACGTAGTAACCTCAAACTGGGCGCTGGACTACCGGGCAACGTTGGTTGGCGAGGAGCAGATACAGGACGGAGAGCGGCAACTGCGCGATTGCTATCGCTTGCATTTGACGGCGCAAAACCCGGACGCCGCCTACCCATCGATGGAGCTATGGGTGGATAAGACAGACTTCAAAAGCCGCAAGGCGGAGTTTTATGCCCTCAACGGAAGCCTGCTGAAAACGACCTGGTACCGGCGCTATCAGCAAGCGCTGGGCGGCGAGCGCCCGACCGAGTCGGTCATTATTGATGCGGTAAATTCACAACTGGTAACCATATTGCACTACCAGGATTTTGCCTGGTACGACGTACCGCAAGCCTGGTTGCAGCGTGACTTTCTGCCCCATTTTCGCGAGGAGTAAGCAATGCGCGTTCCCAGGTTTTGCTGCTTCCTGCTACTGGCGATAGCGGCCAGCGCTTACGCCGACAGCGAGATCCCTTTTGCTGCTTTCGAGCTGGCTGACAGCACCGATTTCACCACCAACGCGGAAAAAAACCTCTGGTTACTGGCGGAAGCCGCCGCCACTGCCGGAGACACGGCTGGCAATACACAGCGCGCATCGCTGGATTTACGCTGGGAGGCTTCGCTTAACCGGCAATGGCGCGCCGGTTTTTCCGACCGCGTGGACGGCCATTTTAGCCAGGATCTGAAGCAAAGCGATAGCCTTAACACGCTGCGTGAAGCCTGGCTGAGCTACAGGCTAACGCCGCAAACTCTTTTCGATGCAGGGCGTATCAATACCCGCTACGGCGTGGCGCTGGGTTATAACCCGACGGATTTTCTCGGTCGCGGCACGGTGCGCTCGGCGTCCTCCGCCGACCCGGAAATGCTGCGCAGTAACCGGCTCGGTAACGCCATGATCCGGGTGCAACGCTTCTGGGATCGGGCCGCGCTTAGCGCAATCTGGTCGCCCAAAATCAGCAGCAAACCCGCCACCAGCAGCACCAGCCTTGACTGGGGAGCAAGCAACCCGCGCAACCGCCTGCTGCTTTCCGGCAGCTATCGTCTTGCGGAAAACCTTAATCCACAGCTGTTATTGCTTCAGGAAGAGCAGCGTTCGCCACAGTTTGGCGCCAACTTTTCAAGGGTTTTGTCGCGCCAGGTTCTGGTCTACGCCGAGTGGGCAGGTGGGCGGCAGCCGCTCGCCTGGCAAGAAGCACTGCCCCGGCAACAGTGGCAGGTGCGCTGGCGCAATCGCACAGCGGCAGGTGTCACCTGGACGGGTGAAAACCAGCTCTCTTTACGCCTGGAGGGGCATTACAACGGCCTTGCCGATAATAGCCGGGCGCTGGCTTATCTTTCTGCCGCCGCCGGGTCTGGCGGCGGGCAAAATACCACGCCCGTGGTGACTGAGTGGGTGGCTCCCCGGCGTGCGGCGTTGTTACAGGCTTACTGGGCAGATATTTTCGACCGCTACGATCTGAACATTATCTGGCAGCGAGATATGCAGCGCGGTCAAAACCTGGGGTTTGCTGAAGTGCGCCATCATATCGGGCCGGTTGACCTGGCGTTACAGTGGCAAAAAGTCTTTCGGTTAAGCACTCATTCGCGCGTACTGGCGCAGGCCGATCGGCGCTGGCAGCTCTCTATTGGCTACTTTTTTTGAGATCCTCGGCTACCGCAAGCGTTAACGTTTTGAAAGCACGCGCGGCGCTGCTCTGCCAGGCATCTTTGCGCTGCATCAGTACCGCCGTTCTCTCCAGCAGCGGCGGGTGAAGTGAAATCGCCCGCAGAGAGTCATGGCTTGCCGCAATCGCCGCCGGTAACAGGGTCGCGAGCGGAGTACGGCGAATCACTTCCAGTACTGCAGTGATGGAATTTGCCTCCATCACCACCCGTGCGTGCAGCCCCTTTTCTGCGCAGGCGCGGTCGATTTGCCCACGCGTTGCGAAATCTGTGCTGAGCAAAACCAGCAACGCATCATTCAGGCTCGCAAGCGCCGCGCCGGAACTTGCAGCCAGCGGATGCTGGCGGCTGACCACCAGCGCGAGCGTCTCGTTGAGTAAGGGTTGCATCACGATCTCCGGCGAATGCCTCTCTTCAAATGCAATCCCGACATCCTGCTCCCCTTCAAGCAACTGCTCCTCTATCCGCTCTTGTGACATTTCACTGATCGTCAGTCGGATGGCGGGATAGCGCTGCCAGAACGCCGCCAGCACCGGGCCGATAAACCAGGCGCTAAAGGTTGGCGTCACCGCCACACGCAGCGAACCCCGGCTTAAATCTTCCACATCATGGAGCGCGCGTTTTCCCTCTTCCAGCTTCTGCATCACTTGTTGCACATAGCGTAACCAGACCTCCCCGGCGTCGGTTAACTGGATGGAGCGCCCGTTGCGATCAAAAAGCTGCGCCCCCAGGCTCTCTTCAAGCTGCTTTATCTGTTGAGATAATGCCGGTTGAGAGACAAACAGCGCGGCGGCAGCGCGCGTAAAACTGCGATGCTGCGCAACGGCCAGAAAGTAAGTGAGATGACGCAGAAGCATGGCTTAACTCATAAGTAATAACTATAGACTCTATCATAAACGATTATTTTAACTTATAAAACGTTGCGTTTACCCTGTCAGTAACACTTTACGTGGCGGTACCACGCCCTTTTTTGACATGTACAGGAAAAAAATGACTGACCATGACAAGTACCTGCAGCGCGCAATTACCCTTGCGGCAAAAAATGTTGAACACGGCGGACGCCCGTTTGGGGCCGTGGTAGTGCGTGGCGATGTGATAATCGCCGAGGCCGTCAACACCCTGCATACCGACGGCGACCCGACTGCCCATGCTGAACTGAACGCGATACGCGATATCGCAGAACGCTTTGGTAACGCCTCGCTGCGAGAATGTGTGGTCTATGCCAGCGGGCAACCGTGCCCGATGTGCCTGAGCGCCATGTATCTCACCGGCGTACAAGCCGTCTATTTCGCTAACAGCAATGAGGACGGAGAACCTTACGGCCTTTCCACCGCCGCGATTTATCACCAGCTCCAAAAACCGCTGGCGCAACAGTCATTAGCCATCCACCATCGCCCCCAGGCTGAAGGGAAGCCGCTCTATATTCAGTGGTCGCAACACCAGTCATGAGCAAACAAAAACAGACGATGCTGCTGGTGCTGGTCGTCATCGGCCTTAATATGCGCCCGCTGTTAACCTCCATCGGCCCGTTGCTTGCGCCGTTGCGCCAGCTCAGCGGCATGAGCTTTACCGTCGCGTCAATGCTCACCGCGCTGCCGGTTATCGCCATGGGGATAATGGCGCTAGCCGGGGGCCGGATAGACACGCTTTTTAGCGAGCGCAACAGCGTCGCGCTGAGTTTATTAATGATTGCTGCGGGAGCCATGCTGCGGGAAATAGTGCCACAAAGTACCGTCCTGCTGACCAGCGCTCTGATTGGCGGCATCGGTATCGGGATAATCCAGGCCGTGATGCCCGCCGTGATAAGGCGTCTTTTTGACCGGCGGATGCCGCAAGTGATGGGGCTTTGGTCAGCCGCACTGATGGGCGGCGGCGGCCTGGGCGCCGCGCTGACGCCATGGATTGCTGAGCACAGCGCGGTCTGGTATCACGCGCTTGCATGGTGGGCGCTACCGGCAATCGTCGCGCTTATCGGTTGGTGGCCGCAGAGCAAATCCCTTGCGCCACCTGCTCACGAACCGGCTAAAACACTCCTGCCCGGCCTGCATTTCAGCCCCCGCGCCTGGATTCTGGGACTCTACTTCGGTCTGATTAACGGGGGCTATGCCAGCCTGATCGCCTGGTTGCCGCCTTATTATGTGCAGCTTGGTACCAGCGCTCAGTACAGCGGCAGCCTGCTTGCGTTATTAACGCTCGGGCAAACGCTGGGCGCGTTGCTGCTGCCTATGTTTGCACGCCATCAGGACAGGCGCATGTTGTTGCTGTTTGCGCTGTTGCTACAACTGGTGGGTTTTTGCGGTTTTATCTGGCTGCCGATGGGAATGCCGGTCTTGTGGGCCAGCGTCTGTGGTATTGGCCTGGGCGGCGCATTTCCGCTGTGTCTGGTGCTGGCGCTCGATCATGCGCCCCACCCGGCGATTGCCCGGCGGCTGGTCGCATTTATGCAGGGTGTGGGGTTTATTGTTGCAGGCCTCGCACCGTACCTTTCGGGTTTATTGCGTAGTCTGAGCGGTGACTACGTGCTGGACTGGGCTTTTCACGCGGTTTGCGTTGTCGTATTGATTTTGCTGACCCTGCGTTTTGCCCCGGCACATTACCCGCGTGAATGGCATCATCATACAACATGAGACAGCCACGGCTTATTTGTGCTCCTGATAACAATTTTCGACAAGGCGATGCCCCGTTCTCTAATTACCCGAAATGTGAAGGGGGGCATGGCGCAAGGTCAACCAGAGACAATTTTGTTGGCCAACGAAATACCATCCCTAAGTGCAATGCCATATACTTCTTTTTGCCGCTTAAAAAAGAAATTCGGTTATGCAAGTGAGAAATGCCCCACTGCTGGCTCCCGCTTGTGAAAAGTCTGGATGACAAATAATCGTATATGAGGGTTGCTGCGATGGAAAAGAAACACATTTATCTGTTCTGCTCTGCGGGTATGTCCACATCTTTACTGGTTTCGAAGATGCGCGCGCAGGCAGAAAAATATGAAGTACCGGTCATTATTGAAGCATTTCCTGAAACGCTGGCCGCAGAAAAAGGCCCGCAGGCAGATGTCGTTTTACTCGGCCCGCAAATTGCCTATATGCAGGCGGAAATTCAACGCCTGTTACCGGATAAACCTGTCGAAGTTATTGACTCCATGCTTTACGGCAAAGTCGATGGTTTAGGTGTGCTTAAGTCTGCGGTTGCAGCAATCAAAAAAGCCGCTGCTAACTAATTACTCCCGTCAAAGAATAATTTCATACACTTTCGCCGCAATATATTATTGCGGTATTGAGAGGTGTTTTGCTATGAGTAATGCTATTGCTTCACTTGAAAAAATACTTCTGCCTTTTGCTGTTAAAATAGGCAAGCAGCCACATGTTAATGCCATCAAAAACGGTTTTATTCGGCTGATGCCATTAACCCTCGCCGGGGCAATGTTTGTATTAATCAATAATGTTTTCTTAAGTTTTGGTGAAGGCTCTTTTTTTTATTCCTTAGGTGTCCGGCTTGATGCGTCAACCATCGAAACATTAAATAGCCTGAAAGGTATTGGCGGCAGCGTCTATAACGGCACATTAGGTATTATGTCGTTAATGGCCCCCTTCTTTATTGGTATGGCGCTGGCCGAAGAGCGTAAAGTCGATGCGCTGGCCGCCGGGTTACTCTCCGTTGCCGCATTTATGACTGTGACGCCTTACAGTGTTGGTGAGGCCTATGCGGTAGGCGCAAACTGGTTAGGCGGGGCGAATATTATCTCCGGGATTATTATTGGACTGGTGGTCGCAGAAATGTTTACGTTTATTGTGCGCCGCAACTGGGTTATTAAATTACCGGATAGCGTACCGACTTCTGTTTCCCGCTCATTTTCTGCATTAATTCCTGGCTTTATTATTCTTTCCATTATGGGGGTAATTGGCTGGACGCTGACGATATATGGTACCAATTTCCATCAAATTATTATGGATACCATTTCTACCCCGCTGGCATCGCTGGGCAGTGTGGTTGGCTGGGCTTATGTCCTTTTTGTGCCCCTGCTGTGGTTCTTTGGTATTCATGGCTCGCTGGCGCTGACCGCACTGGATAGCGGTATTATGACTCCCTGGGCACTGGAAAATATCGCTACCTACCAGCAGTTCGGCTCCGTGGATGCGGCGCTGGCAGCCGGAAAAAGTTTCCACGTCTGGGCAAAACCGATGCTGGACTCTTATATTTTCCTCGGTGGCAGCGGGGCGACACTTGGCCTTATCATTGCTATCTTTATTGCTTCGCGCCGCGCCGATTACCGTCAGGTGGCAAAGCTTGCGCTCCCTTCCGGTATTTTCCAGATTAACGAACCTATCCTGTTCGGCCTGCCGATTATCATGAACCCGGTCATGTTTATCCCGTTTATCCTGGTGCAGCCGGTTCTTGCCGGTATCACTTTGCTGGCCTACTACTCCGGCATTATTCCACCGATAACGAATATCGCGCCGTGGACGATGCCAACCGGGCTGGGCGCTTTTTTTAATACCAACGGTAGCGTTGCCGCCCTGCTGGTCGCTCTGTTCAACCTTGGCGTGGCAACCCTTATCTACCTGCCCTTCGTGGTGATAGCGAACAAAGCACAAAACACGATTGAGCAGGAAGAGAGCGAAGAAGATATCGCGAATGCGTTGAAGTTTTAATGTAAACCCGGCAGGCGCTGCCGATGCCGGGTGAAGTGAGAGGTAATGCTATGTTTGAACTCGATAATATTATTGATACACCAACGGCAACAGACGCGTTAGAAGAAGTGGTGATGGGGCTTATCATCAACTCCGGGCAGGCGCGCAGCCTGGCCTACGCCGCCCTAAAACAGGCCAAGCAAGGCGATTTTGAAGCGGCTAAAAAAATGATGGTTCAATCGCGCCAGGCATTAAATGAAGCGCATCGCGTGCAGACGAAGCTGATTGAAGACGATCAGGGAGAAGGCGCAATGAAAGTCAGTCTGGTTCTGGTGCATGCTCAGGATCATCTGATGACGTCGATGCTGGCGCGAGAGTTAATTACTGAGTTAATTGAGCTTCACGAAAAACTGAAAGCTTAAGGAAGAGATGATGCAGCTTACGATTGACACCCTGGAAATAACTACTGTGCGAGAGCAACAGCTTTTTAACGGCAAAAACTTCCATGTGTTTATCTACAACAAAACCGAAAGCGCCAGCGGGCTTCATCAGCACGACTATTATGAATTTACGCTGGTTTTAACCGGTCGCTATTACCAGGAGATCAATGGTAAGCGGGTGCTGCTGGAGCGAGGGGATTTTGTATTTATTCCGTTAGGCTCGCATCATCAAAGTTTTTATGAATTTGGCGCGACCCGCATACTGAATGTCGGTATCAGTAAACGTTTTTTTGAACAGCACTATCTGGCGCTCTTACCCTGCTATTTTGTTGCTTCGCAGGCCTATCGGGCTAACAGTGCTTTTATGACCTATGTAGAAACGGTTATTGCCTCGCTTAATTTTCGCGAAAGCGGACTGGATGAATTTATTGAAGTGGTAACGTTCTACATCATTAATCGGTTACGCCATCACCGCGAAGAACAGGTTATCGATGATACGCCACAGTGGTTAAAAACCACTGTCGAGGCGATGCATAATAAAACACAGTTTGCCGAGAACGCACTGGAAAATATGGTGCGGTTATCAGGTAAATCGCAAGAGTACCTGACACGCTCAACACAGCGTTATTACAGCAAAACGCCGATGCAGATAATTAATGAGATCCGCATCAACTTTGCGAAAAAACAGCTGGAAATGACCAACTATTCCGTTACCGATATCGCCTGGGAGTCAGGGTATAGTAGCCCCAGTTTGTTTATCAAAACGTTTAAAAAGATGACCTCTTTTACGCCTAATAGTTATCGTAAAAGACTCACTGAATTTAATCAGTAATTTACTTACGCAATTCGATAAATTTACTTGTCTGCCTGCAACATAGCGCCAGTCCCGTGGCGCTATTCCCTGACATCAATCAGGCATACACAGAAGGAAGAAAGTTATGAGCCAGAAATTAAAAGTCGTCACTATTGGTGGTGGTAGCAGCTATACCCCAGAATTACTCGAAGGGTTTATCAAACGCTATCACGAACTGCCGGTAACGGAATTATGGCTGGTGGATGTGGAAGACGGAAAAGAGAAACTGGATATTATTTTCGACCTCTGCCAACGGATGGTAGATAACGCAGGCGTCCCGCTCAAGCTGTATAAAACGCTGAACCGCCGTGAGGCGCTCAAAGACGCAGACTTTGTTACTACGCAGCTGCGCGTAGGCCAACTCAAAGCACGCGAGCTGGATGAGCGTATTCCCTTAAGCCTGGGTTATCTTGGTCAGGAAACAAATGGCGCTGGGGGGTTATTTAAAGGGTTACGCACCATTCCGGTGATTTTCGACATCCTGAAAGATGTCGAAGAACTTTGTCCAGATGCGTGGGTTATCAACTTCACGAACCCTGCCGGAATGGTAACCGAAGCCGTATATCGTCACACAAACTTTAAAAAATTTATCGGCGTATGCAATATTCCGGTTGGCATGAAAATGTTTATCCGCGACGTGCTGAATCTTGATGAGAGCGATGCACTGTCAATCGATCTCTTTGGGCTTAACCATATGGTCTTTATAAAAGACGTGCTGGTAAATGGTCAGTCACGCTTTGCGGAATTACTCGATGGCGTTGCCAGCGGGAAATTAAAAGCGTCGACGGTAAAAAATATTTTTGACCTGCCCTTCAGCGAAGGTTTAATTCGCTCGCTGAACCTGCTTCCCTGTTCTTATTTGCTCTACTACTTTAAACAAAAAGAGATGCTGGCAATAGAGATGGGGGAATACTATAAAGGCGGCGCGCGTGCGCAGGTGGTACAGCAGATCGAAAAACAACTTTTTGAACTGTATAAAGATCCGCAGCTTAAGGTAAAACCAAAGGAACTGGAACAGCGCGGAGGAGCGTATTACTCCGATGCGGCTTGCGAAGTTATCAATGCTATCTATAACGATAAGCAGAGCGAGCACTACGTTAATATCCCGCACCACGGGCATGTAGATAATATTCCTGCGGATTGGGCGGTAGAAATGACCTGCATATTAGGGCGCAATGGCGCAATTCCGCACCCACGTATCAGGCATTTTGACGAAAAGGTACTGGGGCTTATTTATACAATAAAAGGCTTCGAAATAGCGGCCAGTAATGCGGCGCTGAGCGGTAAGTTAAATGATGTGCTGCTGGCGCTAAACCTCAGTCCTTTGGTGCACTCAGATCGCGATGCTGAAAAACTGGCACATGAGATGATCCTTGCCCATGAAAAATGGTTGCCAAATTTCGCACAATGCATTGCCCAACTTAAGGGCGAATAACACCAACAGGGGAAAGCTATGGAACGCTTATTAATTGTAAATGCCGATGACTTTGGCCTGAGCAAAGGGCAAAACTACGGCATTATTGACAGTTATCGCCACGGAGTGGTCACCTCAACAACAGCGCTGGTCAATGGAGAGGCGATTGACCACGCTGTGCAGTTAAGCCTGGAGCTACCAAAACTGGCAATCGGCATGCATTTCGTGCTGACGCTGGGTAAACCGCTGTCGCTAATGCCTGGCCTCACCCGCCAGGGGCAACTCGGTAAATGGATCTGGCATATGGCGGATGAAGACATTCTTCCACTGGATGAAATCACCCACGAGCTGGAGTGTCAGTACCAACGTTTTATCACGCTATTTGGCCGGGAGCCCACGCATATCGACAGCCATCATCATATTCATATGATCCCGCAGATCTTCCCTATCGTAGCGCACTTTGCCGCACGCAGGGGATTGCCGGTACGCTTTGACAGAAAAAGCGTGTTTAACGATGCGGATTTTGAGCTGCCTGTACGCAGCACGCAGGGGTTCAGTAGCGAGTTTTACGGCGAGGACGTTTCAGAAACCTGCTTTTTACAGGTGCTGGATGCATCTGAGGCGAGAGGCGAGTCTTCAGTGGAGGTAATGTGCCATCCGGCCTTTGTCGACAATACCCTGCGTCAAAGCGCTTATTGCTATCCACGCTTAACTGAACTTGCAGTACTGACTTCCCCCTCGCTGAAATATGCAATTGCAGAACGCGGATATCAGTTGGGTAATTTTCAGGATATCTAATCCATAATTTAATATAGCGGCGGGAGTTACGCCGCTATATAATCCATAAGTACATTCAAATATCATTGGTTAAACCAATCACAACTCACAATCACCCGTTATTTTATATCAGAAAGTCACTGGCATTAATTGCTTACATATTGCGTCAAAGTCCCGGCGAATATATAGCTTCGCTCGTCGGTTTCGCTCCATGCTAAAGCATTCAAGCCCGGATTATCCCAGGTCACAGTTTCAGTATCCGGATCATAACTTCCCGGTGTATACCAGGTTATTGGCGGAACATTACCCTCACGATTGAATAACGACAGGCTGGTCGACTGCCCGAGTGTTGTATCATCCAGGGTGATTACCTGATCATCTACAGAAAATTGCAGATAGTATTTATCTGACAAACTGCGTAAATCCGTGATTTGGTTGTCATCAAGCATGGCATAATTAAGCAAGGTGAGATCTTTAAGAAAGCTCACATCTTTCATGCCCGTGTCGACGGCATTGAACATTTGTAAATAAGTAATATTCGAGATCGGGCTAAAGTCGTCAATTTTATCGTGGGCAATATACAGCCCAAAAATATTTTTATTTACATGAGTTAAATCCGTAACACTAGTATTTGGGAAGCCAAAGTCAGCCAGTACAGGAGCATTATCTATTGGGGAAATATCCTTCAGGTCGGGATTGTTATAAAGTGACAATATTTTTAAGTGAGCAGCATCCTTCAATGGAGTCAAATCAGTAATATTATCTGATTCTGCCATAAATGTTACCACAAAATCTTTCGATTTTTTGATAAAAGAAATATCTGTTACATTATTATTGGATATTTCGACACGCCCCAGGGCTTCACGATCGGTGAGAACTGAAAAATCGCTGATGCCAATATTATTCAGCACAGCAACTTGCAAAGTAGTTCTGTCACACAGAGGTTCGATACTGGAAAGCGGATTATTACTAAAATATACACCTCTTAGATTGGGATAATTCTCAACCACAGAGATATCTGAAATATTGTTATCAACAAAGCTGAACTGGCTCATATTTACAAGCCCGCTTAGCGATGAGATATCGGAAATATTATTACCATCAGCACCAAGTGTTTGCAGGCTCGTAATAGTATTAACCGGTGAAATATCAGTAATATTATTGTAATTGACAGCCAATGTGGTAAGCGCCGGAAGATTTTCGATAGGTGAGAGATCGGAAATATCATTATTGCTCAAACCAAGATAATATAAATCTTGTAGACCACCTAAAGGGGTAAGATCCTGGATTTGATTGACAGACAGCTCTAATTGTACGGCATTAGTCGCATACTCCAGACCCGAAATATCGGTTATCCCGGCAGAAGTGGCAGTGAGTGAAATGAGCGCTTCCAGTTCATCCTGAGTAATAGGATCACCCTCCGGAATATTTAACGCAGCGCATACTTTGCTTGCCAGCGCAGCATCTGGGAAAATAACTTCTTGCGAGGCCGATTTTTGCGTTTTAACACTATCCAGTAAATGGCTATCAACTATTGTACCAGCAGCCGGGAATAATTCAGAGCTAACGAAAGTGGTTTGGCTAGCATTGTTCATATACACCTCTGTTCAGGTAATAGAATATTAATACCTCACCGAAAACGATGAAATATATATAGATTCACACCTTTTTTATGCACAAATGATGATAGCGCAATATAATTTTTGCGAACATAAAGCGTTGTGGCCTTAACGATAGCATATATTTAAATATGTTTTAGAAAATGATCTTAATAAATCAGTACATTCATTAAGTTACGTAGACAAGACAACCCCGCTGAAATGAATTAATTTCCTGAAAATCAAGTACAACAAATAATAGAATACCTGAGGCAAAACACAAGAAATGATGGCTGTTTTAAGATTCGTCATGCAGTCTCACTCTTCCTATCCAGAATAATCGGCAATCATAAATTCACAACTTTATATAAAACATCACAATGCCTCATAAATATAAATACCAGAAACATATCAGATCATTTTTTTTGGCTATCATCGGGTTTATTCAGAAAATTCCGGCAGCACACCCATTGATAAGCATCAACAATGTAAGCTTTCAAAATACAATAATATTATTTATAACCCTCTGAAAAACAAAATAATGTAAATTTTCTTTTCATTTCAAAATAATACTATTAAAAATTAACAACCTAAATATTTATTGATAACTAACTCTTTATTTAATTTAAAATTTTAAGAGCGTTCTGTAGATTTAACGGCACTTGTAAAATCTTAGTAATACACTTAATTTTTTAACAGAGGTTGTTGTCATATCTGCTGACTTCTTCTTAAGAGTGTAAAAATCATCGAAAAGAGGGGATTCAAAATGGATAATCTGTCCACTAAACTCACTGAGCAAGAAGCTTTTTATCAGCGTTGTATTAACGAATTTGGCGATATTGAAGATGCAATGGAAAATGTTGCACAGCGCGCTGCCGGGAATAATTTTCTTTGCAGTGAATATCTCTGTGGCAATAGTGTACAAAGTTGCACCAATCTTTACTAACTTTGTTATTAACGCATTAACTCTATAAGCTTAATTCTTGCTTATCACTTGTAGCAATTCTTTACGTAAAGCATCAATATATTTGTGTCTGTAGGAGCGCATCTTATTCTTTTATACACAGAGAACGGGCCAAACACGAGCCAGGGTAAACCTGGCTCATCCAAAGCAAGCATAATTCTTTCTATTACTGCTTACCGGGGAAAATATCTGATTGTGAATACTATAATTGACAGGAAAATTAACATATGTTTGGTATAGAGAGAACATTCAACGCATTATTAAATGCAATACCCCAATGCTGAACAAATCCTTGAAGAACTCGGCTACATCGTTCCTGGCATAATAAATTTAGCGGCTGAAAATGCTTCTATTCTAGCCCAATATAATGATACGTTACCTGAAGGGATCATAAAAAACATTGCATCTTCACTCAAACATATCCCCATTACTCAAAATATTTATCCCGCACTGTGTGAGAAACTCTTTTTATATTTTAATGAAAAAATAGAAAGCATTACTCGCCAACATGAAGCAATACTTTCGGATCGTAACACGTTAACGAGAAACCTCGCTCAACAAAGTGTTAGTGCACTATCAGACGTAGTAAAACAGCTCTGTTTATTTCGCTCAAGATTAAACCAGTCCGAAGAATACAGAATTGAGAATTGGGAAGAGATGTTTAAAATCTATCCTATATTAACAAAAACTATAGAAATACATGAAATACATACACTGAAAGTTATAAACGACGCTCTGCTTAGATTAAAAAAGACCAAAGCGCATTGCAGGATCGATTTCATATCATCCACTTCTCTGTTATTTCACTTGATCTCTTTTTGGGGGATTTTCATCAAATCGGAAAAAGTATCATCAAAGTTAACTTTATCAACGATGCCTTAATCTACAAACCGCGGAACGCGGATAATGAGACTCTGATAACTGAAATTTTATCCGACTTATATGACAGCACTGGAGACGATACGCCAGGCATTCCTGAGTGTATCAACATGGGCGATTACAGCTGGCACGCGTGCATCGAATTTAGCAGTACTGAAACACAGGAAGAAGTGCTTGGTTATTATAAACAAATTGGTATGTCTTTAGCATTATTCTATTGCTTAAACGGCACCGATTTTCACTATGAAAATATAATTCACTCTAAAGGCAAACCCTGGTTTATTGATCTGGAATGTGTTTTTACTATTTCAATACATCCTGAATTTGTCTTCGACTCAGTACTGAATACATTAATTATTCCTACATTGCAGGGTGCTGCTCTCGATTTACTTATTTGCGGTATTGGCACCAAAAACACAATGATTAATAAAATAAGCCCGGAAATGAACGAAGAGGGAAAAGTGTACCTTAAAATTTACCCTTTCAAATTAGGAGGGGGATATAATACACCTGCGTATAACAATAATGAATTAAATGATAAAATCATTGACGCGATAGTGCATGGCTATGAAAAAATGGTCTCCTTGTTAAGAGAAAGAAAATCAATACAGCGCAGCCTGGCAAAAGTTAGCAAGTTAAAAGGTAGAATACTTTTCCGAGCCACCAAAATCTATGGCGATATATTAACCATCTCAAAGCATCCGGCCTGGCCATCCGTTCCGCTTCTGCGTAATATTTATATCGCCTGCGCCCTGTATCATAAAGATATACCCATCGATGTTATTCGTTCTGAGTATTTATCGTTAATTGATGGCAAAACATCTGTTTTTTATGTCGATTTATTAAATGAAAAATGTCATTCCATAGATGGCACAAAAATTAACGTTGCTGAGGGCTTTCTGCAACGTAAAGAGTTCTTAGCAAAAAACTACAGAGCGACCAGTCAGGACGAGACGGTACTGCAAAAAACGTTAATCGCTATTTCACTGAAGACATTATTTCCGCAGACCAATGCTGCCCCTCTAAAGCAACCGGAACTCAACTCATTAGTTAATTTTATCGCAACCAGGTCATGCCGCTGCAATAAAAAAGACATTTATCTTAATTTAAAACGAAAAATGAGTGACTCACGAGCGCTAATCGTCATGCGAGGCGATGTATATAATGGACTCGGTGGCGCACTCTTTTTACAAATATGTGATTTAATTTCCGAACCGACAACGGCTAAAGAAGACAAACTAAAAAAACTGTATAAAATCATCCCCGATACAGATCCAGGAGGATACTTTGGCTGTTTTGATTCCAGTAAGGGAAGTATGCTATATAACGAATATTTGTTAATCAGGCACGCACCAGGAATTATTGACAGCGATGTTTTCTTCAGCCGTCTTTTTAATATAACTCGCACAGTGATAAACCAACGCAACGTCAATTGTGATATTCTCGCGGGCATTGCAGGTATTTTGATAGTCAGTTGCAGAATGCATGCTGTTTACCCATGCAGAAAAACGGAGCTGACGATTAAAATTTTAACAAACAAAATACTGACCTGCGCAAATCATCATGCAGAAAACCGTGTAACCTGGGGACGAGGCTGGACCGGTTTTTCCCATGGGAATGCAGGGATTGTATATGCATTAACTCTTGCCAATACTATTTTCCATGATAAAGAAATTGGTAAAGTCATTATAAAAGCCCTGCGCTACGAGAACGCATTTCGCATCAATTCAGGATGGAATGATATATCAACCTATAATACCGGTAACGATTTCAATGCCTGGTGCCACGGCGCAACGGGCATTTATATGTCGCGTATTGCAATGCAAAAAGAGATGAACAATAATAATGCAGAAATTAAAGACATTATTCATGCAGATATTGCACACTACCATGATACACAGCAGAATCGCCCGGCGAATACTCACCTTTCACTCTGCCACGGTATTTTTGGCAATGCCATGATTGATCCTGACAGATATGGTACACATTTTGATACCAGTGAATTAAATTTGAATGGACTGGAAGAAAAATCATTAATGCTGGGTAAAATTGGTGCGGTTTATGCGAATTTTTATTTCTCCCATGACAACATCCCCAATCTGCTTCTTCTGGAACAAATATTCCCACGACGTTGTTGGTATCGCATCAACCAGGGATGCATTACCCCTGACGCAGGACAGCGCTTTGTGATTCATAACAACGCGATGACAAACCTGACCGGAGCAGAAAACAGACGATTTATGTCACGCACAATTTAATTTTTGCCTTATTTATGTTACTAAACACAACCGCGCCCCTCCCACAGTTTTCCTGACTTGCAGACTCCGTTATTATGCTAGCTACAAACTCATAAAACTGCGTTTTTATGGGCCCGGTAAAGCAACATGATAATCAATCAAAACAACAAAAATCATTAGCTGATTAAATTTAAAAATGGACATCACAAACTGATGAGTACTATCGACAACTTCGACGCGCATACCCCAATGATGCAGCAGTACCTGAAGCTGAAAGCCCAGCATCCGGACATTTTACTGTTCTATCGTATGGGTGATTTTTATGAGCTGTTCTACGACGATGCGAAACGTGCATCCCAACTGATGGATATCTCGCTCACTAAACGCGGCGCGTCGGCTGGCGAGCCGATCCCGATGGCGGGCGTTCCTCATCATGCGGTAGAAAACTATCTGGCGAAGCTGGTGAGCCTGGGCGAGTCCGTGGCTATCTGCGAGCAAATTGGCGATCCGGCAACCAGCAAAGGCCCGGTTGAGCGTAAAGTTGTGCGTATCGTCACGCCGGGTACCATCAGCGATGAAGCATTACTCCAGGAGCGCCAGGACAACCTGCTGGCTGCAATTTGGCAAGACAGCAAAGGCTTTGGCTATGCCACGCTTGATATCAGCTCCGGGCGTTTTCGCCTTAGCGAGCCTGCCGACAGAGACACCATGGCGGCTGAGCTTCAGCGCACCAATCCCGCAGAGCTGCTCTATGCCGAAGATTTTGCAGAAACCTCCCTTATCGAAGGCCGCCGTGGCCTGCGCCGCCGCCCGCTTTGGGAGTTTGAGATTGATACCGCGCGCCAGCAGTTAAATCTGCAATTCGGCACGCGCGACCTGACAGGCTTCGGCGTGGAAAATGCGCCGCGTGGCCTGTGCGCGGCCGGCTGCCTGCTACAGTATGTGAAAGACACCCAGCGCACTGCCCTTCCCCATATCCGCTCGATTACGATGGAACGTCAGCAAGACACCATCATTATGGATGCCGCCACCCGTCGTAACCTGGAAATCACCCAGAACCTCGCCGGGGGCATAGAGAACACGCTGGCGTCAGTGCTTGATCGCACGGTCACGCCAATGGGTAGCCGCATGCTAAAACGCTGGCTGCATATGCCGGTGCGCGACACGAAAATTTTAATCGAGCGTCAACAAACCATCAGCGCTTTGCAGGAACGCACCGCTGAACTGCAGCCGGTGCTGCGCCAGGTGGGCGATCTGGAGCGAATTATTGCGCGCCTGGCGCTGCGTACTGCGCGTCCACGCGACCTCGCGCGTATGCGGCACGCTTTCCAGCAACTTCCTGAATTACGCGCGTTACTGGCTGATGTTGATAGCGCGCCGGTGCAGGCACTGCGCGAAAAAATGGGTGAGTTCACCGAGCTTCGCGAGCTGCTGGAGCGGGCGATTATCGATGCGCCGCCGGTATTGGTGCGCGATGGCGGCGTCATTGCCCCTGGCTATAACGCTGAACTGGACGAGTGGCGCGGGCTGGCGGATGGCGCGACGGACTATCTCGACCGGCTGGAAATACGCGAGCGTGAACGACTTGGCCTCGATACTCTGAAAGTCGGCTATAACGCCGTGCACGGTTATTACATCCAAATCAGCCGTGGCCAGAGCCATCTGGCACCCATTAACTACGTCCGCCGCCAGACGCTGAAAAACGCCGAACGCTATATTATTCCTGAACTGAAAGAGTACGAAGATAAAGTACTGACTTCTAAAGGAAAAGCGCTGGCACTGGAAAAACAGCTTTATGAAGAGCTGTTTGATCTGCTGATGCCGCATCTTGCCGATTTGCAGCAGAGCGCAACGGCCCTGGCCGAGCTGGATGTGCTGGTTAACCTGGCGGAGCGGGCGGATACGCTCAATTACTGCTGTCCAACCTTTAGCGACAAGCCAGGCATTCACATTACTGAAGGCCGCCATCCGGTGGTTGAGCAGGTTCTTAACGACCCCTTTATAGCCAACCCTCTGCAATTATCACCCCAGCGACGGATGTTAATCATTACCGGGCCGAATATGGGGGGTAAAAGTACCTATATGCGCCAGACCGCGCTGATTGCCTTGCTGGCCTATATTGGCAGTTATGTTCCGGCGCAGAGCGTGGAGATTGGGCCAATCGATCGCATCTTTACCCGTGTCGGCGCGGCAGACGATCTGGCAAGCGGGCGTTCAACCTTTATGGTTGAAATGACCGAAACCGCCAACATCCTGCATAATGCCACGCAAAATAGCCTGGTGCTGATGGACGAAATTGGGCGCGGCACCTCAACCTATGACGGGCTTTCGCTGGCATGGGCTTGCGCAGAGAATCTGGCGAACAAAATCAAGGCGTTGACGCTGTTTGCTACCCATTACTTTGAGCTAACGCAGTTGCCGGAGAAAATGGAAGGCGTCGCCAATGTGCATCTGGATGCGCTGGAACACGGCGACACGATTGCCTTTATGCACAGCGTACAAGATGGCGCAGCCAGTAAGAGTTACGGCCTGGCGGTCGCTGCGCTTGCGGGCGTGCCAAAAGAGGTTATCAAGCGCGCGCGCAATAAACTGCGTGAGCTGGAAAGCTTGTCGCCGGGTGCCGCTTCTACGCAGATTGACGGCACGCAGATGTCGCTGCTGGCGCAGGCGGAAGAAACCAGCCCGGCGGTAGAAGCGCTGGAGAGCCTCGACCCGGACACACTGACGCCGCGTCAGGCGCTGGAGTGGATTTACCGGCTGAAAAGCCTGGTGTAACTGACGCTCTCCCCAGCCAGGGAGAGCGAAAACCCTTCGGTAAAAAGGGCGCACGGCAGGGAATTACTTCGCCAGTAGCGGCGGAATAGTCGGTACCTGCGGTGCGTTATCAATATCTTCCTGCGTCATACGAAACGCTTCAGGGTAATGGTCGCGGTGAGTACGGCGCAGAGGTTCAGTGTCCCGCCAGGTGTATAAACAGTGCTGGCATTGGAACACGGTCCAGACGTCTTTTACCGGGGACTTCGCCATCACTTCAATTTGCTCATCGGCACAACGTGGGCATATCATTATTTTTCTCCTTTTTGATTGGCCAGCATAGCGGTCAGTTTTTCTACCCAGAGTTTGGTTTCTGGCAGATCCTGTACGGGTTGGCTATAGTGACCACGGTTATCCGGCGCGACCGGGGTTGTGGCGTCAATAATTAACTTGTCCGTTATCCCTGCCGGGCTTGAACCAGGATCCAGCTCCAGCACCGACATATTCGGCAACTGCACCAGATCGCCCGCCGAGTTCACTTTCGACGAGAGCGCCCACATCACCTGCGGCAAGTTGAACGGATCGACATCTTCATCAACCATAATCACCATCTTCACGTAACCCAGGCCGTGCGGGGTGGTCATGGCGCGTAGCCCCACGGCGCGGGCAAAGCCGCCGTAGCGTTTTTTGGTAGAAATAATCGCCAGCAGGCCGTGGGTATACATGGCGTTAACCGCCTGCACTTCCGGGAACTCAGCTTTCAGCTGCTGATACAGCGGCACGCAGGTCGCCGGACCCATCAGATAGTCAATTTCGGTCCACGGCATGCCGAGATAGAGCGATTCAAAAATCGGTTGAGTGCGGTAAGAGATTTTATCGATACGCACGACCGTCATGTTGCGCCCGCCAGAATAGTGACCGGTGAACTCACCGAACGGCCCTTCAATCTCGCGCTTACGTCCCTCAATCACCCCTTCCAGGATGACCTCCGATCCCCACGGCACATCGAAACCGGTCAGCGGCGCCGTTGCTATCGGATAGGGGCTTTCACGCAACGCCCCGGCCATTTCATATTCAGACTGATCATATTTCAGCGGCGTTGCACCCATCAGAGTAATGATCGGATCGTTGCCGAGCGTGATGGCAACAGGCAAATCCTCGCCGCGCTCTTCCGCTTTATGCAGATGCAGCGCAATGTCGTGCATCGGCACCGGTTGCAGGCCAAGTTTGCGCTTGCCTTTGACTTCCATGCGATAAATACCGACATTCTGTTTGCCGAAGTGTTCGGGATCGAGCGGATCGCGGGAAACGACACAGGCTTTATCAAGGTAAAAACCGCCGTCGCCATCGTTGAGGCGAAACAGTGGCAAGATATCAAACAGATTGATCTCTTCACCTTCCACGCTGTTTTCCGCCCAGGGTGGATTATCACGACGTTCCGGCGCGACCGGAAATTGCTCCCAGCGGCGAATATATTCGTCAATTTGCTGTTTAACCGGCATGTTGGGCGGCAATCCCAGCGCAATTGCGTGGTTCTGCCAGGACCCGATGGTGTTCAGAGCGACGCGGGCATCAACAAAGCCGCGAATATTATCGAACCACAGCGCCGGTGCGCCTTCGCCAATGCGGCCCGTCGCATTGGCCGCTGCGGCTAAATCCGGCTCGGCATTCACCTCTTCACTGATTTTTAACAGCTGTCCCTGGTCGTCCAGCGCACGTAAAAAACTGCGTAAATCATCAAAAGCCATTATATGTTCTCCTGTGAATAATTCTGTGCCGCCTGTAAGCCCCTCCAGCGTTTCGCCTGCGGCAGCGAAAGACCAAACTGATCCAGCACGCGAGCAACAATGTGTAGCGTGACGTCGTCAATTGTTTGCGGATGGTTGTAATACGCAGGCATCGGTGGAACCATGGCGACGCCCAGGCGCGATAATGCCAGCATGTTTTCCAGATGGATGGCGCTCAGCGGCGTTTCACGCGGTACCAGCACCAGCTTGCGCCCCTCTTTTAGCACCACATCGGCAGCACGCCCCACCAGCCCTTCTGCATAACCAGCGCGAATACCTGCCAGCGTTTTCATACTGCAGGGAATGATGATCATGCCGTCGGTATAAAACGATCCGGATGAGATGGTCGCTGCTTGATCCGCCGGGTTATGGCAATGATCCGCCAGGGCGGCGACATCACGCGCGCTAAAGGGCGTTTCCAGTTCAATAGTGGTTTTAGCCCATTTCGACACACCAGATGCGTTTCTACCTCCGGCATCTGCTGTAATGCCTGCAACAGTGCGACCGCCAATGGCGCACCTGTCGCACCGGTCATTCCAACAATCAGTTTCATTAGCCACCTTAATTTGTTCGTACACGAACATTATGCAAACACATTACCCTCATCAATACTTGCTGACAAGATCGGCCAATGACTTAGTAGCAAGAAAGGTTAAAAAGAGAGGCGTTAAAAAAATGCGCAGAAGCCGCTATGATTAACGCCGGATTATGATGCGGAGCCCATCCATGGAATTACGAAACGAAACATTTCACCTGCTGCGTAAACTGTTTCAGCAACACACCGCGTGCTGGCAGCAAGCGGTGCCTGAGCTGACGAAACCGCAATACTCCGTGCTCCGCTCCATCGCCGAACATCCAGGCATTGAGCAGGTAGAGCTAACGCAGGCGGCGGTCACCACGAAAGCCACGCTGGCAGAGATGCTGAGCCGTATGGAAAGCCGTGGTCTGGTGCGCAGAGAGAACGATCCGGCGGATAAACGCCGACGGTTTGTCTTTCTGACCGGAGAAGGCGAAGCGCTGCTGGCCGCCACGATGTCACTTGCCAGCGATGTGGATAAGGCGTTTTTAAGCAGGCTGAGCGATGAGGAGCAAAGCGCATTTGCCGCATCAATCAAAAAAATGATGGCTCAGGAGTAAGGCAGAAAAGAAAAAGGCCAGTCTTGCGACCGGCCTTTTTGGGTTGAATAGATGCTTATTCGCGGAAGAGCGCTTCGATATTCAGCCCTTGCGCTTGCAGGATTTCACGCAAACGACGCAGGCCTTCAACCTGAATCTGACGAACACGTTCACGAGTAAGACCAATTTCGCGGCCCACATCTTCAAGTGTCGCAGCTTCATAGCCCAGCAGGCCGAAACGACGCGCCAGCACTTCACGCTGTTTGGCGTTCAGTTCGAACAGCCATTTGACGATGCTTTGTTTCATATCATCGTCCTGCGTGGTGTCTTCCGGGCCGTTATCTTTCTCATCGGCCAGGATATCCAGCAGCGCTTTTTCAGAATCACCGCCCAGAGGCGTATCTACTGAGGTAATGCGCTCATTGAGACGCAGCATACGGCTGACATCATCAACGGGTTTATCAAGCTGCTCGGCAATCTCTTCAGCGCTTGGCTCGTGGTCCAGTTTATGGGACAACTCACGTGCGGTACGCAGATAAACGTTCAGCTCTTTAACAATGTGAATCGGCAGACGAATCGTACGGGTTTGGTTCATGATTGCCCGTTCGATGGTCTGACGAATCCACCAGGTTGCATAGGTTGAGAAACGGAACCCACGTTCAGGGTCAAACTTCTCAACGGCGCGGATCAGCCCCAGGTTGCCCTCTTCAATCAGGTCTAAAAGTGCCAGACCACGGTTGCTGTAACGGCGGGCAATTTTAACCACCAGACGCAGGTTGCTTTCGATCATGCGACGGCGGGAGGCTATGTCACCACGTAATGCACGGCGAGCGAAGTAAACTTCTTCTTCTGCCGTTAAGAGCGGAGAGTACCCAATCTCCCCAAGGTACAGCTGAGTCGCGTCTAAAACACGCTGGGTGGCACCCTGCGATAACAGCTCCTCTTCAGCCAGGTCGTTATCACTGGGTTCCTCTTCAACTAAGGCTTTTTCGTCAAAAGCCTCTACTCCATTCTCATCAAATTCCGCATCTTCATTTAAATCATGAACTTTCAGCGTATTCTGACTCATAAGGTGGCTCCTACCCGTGATCCCTGGGCAAAGCGCCGTTACTCTTCATAACGAACCCTACAGTGGCATCTGCGCTCGCTGCAGCTGTTCAGGATGGGGAGTAATCAATCACTTTGCACCGATTTATCGCTGCGGCAAATAACGCAGCGGGTTTACGGATTTCCCCTTGTAACGAATTTCAAAATGCAAGCGTGTAGAACTGGTTCCGGTGCTACCCATGGTAGCTATTTTTTGCCCCGCCTTAACTTCTTGTTGTTCCCGGACCAGCATCGTGTCGTTATGGGCGTAGGCACTCAGGTAATCATCATTATGTTTGATGATGATAAGATTACCGTAACCGCGCAGCGCATTCCCGGCATACACAACGCGCCCATCTGCGGTCGCGACGATAGCCTGTCCTTTGCTGCCTGCGATATCAACACCTTTATTGCCACCTTCGGTCGCAGAGAAGTTGTCGATAATCTTGCCTTCAGTCGGCCAGCGCCATGCCGCAATCGGCGCACTGGTTGATGTACTGCTGGCAGTCGGTTCGGTAGTACTTACAGAAGGAGCTGTAACAGGCGCTGTAACGGTTGTCGCAGGCTTGTTATTTGGCAACATTTTGTTAGCACTTCGTTCACCTGAATCTTCAGAATACGTAATTGTCGGTTTTGAAGCAACCACCGCGGTTGAATTTTGTGCAGGTTTTGCAACGATTCCCTGCGCATTTGCATCAGCCTGAGTTATTGCATTGCCTCCGGTGATCGGCGTTCCAGAAGCATTACCAACCTGTAGCGTTTGGCCGACATTCAGGCTATACGGGGCGGGGACGTTATTTCTTTGCGCCAGATCACGGAAATCGTTCCCGGTTATCCAGGCAATATAGAACAGCGTATCGCCGCGCTTTACCGTGTAGGTGCTGCCGCCGGAATAACTGCCTTTCGGAATGTTCCCATACTGACGATTGTAAATAATTCGGCCATTTACCGTTTCAACGGGCTGCTGCGCCATGGGTTGCGTCTGCATTTGGGTTGGCTGAATGGCGGGAGGCTGTTGAACAGGCTGAACCTGCGTCGGCTGCTGCGACGTGGTGCCCATTTTCGGCGGCGGTGTGATAAGCATACCGGAATTTGTGCCAGCGCCGGAATCGGCGCTACCGCCAACGGAGGTGACCGGTGCGGGCGGGTTAGTGGAATTTGAACACCCTGCCAGCCAAAGCGAAACCAGTGACAATGCCGCGATACGACTTACGGTGAACTTCGGGCTTCCCGTGCTCATTTATCCCCCAACAATTATGTCTGTTACCAATGACTTAAAATACCCGTGGCCGGTGACGGCAAATTTGCCCACCATACGCTGTTATCCAATGAAAAACCCAGGAAAACTCTGCTTCTCAGGCCAGTTCCCCTCGGATTAACGGAACAAAACGCACATCTTCCACGGTATCAATAATAAATTCGCTTCCCCGTCGGCGAACACGCTTTAGCTGCTGATATTCATTACCTACGGGCAGAACAAGAATGCCACCTTCGTCTAATTGTGACATTAGCGCCACTGGAATTTCCGGCGGCGCTGCGGTGACGATTATGGCATCAAATGGCGCGCGTGCCTGCCATCCTTGCCAGCCATCGCCATGCCGAGTTGAAACATTATGTAAATCAAGTTGCTTAAGGCGGCGTCGCGCCTGCCATTGCAAGCCTTTAATTCTTTCAACGGAACAGACGTGCTGCACCAGTTGCGCCAGGATAGCCGTCTGGTAACCGGAGCCGGTGCCTATCTCCAGCACGCGCGAGGCGGGCGTCAGCTCCAGCAGCTCGGTCATCCGCGCGACCATATAAGGCTGAGAGATAGTTTGACCCTGACCGATAGGCAACGCGACGTTTTCCCACGCTTTATGTTCAAACGCCTCATCAATAAATCGCTCGCGCGGCACCCGCGACATGGCATCGAGCACCCGTTCATTTTTGATGCCCTGCACCCGCAGCTGATAAAGGAGATCCTGAACGCGTTTGCTTACCATTGCGTATTCACTCCGGCGCTTTCTAACCAGCCCGACACGACATCATGCGCGCTATAAGCGGTTAAATCCACATGCAGCGGAGTAACAGACACGTAGCCTTCATCAATAGCAGCGAAATCTGTATCCGGCCCGGCGTCACATTTCTCTCCGGGCGGGCCAATCCAGTAAAGCGTATTACCACGCGGGTCCTGCTGAGGAATGACCTGATCCGCCGGGTGACGGCTGCCGCAGCGGGTGACGCGGATGCCTTTAATCTCCGACAGCGGAAGATCGGGCACGTTGATATTCAGGATACGCCCGGTACGCAGCGGTTCGCGGCTGAGCGCGCGCAGAAGAGAGCAGGTGACGGCGGCTGCGGTATCGTAATGGGTATGCCCATTGAGCGACACCGCCAGCGCGGGAAAGCCAAGATGGCGGCCCTCCATCGCAGCGGCAACGGTTCCTGAGTAGATAACATCGTCCCCAAGATTCGGCCCGGCATTAATCCCGGAGACGACAACATCCGGTCGCGGGCGCATCAGGGCATTAACGCCAAGATAGACACAGTCTGTTGGCGTACCCATCTGCACGGCAATATCGCCGTTGTCAAAAGTGAAAGTGCGGAGCGAAGATTCGAGCGTCAGTGAATTAGACGCGCCACTGCGGTTACGATCGGGTGCGACAACCTGCACATCGGCAAACTCCCGAAGAGCCCTGGCCAGCGTCTGGATACCCGGCGCATGGACCCCATCATCGTTACTCAGCAATATTCGCATATTCACCTGATGTGTTGATTAATTCCCTGACCACACTGGTGGCAAAACTCCCCGCCGGTAGCCAGAAACGTAACTCGACGGTGACATCATCCCACCAGTTCCAATTCAACTGCTGCGGGTAGAGCAGCATCGCCCGGCGTGCCGCTTCGACTTTTTCCCGCACCAGTAATGCCTGTAACTCTGGCGCACTCGCCACGGCATCTTGCTCAAACGCCAGCGCCTGGCGCTGAGTTCCCCACTCGCCGCTACCCGGCAGCACGGAGGTAATCATCAATTCTTTTGCATCAACGCGGGTCTGCAGTTCCGCCTGCTCTTCTTGCGTGGCGACAAACCAGCTGCCGCGCCCCGCTAATTGTAGCGCATCGCCGTCAACAACTTGATTAAAGCCTGTTTTCTGCAACCGTTCGCTGACTATCTGATTAAACAACGCGCTGCGCGCAGCCGACAACCAGAAGCTGCGTTTGTTACGATCGCGCACCGGCGCGCCGCTTTGCGCCCAGCGCAGCGCGCCCAGAAGATTGCTCCCGCCGATGCCGAAACGCTGCGCGCCAAAATAGTTCGGCACGCCCTGCCCGGCGATGGCCTGCAAACGCGCGTCGACATCCTCGCGATCGCTTACTTCGCGCAGCACGAGGGTGAAGTTATTCCCGCGCAAAGCGCCGAGGCGCAGTTTGCGTTTATGGCGGGCATACTCCAGCACTTTGCATCCTTCAAGCTCGAAAGCGCTGAGATCCGGCATCGCATTGCCCGGCACACGGGCGCACAACCACTGCTCCGTCACCGCATGTTTATCTTTTTGCCCGGCAAAGCTCACTTCACGGGCATGAATTTTAAGGAATTTTGCCAGAGAGTCAGCAACGAAACGCGTATTGCAGCCATTTTTCAGAATTCGTACCAGAATATGCTCACCTTCGCCATCCGGTGTAAACCCTAAGTCTTCAATGACGACAAAATCTTCCGGATTCGCTTTTAGCAAGCCTTTACCGGCCGGTTTACCATGCAAATAGGTCAGATTATCAAAATCAATCATTTGCCTGCCTTAATCAGCAACGCCACCGCTTCACAGGCAATGCCCTCGCCGCGCCCGGTGAAACCGAGTTTCTCTGTGGTGGTGGCTTTTACATTGACATCATCCATATGGCAGCCGAGATCTTCTGCGATAAAAACACGCATCTGCGGAATATGCGGCAGCATTTTCGGTGCCTGCGCGATAATGGTAACGTCCACATTGCCCAGCGCATAACCTTTGCCCTGAATACGCCGCCAGGCTTCGCGCAGCAACGCGCGGCTGTCTGCACCTTTATAAGCGTTATCTGTGTCCGGGAACAGTTTACCAATATCCCCCATTGCGGCGGCCCCCAGCAAGGCATCAGTCAGCGCATGCAGCGCCACATCGCCATCAGAGTGCGCCAGCAGTCCTTTTTCGTAAGGAATACGCACGCCGCCGATGATGATTGGGCCTTCTCCGCCAAAGGCGTGTACGTCAAAACCGTGTCCAATACGCATTATGCATTCTCCTGAAGGTCTGAATGGGTCAGATAAAATTCCGCGAGCCGTAAATCTTCCGGCCGGGTGACTTTGATGTTATCCGCACGTCCCGGCACCAGCTCCGGATGGTAGCCGCAAAACTCCAGCGCTGACGCTTCGTCGGTGATTGTCGCCCCCTGGTGCAGCGCACGCGTGAGGCAGTGGTGAAGAAGTTCCTGCGGGAAAAATTGCGGCGTTAACGCGTGCCATAAATCGTTACGATCGACGGTATGCGCAATGGCGGTTTTCCCCGGCTCGGCGCGCTTCATCGTATCGCGCACGGGTGTCGCAAGGATACCGCCCACACGACTGGTTTCGCGCAGCCTGAGCAGGCGGTTCAGATCGTCCTGATGCAGGCAGGGACGCGCCGCGTCGTGCACCAACACCCACCCGGCGCCAGCGGCGGCTTCAAGACCGGCCAGCACGGAATCGGCGCGCTCTGCGCCACCGTTGACCACGGTTATCTGCGGATGCTTTGCAAGAGGAAGCTGCCAGAAGCGCTTATCGCCCTCGCTGACGGCGATGATAACCCGGCCAACGCACGGGTTAACGAGCAGTGCGGCAACCGCATGCTCAAGAATGGTTTTATTACCAATGGAGAGATACTGCTTAGGACATTCCGTCTGCATGCGGCGGCCAAAACCGGCGGCCGGCACAACGGCACATACGTCCGGACTTATTGCTGCCATGTCGTAAACCCGGGAGTGTTTAATGACCCGCAATACTTCGCGTTGCAGGGGCGAGCGTCGTTAGCCGTGCCTGCAACTGAAAATATCAGGGTCTTGATTGTGTATTTTGCGTTGTTCCCGGCGCGCGTTTCGACGCATCCGGCACCAGACGATAGAAGGTTTCGCCCGGCTTTGTCATGCTTAATTCGTTGCGTGCGCGTTCCTCAATCGCCTCCTGACCGCCATTGAGGTCATCAATTTCGGCAAAGAGCTGATCGTTGCGCGCTTTTAGTTTGGCATTCGTTGCCTGTTGAGCTGCCACATCTTCGCTGACGCGGCCATAATCATGCAGGCCATTTTTACCGAACCACAGCGAGTACTGTAGCCAGACCAGTAAAGCCAGCAATAGCAGCGTTAGTTTACCCATCCTGCCCCCTGAAAAACGGCATCATCATCCCACAACTTTTCGTCAGACTCCACAGATGGCAGGGTGATACCGTGCAAGCGGCGGATTTTATCACAAATGCTTGCCATAAAGTGACACATTGTCTTAATGGACGTTACGCTTTTAGACCAATGGATCAGCCCATCAGCCAAAGAAACAGCACGCCAAACATCGCCGCGACCACCAGCAAGGTGGCAATGCAAGTATAAAGGAATTTACCGCCAAGCAGTGAATGCAGCGCGATGCCGACCACCACGGAGACAGGCATCAGCGCGAGAAAAAAGGGCCAGGTATAAAGGAAGACAAACAGCGTATTAGAGCCGTAAACCATAAAGGGGATGGCCAGCGCCAGCAACCATGCCACGAAACCCACGACGGCCCCGGGGAGAGACCATGTGGTTTCGTCGGCGGTCGTTGTCGTGAGGGACTCCGGCCGGGAGATGGTGATGTTCTGACTGTTACGCATATCTGATCCTGTTACCTGAACGACCGGCAAAGGGGTGATACGCGTAACCTTTTAGCAAGCAAAAGATGACGAGTATCGCCAGTACCGTCTCAGGATCTGATAATATCGTCCCGTCGGAGGAGATCTAATAATTGGCTCACCAAATTTGTTACCAATTGTTCACCATCAAGATGAAGGTCTGCGGATTCCGGCGCTTCGTATACCGCATCGATTCCCGTGAAATTAGGCAACGCGCCTGCTCGCGCTTTTTTGTATAACCCCTTCGGGTCACGCGCTTCGCAAACCGCCAGCGGCGTATCAACATACACTTCGATAAAACGCCCTTCGCCAAGACGCTCCCGCACCATCTGCCGCTCCGCACGGTGCGGTGAAATAAAGGCTGTCAGCACCACCAGCCCGGCTTCCACCATCAGTCTGGCGACCTCGCCTACGCGGCGGATATTCTCTTTGCGATCCGCATCGCTAAAACCGAGATCGCTGCACAAACCGTGGCGCACGTTGTCGCCATCAAGCAAATAGGTGCTCACGCCAAGCCGGTGCAGCGCCTCTTCCAGCGCACCGGCCACCGTCGATTTACCGGAACCCGACAGGCCGGTAAACCACAGCACCACGCCCCGGTGCCCGTGGAGCTGCTCGCGCTGCCCGGCGGTTACCGGGTGCGCATGCCAGACGATGTTCTCGTCATGTTCGGCCATCAGTTGCCTCCCAGCAGGTCGCGCGCGCCCCAGTGAGGGAAATGCTTGCGAATCAGCTGATTGAGTTCCAGTTCAAAGTCGCTAAAGGCTGCGCGCTCGCCGGGTTCGCGCACATGCACTTCACGCACCATTCCGGCGCCCACGGTGACATTGCTCAGGCGATCGATAAAGATAACGCCGCCGGTGACCGGGTTTTGCTGGTAAGCATCCAGCGTCAACGGCTCGTCAAAGGTCAAATCGACCAGCCCGATACCGTTCAGCGGCAGGTTTTCCACCTGGCGCTGGGTCAGGTTATTGATATCAACCTGATACTGAATTGCATCAATGCGCGCACGGGTTTTCTTACCCGCCACTTTGATATCGAAGCTCTGGCCCGGCTGGAGCGGCTGCTCGGCCATCCACACCACGTCGAGGGACGCGCTCTGTACGGCGGGCAACGCGTCCTGCGCATCCAGCAGCAAATCGCCACGGCTGATATCGATTTCATCTTTCAGCACCAGCGTAATCGCCTCTCCTGCCGCCGCTTCAGGTAAATCGCCGTCAAACGTCACGATACGCGCAACGCTTGACTCCACGCCGGAGGGTAACACTTTAACCCGCTGACCGACTTTCACCACACCGGAAGCCAGCGTGCCGGAAAAACCACGGAAATCGAGGTTCGGGCGGTTGACGTACTGCACCGGAAAACGCATCGGCTGGCTGTCCACCACGCGCTGGATCTCCACGGTTTCCAGCATCTCCAGCAGCGTCGGGCCGCTGTACCACGCCATCTTCGCACTCTGGCTGGCAACATTATCCCCTTCCAGCGCCGACAGCGGCACAAAGCGGATGTCGAGATTGCCCGGCAGCTGGGCGGCAAAGGTCAAGTAATCCTCGCGAATAGTGTTAAACGCCTGTTCGCTATAGTCCACCAGATCCATTTTATTGACCGCCACTACCAGGTGCTTGATGCCAAGCAGGGTCGAGATAAAGCTGTGGCGACGGGTCTGATCCAGCACGCCTTTGCGCGCATCAATCAGCAAAATAGCCAGCTCGCAGGTCGAAGCGCCCGTTGCCATATTGCGCGTGTACTGCTCGTGCCCCGGCGTGTCGGCGATGATAAATTTACGTTTTTCAGTAGAGAAGTAACGATAGGCCACGTCAATGGTAATGCCCTGTTCGCGCTCCGCCTGTAGGCCATCCACCAGCAGCGCCAGGTCAAGTTTTTCGCCCTGCGTACCGTGACGTTTGCTGTCATTATGCAGCGTAGAGAGCTGATCTTCATAGATTTGCCGGGTATCGTGCAGCAAGCGGCCAATCAGCGTACTTTTCCCGTCATCGACGCTGCCGCAGGTCAGAAAGCGCAGCAGGCTTTTGTGTTGCTGGGCGTGCAGGTAGGCTTCGACGCCGCCTTCATCAGCAATTTGTTGAGCAATAGTCGTGTTCATGGCAGCTCCTTAGAAATATCCCTGACGTTTTTTCAGCTCCATTGAGCCGGCCTGGTCGCGGTCAATCACGCGGCCCTGACGTTCGCTGGTGGTGGAGACCAGCATCTCTTCGATTATCTCCGGCAGGGTACGAGCGGTAGATTCCACCGCCCCGGTCAGCGGCCAGCAGCCCAGGGTTCTGAAACGCACCATTCGTTTCTCAATCACTTCGCCAGGCTGCAGATCGATACGATCATCGTCAATCATCATCAGCATGCCGTCGCGCTCCAGCACCGGGCGCTCCGCTGCCAGATAGAGCGGAACAATTTCGATATTTTCCAGATAGATATATTGCCAGATATCCAGCTCGGTCCAGTTGGAGAGCGGGAAGACGCGGATGCTTTCGCCTTTGTTAATCTGCCCGTTGTAGTTGTGCCACAGCTCCGGGCGCTGGTTTTTCGGGTCCCAGCGGTGAAAACGATCGCGGAAGGAGTAAATTCGCTCCTTCGCGCGGGATTTTTCTTCATCACGGCGCGCGCCGCCGAAAGCTGCGTCGAAACCGTATTTGTTCAGCGCCTGCTTTAACCCTTCGGTTTTCATAATATCGGTGTGTTTGGCACTGCCATGAACAAATGGGTTGATGCCCATCGCCACGCCTTCCGGGTTGCGATGCACCAGCAATTCACAGCCGTAAGCTTTGGCGGTACGGTCACGGAATTCATACATCTCACGGAATTTCCAGCCGGTATCGACGTGCAGCAGCGGGAACGGCAGCGTGCCGGGGTAAAACGCTTTGCGCGCCAGATGAAGCATCACGCTGGAGTCTTTGCCGATGGAGTACATCATCACCGGGTTGGCAAATTCAGCCGCCACTTCGCGGATGATATGGATGCTTTCTGCTTCCAGTTGCCGCAGGTGAGTGAGTCGTTTTTGATCCATAACCTTTCCTTAAGCCAGATTAATCACAGACGCAGAGAATGCTTGCGCTGCTGTCATGTGCCGGAACCAGGCGAGTTCGCGATGAAGCCCGACCACTTCGCCCACCACTAACAGCGCAGGCATCGGGGCAGCTTTCGCCAGGTCCTCAAGTTGTTCTAATGTGCCGGTCGCGACCTGTTGATCCGCGCGCGTACCGCGGGAAATCACCGCAACCGGCGTGGTTTTGCCGCGACCGTGCGCCAGTAACTGTTTGCTTATCTCCGCCGCTTTCATCGTGCCCATATAGATAGCCAGCGTCTGGCGGCTTTGCGCGAGCTGCGCCCAGTCAAAGGGCGCGCTATCGGCTTTGTAATGACCAGTAACAAAGGTCACACTTTGCGCGTAATCTCTGTGCGTCAGCGGAATACCTGCATAGGCCGTCGCGCCAGATGCCGCCGTCACGCCTGGCACCACCTGGAATGGCACGCCTGCGGCGGCAGCGGCCTGTAACTCCTCGCCGCCCCGACCAAAAATAAACGGGTCGCCGCCTTTGAGCCGCACCACGGTCTTACCGGCGCGCGCGGCTTCCACCAGCATGCGGTTAGTGTCGTGCTGCGCAACCGCATGTGCGCTCGCGCGTTTCCCGACGCACACTTTCTCGGCGTCACGGCGGGCCAGTTCCAGCACCTCGTCACTGACCAGATGATCGTAAAAAATAATATCGGCCTGCTGGATGACCTGTAACCCGCGCAGGGTCAGCAGCCCCGCATCTCCCGGCCCGGCACCGACAAGGATTATCTCCCCGCCGCTACTGCCAGGACTGGTCAGCTCTGCCTGCAGCGCCCGCTCGGCTGCGGGTTCGTCACCGGCGGCCATCAGGCTGGCAAAACGCCCGCGAAAAGCGCTCTCCCAGAAACGACGGCGGGCATCAGTTGTGTGGCGAAAAGCTTTGATTCGCTCGCGCCAGCGCCCGGCAACCTCAGCCATTCGGCCCAGATTCCCCGGCAGCAGCGCTTCGATTTTTTCACGCAGCAGTCGCGCCAGCACCGGCGCGTTACCGCCTGACGAGATAGCCACCAGCAGCGGCGAGCGATCGACAATGGACGGGAAAATAAAGGAGCACAGCGGCTGATTGTCCACCACATTCACCAGCCGATGGCGCGCATTGGCCGCATCAAACACCCGTCGGTTCAACGCGCTGTCGTCTGTCGCGGCAATAACCAGAAACACCTTATCCAGCTGTGATTCGTCAAAGATTTTCGCAACCCAACGGGCTGCCTGCTGGTCAAAAAGCGCAATTAACGCGGGGTCGGGCTGTTCCGCCACGACCTGCACATCCGCCCCGGCCCGGCGCAAAAACATAATTTTGCGCAGCGCAATCTCTCCACCGCCGATCACCAGCACCGGACGATTTTTTACAGCTGCAAATAACGGCAGATAATCCACAACGCGACAACTCACTCAAAACCAGCAATAAAGGGACTATAGGGGGCGGTTTAGAACGAATGAAATTACGAATTGGAATGACTAGTTCCGCAAAGTAATAACGCTTGTGCAAAGCTAAGATCAAAAAGTGCTTAACGTGAGGAATTTCGCATGGTTAAGAGGAAATGAAATTGTGCAATGCCCGTCACAGTTTCATACTTAGTGAGCCAAAAATATTGCAGCATAAAGGACTCTCTATGTTTTCCGTATTGCGCCACCGTACCGCCGTCCTGGCGATTGGTGTGTGCTTTATCCTTCCGGCGCATGCCCGTCATGCCCAGCCGGGAGAGCTTGCCAGCGAGCAGGCGCGCCAAATCGCCACCCTCTTTCCAGGAAGAATGATCGGCACGCCGGCAGAAATGCTGGCAGCGGATTATTTACAGCAGCAGTTTGCCGGGATGGGTTATGAGAGCGATATCCGTAAATTCAAAACCCGCTATCGCTTTACGTCAAAAGATAACCAGCAAAACTGGCAAAACGTGACCGGCAGCTCAGTGATTGCTGCCCATAGCGGCACGATGGCGCAACAGATAATTATTATGGCGCACCTGGATACCTACGCGCCGCAAAGCGATGCGGATATCAACCATAATCTCGGCGGGCTGACGTTGCAGGGCATCGATGACAATGCCTCCGGGCTTGGCGTGATGCTTGAACTGGCGCAGGCGTTAAAAGATGTGCCGACGCAGTACAGTATCCGCTTTGTGGCGACCAGCGGTGAGGAAGAAGGCAAGCTCGGCGCGGCGAGTTTTCTGGCGCGAATGAGCGAGCAGGAGAAGAAGAATACGCTGTTGGTTATCAACCTGAACAACCTTATCGTCGGCGACAGGCTCTATTTTAACAGCGGCAAAAACACCCCGGCGACAGTACGTAAATTGACGCGCGACCGTGCTCTGGCCATCGCCCACTCGCGCGGGATCACGGCATCCAGCAATCCGGGGCTAAACCCGGCTTATCCGAAAGGTACTGGCTGCTGTAACGATGCAGAAGTGTTTGATAACGCGGGGATTCCGGTGCTGTCGATAGAAGCGACAAACTGGACACTCGGTAAAAAAGATGGTCGCCAGCAACGGGCAAAGTCGAAAGCCTTCCCCGAAGGCGTCAGCCACCATGATGCCAGGCTGGATAACCAGCAGCATCTCGATGAAGCCCTGCCGGGGCGCATTGAGCACCGCAGCCGCGACGTGATGCGCATCCTGCTGCCGTTAACCAAAGAGCTGGCGAAAGCTAACGCGTGAGGGTTTTGTCCTCACGCTGTATCGTTAGCGCTCGTCCCGCCGCCCGCCGACGGCGGCCCACATGCGGCGAACGTGCACCGTCACCTCTTCACGATCGTGATAGAGCTGGCGAGCCTGAATCTGCGCATTGATACCGTGGGCGTCCAGTTGCTCCTGAATATAAGCCAGATTGTTCGACACCTCTTCGTAACGCTTTTTCATCGGTAACTTGAGGTTAAAAATGGTTTCCCGGCACCAGCCGTTGGTCAGCCACTGGGCCATCAGCGCAGCAACTTTGGCGGGCTTCTCAACCATATCGCACACCATCCACGAGATGTTGTTGCGCGTTGGCTTATATCGGAACCCGTCTTCCCGCAGCCACGTCACCTGGCCGGTATCCATCAGGCTTTGCGCCATCGGGCCGTTATCAACGGAAAACACCCACATGTTGCGTTTCACCAGCTGATACGTCCAGCCGCCGGGGCATGCGCCAAGATCCACAGCGTACATACCGTTAGCAAGGCGCTCATCCCACTCATCCGCCGGAATAAAAACGTGAAACGCCTCTTCGAGTTTCAGCGTCGAGCGGCTCGGCGCGTCGGCCGGAAACTTGAGTCGCGGAATACCCATATAGAAGGGTGAATTATTGGCGGGGTATGAATAGCCGGTGTAGCAGCAGCCGGGGGCAATAAAGAAGACATGCACCACCGGGCGCGTTGGCGAGTCGTGGCGGGCCAGTACGCCCGCTTCACGCAGCGCAGAACGCAGCGGAACCGTGAACTTACGGCAGAACTTCATCAGCTCTTTGCTTTCGTTGGTGTCGGCCACTTCCACGCGCAAATCACCGCCTTTATCCACCACGCCCTGCAACATGCCCGCTATCGGCGTGATGCGATCCTCAGGCGGCAGGTCGCGCAGCAATTCCCCGACGACAAACCACTGGCGCGCGAAAATCAGCGAGCTAAACGGCAGCTCGCGCAGCAGTTTGTCTGCGTCATCAGCCTGATAACACTCAAAAATCACATAGCCGGCGTTATCTTTCACCCGCGCGAAACCAAACACCTCCCGGCGTCCGGCTTTGTCGGTAATTTCCGCTGCGCACTCTTTCTCAAAACCCGGGCGGCACAGCAATACCACTTTATTCATGAACAACGCCCTTACGTTTCAGACGAATTGCACCTACAAACATCAATGCCCAGCCGATTAAAAAACACGCTCCACCGACCGGCGTAACAAACGCCCACAGACGTAAGTGAGAGAGCGCCAGACAATAAAGGCTGCCGCTAAATAACACGGTGCCCAGCGCCAGAAAAACACTGCTCCAGTAAAACCAGATGCTCACGCGGCGCTGCATGGCGACGGCGAGCCCCAGCACCGCCAGCGTGTGAAATGCCTGGTATTCGAGACCGGTCTGGATCCAGCCCATCTCGACAGCACCCATAGATTTGCTTAAAACATGCGCGCCGAACGCACCCAGCGCAACAAACACAAAACCGCTCACCGCGGCAAAAATCAGCATAAAACGGCTGGTCATGTGATTACCCTAAAGTCATGCGCGCTCTGTGCACGCGAATTATTGTTCATTGTTCGTAACGGAAACGAAACTTTTCCTGTTCGCTTGCCGCTTTTGCCAGGATCCACTGACGAAAGGCGGCTATTTTACCCAGTTCTGCCTGACTGTCATGACAAACCAGATAAAACGCATTTTTACTGACCAGAACATCATTGAACGGACATACCAGCCTGCCCGCCTCGATTTCGGACTGCGCCATCACATTGTTAGCCAACGCAATGCCCTGCCCGTGAATGGCCGCTTGTAGCACCATGGAACTGTGGCTAAAAATCGGCCCCTGCTGGACGTTAAGATTAAGACCCAATTGCCGGGTATAAGTTTGCCAGTCGCGGCGAGATGCGTCGTGCAATAAAGTGTGCTGCGTAAGATCTTCTGGTTTCTTTAAGGGTTTATCACCCGTCAGCAGCAGCGGAGAGCAGACCGGAAGGAGATATTCTGCGTAGAGTTTTTCTACGCGCAGACCCGGCCAGTTGCCGCGACCGTAAAAAATCGCCACGTCAACATCGTCCGCCAGCTTATCTTCTTCACGGTCAACAGCTTGTATACGGACATCGATTCCCGGATAAGCTGAGTTAAAGCTTGAGAGTCTTGGCACCAGCCACTGAATCGCAAAACTGGGCAATAAACTAACAGTTAGCGCACCTTTTGCACTGCGCGCCTGTAGCTTACGCGTTGCTTCGTTAAGCTGGGAAAATATCTCTTTGATATCCTGAAAATAGCTCTGCCCCTCTTCGGTAAGCAGCAGGGAACGGTTGCGTCGGCGGAAGAGTTTTAACCCCAGGAAATCCTCAAGAGACTTGATTTGATGGCTGACTGCGGCCTGCGTCACAAAAAGCTCATCGGCTGCGCGAGTGAAACTCAAATGGCGCGCCGCTGCATCAAAAACACGTAATGCGTTAAGTGGTGGTAATCGCTTGGACATGGTTATCAGGCTTAGATTTAATGGCAATTTAACAATCAGGATACAACGTGTAACCTATTAGTTTTTTTTATCTGAGCCATTATAAATTGTCCGTTGAGCTTCTACCAGCAAATACCTATAGTGGCGGCACTTCCTGAGCCGGAACGAGAAGCTTTTTTGGAATGCGTGTTCTGAAGGGGCTTTTGGCTTACGGTTGTGATGTTGTGTTGTTGTGTTTGCAATTGGTCTACTATTCAGACCCTGGTAGCAACGCTACCCTTTTTCACTTCCTGTACATTTACCCTGTCTGTCCATAGTGATTAATGTAGCACCGCTGGCTAGCGGTGCTTTTTTTTACCTGAAACGGACGCTTTACTTAGTCTTCCAGCGCTACCATCTCTTTTACGTCAGCACGGTTAATCTGCTGCTCGTTACCGTTAGCATCTTTATATTTGATCATGCCGGTCTGATCGTCTGTTTTTGGTTTCCCGTCGGAGACAATCGAACGTCCGTCGTTCGTATGTAATACATAGTTCGGACCAGAACAGGCGCTCAGGGCAAAAGCTAATGTACAGGCAGAAATAATTGCGGCAGTCTTTTTCATCTTTTTCTCCTTAGTCTGGCAATTAATGCTAAGTAAACCTTGTTTAAAAACAGGGTAAAACAAATAACTTACACTATTTAGCATAACGCCCTTCAGCGAGCCTGCAAGGACAAACAGATAATTCCGATGGTCACCAACGTTCTTGCTCCGGCGTAAAAAGTGCGCGACGATCGCGGTATTAAAAAGAGGAATCCCATGAACGCATTTAACCCGGCGCAGTTTCGCGCCCAGTTTCCGGCCCTCGCTGACGCCGGTGTCTATCTGGATAGTGCCGCAACCGCGCTCAAACCCCAGGCCGTAATTGATGCCACCGGGCAGTATTACAGCCTGAGCGCCGGTAATGTACACCGCAGTCAGTTTGCCCAGGCCCAGCAGCTTACCGCCCGCTACGAAGCAGCACGCGATCAGGTCGCCGCGCTGCTCAATGCGCCTTCAGGTAAAAATATTGTCTGGACGCGCGGCACCACCGAAGGCATCAATATGGTGGCGCAGAGCTACGCCCGGCCACGCTTACAGCCTGGCGACGAGATCATCGTCAGCGAAGCCGAGCACCATGCTAACCTGGTACCGTGGCTAATGGTCGCACAGCAAACCGGGGCGAAAGTGGTGAAGCTGCCGCTGGGGGCTGACCGTCTGCCGGACATTTCACGTTTAGCGCAGCTGATTACATCACGCAGCCGGATTCTGGCGCTGGGGCAGATGTCCAACGTCACCGGTGGCTGTCCCGATCTTACACAGGCCATCGACATTGCCCATGCGGCAGGCATGGTAGTGATGGTGGATGGCGCGCAAGGTGTGGTGCATTTCCCCGCCGACGTGCAGCGCCTGGATATCGATTTCTACGCGTTTTCCGGCCATAAGCTTTACGGGCCAAATGGTATTGGCGCGCTGTATGGCAAAACGGATCTGCTGAATGCGATGTCGCCCTGGCTCGGCGGCGGCAAGATGATAACGGAAGTCACTTTTGACGGTTTTGAAACGCAGCCCGCGCCCTACAAACTCGAAGCCGGTACGCCAAACGTCGCCGGGGTGATTGGCCTGAGCGCGGCGCTGGAATGGCTGGATACGCTGGATATCGCCCAGGCAGAAAGTTACAGCCGGGGGCTGGCGACGCTGGCAGAAGAGAAGCTGTCGCAGCGCCCTGGCTTTCGCTCGTTCCGCTGCCAGGACTCCAGCCTGCTGGCCTTTGATTTTGCTGGCGTTCATCACAGCGATATGGTCACCCTGCTGGCAGGTTACGGCATCGCCCTGCGCGCCGGTCAACACTGCGCGCAGCCGCTGCTGGCGGCACTTGGCGTACAAGGGACGCTGCGCGCCTCATTTGCGCCTTATAATACTCAGCATGATGTGGATGCGCTGGTCAACGCTGTGGACCGCGCGCTGGAAATACTGGTGGAATAATGACAAGCCCAACTTTCGCCGGGCATCCGTTCGGCACCGTGATAACCGAAGCATCGCTGCGCCAGACGTTTGGCGCACTCACGCAGTGGGAAGATAAATATCGCCAGCTGATTATGCTGGGTAAACAGCTGCCTGCGGCGACAGAAGAGCTGAAAGCGCAGGCGCACGAGATCCCCGGCTGTGAAAACCGGGTCTGGCTCGGCTCAACACGTTCAGCCGACGGGAGTCTGCACTTTTTTGGCGACAGCGAAGGCAGGATTGTGCGCGGGCTGCTGGCCGTATTGCTTACGGCAGTGGAAGGGAAACGCCCGGAGGAGTTGCTGAGTCGCGACCCGCTTACACTCTTTGATGAGTTAGGTTTGCGCGCGCAATTGAGCGCTTCACGCACGCAGGGGCTGGCGGCGCTGAGCGCCGCCGTGCAGGAGACGGCTCGTCAGGCGCTGGCCTGACGCTGCGCTTTGGCCATCAGCTTTTTCAGCGCATGAGAGACCGCGACGAAACCAAACGTTGCGGTCACCATCGTTGCCGCGCCAAACCCGGCGGCGCAGTCCATCCTTTTTGGCCCTTCAGCTGTGCTTTTCATCGCACATACCGAACCGTCCGCCTGCGGGTAAACCAGCGCTTCGGTAGAAAACACACAGTCCACGCCGAGCTTGCCTTTACTGTTCTTCACTACGCCAAAGTCGCTTTTCAGGCGCTCGCGCAATTTCGCCGCCAGCGGATCCTGGATTGTTTTCGCTAAGTCGCTGACCTGAATTTGCGTGGGATCGATCTGCCCGCCAGCGCCACCGGTGGTGACGAGCGGGATCTTGTTACGGCGACACCAGGCAATCAGCGCGGCTTTCGGTCGCACGCTATCAATGGCATCAATAACATAGCTGTATCCCTGGTTCATCAGTTGCGCGACATTGTCAGGCGTGACAAAGTCGTCGATAACAATCACCCGGCACTCAGGGTTTATCTGCCGGATACGCTCAGCCATCACTTCTGCTTTCGCCAGACCGACGTTATCACGCAGGGCATGGATCTGCCGGTTAGTGTTGGTCACGCACACATCATCCATATCAATCAACGTAATCGTGCCGATCCCGGTACGCGCCAGCGCTTCTGCCGCCCAGGAGCCAACGCCGCCAATACCGACCACGCAGATATGCGCCCCGGCAAAGCATTGCAGCGCTTTTTCACCATACAAACGCGCCGTACCGCCAAAACGCTGGCGCCAGGCATCGCTGATCACTACAGACATAAAGAACCTCAAGATAAAACGGGACACCCTCTCTCGTACCCGAAAGAGGGCCTGAGTGTATCACACTCCGCCGCTGAACACGCCGCCAGCGATACCTGCGCCGGGCGCAGGTTTCAGCACCCATACACGACCATAATGGTTGAACCATCCGGCGCGATGCCCGGCTTCCGGGCCAATACCCTGGTAAATATCAAAGTGCTGGCCTTTAATCGCACCGCCAACGTCCAGCGCCACCATCAGGCGCAGCTCATACTGGCCATTGAATTTTCCGTTATTGTCCAGCATCGGCACTTCAGCCAGAAGTGTCGTACCCGGCGGGATAATCGTGCGATCGGAGGCCACCGAAGCGCGGCCAATCAGCGGTACGGCGCTGGCGCCCTTCACGGGTGCCCAGGACTGAGGTTTAAAAAAGACGAACGAGGGGTTTTCCTCAAGCAACGCGCGGACTTCCGCTTCGCTGTGCTTCTCTCCCCACTCGCGAATAGCCTGCATCGACATATCTTCCCGCTTCACTTCGCCACGGTCGATTAACACCTTGCCGATGCTGCGATAAGGATGGCCGTTCTTTCCGGCATAGCTGAAAAAGTTCAGCGGGCTGCCATCGCCAAAGTCGATATAGCCGCTGCCCTGCACATCCATAATAAAGTTGTCCATCAGCGAGTTGCTGTAAGCCAGCACATAGTTCTCGCTAAGCGCGCCAGCGTAGATCTGCGCACGTGTTGGCAGGCGGCCACGTTTTGGCGGCATACGGTAGATAGGATACTGAAACTCGCCCTGCCGGGTATGGCGAGCCTGCACCACCGGCGTGTAGTAGCCGGTAAACTGCACGTTGCCGTAGTTGTCGGCCCCTTCCATCTGCCAGGCATCTATACCGAACTGGCGCAGGGTGCGGGTATCGCCGCCGCTGCGTAGCCAGTCCTGAATGGCGCTGTAGATATTGCTCTGGCTGCTATAAAGGCGCGGAGAGGCGCTGCGAATTTGGCTGACCTGCTCGGAGAAATCACCCGCGTTTATTGGCGCGCCGATGGCGTCGGGTTGGTTGACCAGGGAAAAAGGCTGGGAAAATTTTCCGTCTTTATATTGCTGACCGCGATCGGTCGGTTTTGAGGAACAGGCAGCGAGGATTGCAACCATCGCGCCAGTGAATACATACTTCGCCCAACGTCCTTTCATTATCTCTCGTCTTCTGATTAATCCACCGCGCAGTGAAGATAACAAACCCTACCCGCTAATTAAATGCATCCACACATCCTGACGCAAATTACGCCTAAAAAATAAACCAATTGTATTGTTTTTACACAGAATCCTCGCTTTTTAGGTATTAGGGCAAAAAAAAGGTTGCATCACAGAACGTGCAGAGTATAGTGCGCATCCACGGACGCGGGGTGGAGCAGCCTGGTAGCTCGTCGGGCTCATAACCCGAAGGTCGTCGGTTCAAATCCGGCCCCCGCAACCAATTACAATGTGGAAAAGTGTTTACATGATGGAAGTGTAAACAGACGGACGCGGGGTGGAGCAGCCTGGTAGCTCGTCGGGCTCATAACCCGAAGGTCGTCGGTTCAAATCCGGCCCCCGCAACCAACACAATGAACACCCTGACGGGTGTTTTTTTGTTTCTGCCGTCCGTGAATTGATGAAAATGGCGCATTACTGCGCCATCCTGTTACCCTCTTCTCGCCAGCGTCGCCCCATCGGCAAAGTAGGCTTTAATCCCCGCCAGAATAGACTCAGCAATTTCCTGCTGGAACTTCGCCGTCTTAAGCTTACGCTCTTCTTCGATATTACTGATAAAAGCCGTCTCCACCAGAATCGACGGAATATCCGGGGCTTTCAGCACCGCGAAGCCTGCCTGCTCGACCTGGTTTTTATGCAGATTATTGACCTGCCCTAACCGGTTGAGCACCGCTTTACCAAACTTCAGGCTGTCGTTGATGGTCAGCGACTGCACCATATCGAACAGGGTGTGATCCAGATAGCGGTCGCCGCTCTTACTCACGCCGCCAATTAAGTCGGCGGCGTTTTGCGTATCCGCCAGGTATTTTGCCGCCGTACTGGTCGCCCCTTTTGTCGATAGCGCAAACACGGATGACCCGCTCGGCTGGCGACTGGTAAAAGCATCTGCGTGGATAGAAACAAACAGGTCGGCGCGCTGCTTTTGCGCTTTCGCGACACGCACCTTCAACGGAATAAACACGTCTTCGTTGCGCGTCATATACGCTTTCATATTGCCCTCTTTTTCAATAAGGGCACGCAGACGGCGCGCGATTTGCAGCACCACATCTTTCTCGCGCGTGCGGTATTTGCCCACCGCCCCGGAATCTTCCCCGCCGTGGCCTGGATCAAGCATGATAACGATTGGCCTGTCGCGCCCGGCTTTCCCCGGCTGCGGGCCGCTTTGCGCGGGCGGCACCTGCTTATCCAGATCGCCCTTATTGTACTCCTCAAGCAGCGCCAGCAGCGGGTCCTGCACATCCTGCGCATTGACCGGATAGAGATCCATCACCAGGCGCTCTTTAAAACCAGCGACCGGCGCCAGCGCAAAGACTTGCGGTGCGACATTCTGCTTCAGCTCAAAGACCATGCGCACGGTTTGCGGGTCAAACTGCCCCACGCGGGCAGATTTAATATAGGGATCGTCGGGGCGAATCTGCATGCCCACGCCTTTTAACACCGAGTTCAGATGCACGCCTTCAAGATCAACGACCACCCGCTCGGGGTTACTCAACGCGAACTGCTTATATTTAATGACCCGGTTAGATTCTACCGTCACGCGCGTATAGCTGGACGCTGGCCAGACGCGAACTGCCACTACCTGGCTTACGGCTGCCAGGCCAATATGGCTCACGCTTAATAACCACATGGCCCCCGCCCCTTTTAATAACTTGCGGCGGCTTAGCGCTGATTGACTTCCCGACATGCTTCTCCCGAGCAAATAAACTAAAAAATAAAAAACCAGAATTGACCGAAAACTTTAACGAATGATGCATAAACTGTCATCTATTAAAGGGTAAACATGTGTCTGAAGCCTGTCTTAGTGAAAGAGAATTTATTTGCTGATGGCGAAATTTACGCTTGCACCCTGACGCGCATTAGAATAAAAATACACAATTTACGAATAAACATGCAATGAGGGTAAGCCGTGGTCAAGGAGCGTAAAACCGAACTGGTACAGGGATTCCGCCACTCTGTCCCCTATATCAATGCCCATCGGGGAAAGACGTTCGTCATTATGCTGGGTGGTGAGGCCATTGAGCATGAGAACTTTTCCAGTATTGTCAACGACATCGGCCTGTTGCATAGCCTCGGCATTCGGCTGGTGCTGGTCTATGGCGCGCGTCCGCAAATCGACGCCAATCTTGCAGAACACCAGCACGCGCCGGTTTACCACAAACATACGCGCGTTACCGATGCCAAAACCCTCGAACTGGTTAAGCAGGCGGCCGGAATGCTGCAACTGGATATCACCGCGCGTTTATCCATGAGTCTGAACAATACGCCACTACAAGGCGCGCATATTAATGTCGTCAGCGGTAACTTTATTATCGCGCAGCCGTTGGGTGTGGACGACGGTATCGATTATTGCCACAGCGGGCGTATTCGCCGTATTGATGAAGAGGCCATCCACCGTCAACTCGACAGCGGCGCGATTGTGTTGATGGGGCCGGTCGCGGTATCGGTAACCGGTGAGAGTTTCAACCTCACCTCAGAAGAGATTGCCACCCAGTTGGCAATTAAACTGAAAGCAGAAAAGATGATTGGCTTTTGCTCCACGCAAGGGGTGATGAACGACGAGGGAGAAATCGTTTCAGAGCTTTTCCCGAACGAAGCGCAGGCCCGCGTTGAAGAGCTGGAAAGCCGTGGCGATTACCACTCAGGCACGGTGCGTTTTCTGCGCGGTGCGGTGAAAGCCTGCCGCAGCGGGGTACGCCGCAGCCATTTGATCAGCTACCAGGAAGATGGCTCGCTGTTGCAGGAGCTTTTCTCCCGCGACGGCATCGGTACTCAGATTGTAATGGAGAGCTATGAGCAGATCCGCCGGGCAACCATTAATGATATTGGCGGCATTCTTGAGCTGATCAGCCCATTGGAGCAGCAAGGGATTCTGGTGCGCCGCTCCCGTGAACAGCTGGAGATGGAGATTGATAAGTTTACCGTTATCCAGCGCGATAACCTGACCATCGCCTGCGCCGCGCTCTACCCGTTCCCGGAAGAGAAGATAGGCGAGATGGCCTGCGTGGCGGTGCATCCCGATTACCGTAGCTCTTCGCGCGGCGAGGTGCTACTGGAGCGTATCGCCGCCCAGGCAAAGCAGATGGGGCTAAGCAAACTGTTTGTGCTCACCACCCGCAGCATCCACTGGTTCCAGGAGCGCGGTTTTACCCCGGTCGATATCGACCTGCTGCCGGAAAGCAAAAAACAGATGTACAACTACCAGCGCCGCTCAAAGGTGCTGATGGCAGAACTGAACTGACCCTCTCCCATAGCGAACTACGCCGCAAATGTGGGGTATTCTCCCGCATTAGCGGCGATTGCCACCCGCCGACCTGCTTACCCTGCCTGCACAGCGCGCCCCTGTGCAGGCAGAAAGTGTTTCGCTGCGGCGTAACGACTCTCGCACAGGCAGGCTGCTTAGCTTAGCGATCTGAACAGCGCATCCAGCCCGCTGCGCCGCTCAGTGCGGGTCGCGATCGCCCGCTCCAGCACCCGGTCATCGGCATAAAGAGAGAGACGTTTACGGGCGCGAGTAATGGCGGTATAAACCAGCTCGCGCGTCACTACCGGTACGACCTGGCGCGGCAGGATCAGCGCGGCATGATCAAACTCCGAGCCCTGAGATTTATGTACGGTCATCGCCCATGCCGTATCGTGTTCGGGCAGGCGGCTTGGCTGGAAGGATTTTATCTGCCCATCCGGCAGCGGAAACCAGACGCGCATCCCCTCGCCCCTGTCGAGCGCGATACCAATATCTCCGTTGAATAACCCCAGCGCGGAATCATTACGGGAAATCATCACCGGACGACCGTGATACCAGCGTGAGTGCGACAAACGAGTAATTCGCCCGGCGCGCAGCAGCGCCTGCTCCAGCCGCTCATTTAACCCACTTACGCCAAATGGCCCTTCACGCAGCGCACACAGCAACTGATATTCGCCAAAGGCGGCGATTATCTCTTCCGGCGCGGCGTTACGCTGCACCAGCTTGAGATAATGTCCGTAGCCAGAAAGCGCATCGTCAATCATTGACTGGTACTCTTCAGCGCTGCGTACCGCTATGCGTGCGATATCGCTAAAGCCCTGGCTAAATACCGCATGCGTCGCGCGCTTATCGCCCCGGTTGACCGCCGCCGCCAGCTGGCCGATGCCCGAATCGCTACCGAAGCGATAGCTTTTTTGCAGCAGACACAAGCTATCGCGCAGCGCGCAGGCAGCGCTTGCATCACCAACAGGCACAGTTGAGCCGGTCAGGCGGCTTAGCTGCGCCGCCCGCTCCACGGAATAACCGGCATTCACCCAGGCGCAGATATCGCCAAGCACAGCCCCTGCCTCAACCGACGCAAGCTGATCGCGATCGCCAAGGAAAATCACTTTGCAATGGGGCGGCAACGCATCGATAAGACGCGACATCATCGGCAAGTCAATCATCGACGCTTCATCGACTACCAGCACGTCGAGATGCAGCGGGTTGCCCGCATGGTGGCGCAGGCGCTGGCTACCCGGTTGCGCGCCAAGCAGACGATGCAGGGTACTGGCTTCGTCGGGAAGCTGCGCTTTTTGCTCATCGGTTAACGGCAGCTGGCGCAGCGCATTACCCAACGATTCCGTCAGGCGCGCAGCGGCTTTCCCGGTGGGTGCCGCAAGCCTGATGCGACATCGTTTCCCCTGCGCCATGCTCACCAGCGCCGCGAGCAATTTTGCCACCGTGGTCGTTTTACCGGTTCCCGGCCCGCCGGAAATGACCGAAATCCGCCGGGTGAGCGCCACGGCAGCGGCCACTTTTTGCCAGTTCACCTCGCCGCTTGCCGGAAACAGCGTCTCCAGCGCATGGCTCAGTTTCTCTTCATCCACCTCTGGCGGTTCCTGGCGCACAAAGAATTCAGCGATTTGCCGCTCGTTCCACCACATCCGGTTCAGATAGAGGCGCGAGTCTTGCAGGATAATCGGCGCGGGCGAGCTGCCATCGCTGACGGCAGGCGAGGCGAGCAGCGTTTGCGCCCAGTCCACAGCGTCACCCGCTAACTCAAACAACTGCGTAAAAAGTGGCGAATTCTCTGACCATACCTCAGGCGTTAAGCGCGCCAGCGGCAGGCAGACGTGGCCTTCTCCGGCATCATGGCTTAACAGCGCCGCAGCCAGCATTACCGCCGGTTCGCTCTCTGAAGCGACGGTCAGAGCAAACTGTACGTCGAGCGGGCGCAGCAACCGCTGTTCAGCCGCCTGCTGCAATAGCGTTGGCATCGTCAAGGTGTCACCTCCCGGGCAACGCCAGCAAATAATGCATCCATTTGCGTAATCAGCGCGGCATCGGGCCGCGTGCTAAAAATACCTTGCTGCGGATTTTGCGCCTGAACACCGCGCAGGAAAAGATAAATCACCCCGCCGAAATGCTTGTCATAATCGTAATCAGGGATGCGGTGGCGCAAATAACGGTGCAGCGCGAGAGTATAAAGCTGGTATTGCAGATCGTAACGGTGCGATTGCATCGCCAGCGCCATGGCTTCTTGCGTGTAATCCTGCGCGTTTTCACCCAGCCAGTTCGATTTGTAATCCAGCAGGTAATAGCGCCCGTTATGGCGAAAAACCAGGTCGATAAAACCTTTTAGCATGCCGCGCACCTCGCGAAAATCGAGCGGCGGGCAGCCCGCAGAGAGCGGGTCATAGCGGCGAACCAGCGCATCCAGCTCGCCTGCGTTCAACGTGGCGCTGATGGGAAGATAGAACTCCATCTCGACCTGTTTTTGCTTGTCGGTCAACTGACTCAGTGAAACCTCAGCGTGCGCCAGCGGAGCGTGCAGCACGGTATCCAGCCACTCGCTCAGCACCGGCTGCCAGTACTCTTCAAAGCCATTGGCGAGCAATTGTTCCGTGACCCACTGCGGGTCGATGGGGCGTGTAAAATCCAGCCCTTCGAACAGGCTATGTAAAAACGTCCCTGGCGACGCGCCGCGCGGGAACTGATGCGGCGTCAGTACCGGCTCAGATTGCACGGCGCGCTCCCCGGCTGCATCGATATCCAGTCGCGGCAGCAGATCCTGCGCCAGACCGGAAGCCCGCTGTGAAAGCCCGGAATAACTGGTGACACGCCAGTCATCCGCAACCCGCCGCATGACTTCGCGCGCGCTGAGCGCTGGCATCGGTTCCTGTGGCATTTGCCAGGGTTCGGCTGTCGGAGCCGGTGCCGGGCAAAAAACGATATCGTCATTACATAACTGCTGTAAAGCGTGTTGCAGCCCGGCGGCGTCCAGCGCTTCGCCCTGCTGAATAAGCCGCCCCAGCGCGCTGTGATGAAAATCAGACGGTCCGGTCTTTTCGCCACGACGACGAAACAGCGGAGCAATACCCAGGCTGCAATGCCACACCGAGCGCGTTAAAGCGACATAGAGCAAGCGCAGGTCTTCCGCCAGGCGCTCGGCCTCCGCCAGCGCGATACTCTCATCGGCATGGCTTAAATCGAGCACGGCGGCATAAGAAGTGCGATCGTGATAAAACCCCTGATCCTGGGCACGGAAGTTGGCGATAAACGGCAGCCAGACCAGGGGATATTCAAGGCCTTTCGATTTATGGATAGTAACGATTTGCACCAGGTGTTTATCGCTCTCCAGCCTCAATTGCTCGCTGGATGCGTTGGTATTAGGCTCGGCGATATGCTGCGCCAGCCAGCGAGTGAGCGCGTACTCACTCTCCAGTTGCGTTCCGGCGGATTGCAATAGCTCGCTGAGGTGCAGTATATCCGTTAAGCGCCGCTCGCCGCCGGGCGTCGCCAGCAGGTTTTCAGCCACCTGGCGTGCGCTCATCAGCGCCCGCAACATGGTCATCACGCCGCGTTTTTGCCAGAGCTCATGGTAGTGGGAAAACTCGTCCACTACCGCATCCCACGCCAGCTCATCCTGGTTAAGCGCTTCAATGTCCCGCGCGGTCAGCCCTAACATTGATGTTGCCAGCGCACTGCGCAGCGTACTTTCCCGCTCCGGCGCCAGCACCGCTTGCAACAGCCATAGCAACTCCTGCGCTTCCGGCGTTTCAAAAACGCTGTCGCGGTTGGAAAGATAAACAGAAGGAATATTGAGTAATGTCAGCGCGTCCCGAATCAATGATGCTTCGTGGCGACTGCGCACCAGCACGGTAATGTCTGAGGCTTTGACCGGCCTTGCCTTTTCTCCCTCATACAACATGGCATCGCCCCGCTGACCGGCGCTGAGCCAGTCGCGGATTTGTGTCGCGCACAATTGGGCCATAAAGCTCTGATAGTCGCCCACGCCAACGCCGTCATCCTCCATCAACCACAGCTTCATGGCAGGCTGGATTGCACCGCGTAACTCAAAGCATAAGCCGCTGTTTTTGGGTGCCGATTTCACCGGCAGAAAAGGGATCTGCCGAAAGATAAAAGCATCGTCCATGCGGGAGAAAAGCCGGTTCACGCTGGCAACCATGCCCGGCGCTGAACGCCAGTTGGTATCCAGCGTATAGCGCGCGCTTACTTCGCCGCGCGCTTTCATATAGGTAAAAATATCCGCCCCGCGAAAAGCATAAATTGCCTGCTTCGGGTCGCCAATAAGCAGCAAGCCGCACGCAGGTTGCCCCAGCCAGATTCGGCTAAAGATACGGTATTGCTGCGGATCGGTATCCTGAAATTCATCGATCATCGCAACCGGAAAACGGGTGCGAATGGCGCTAGCCAACGCCTCACCATTGGCGCTGGCTAGCGCATCGTCCAGCCTGCTGAGCATATCGTCAAAGCCCAGCTCACCGCGACGCCGTTTCTCTTTTGCGACAGCCTCACGAATCTCCCGCATCGCCGTGGTCAGAATTAAGTCTTTAAGCGAGAGCGATTGTGCCAGCAGCGCCTCAACTGCGGCAAAAAGCGGATGAGCAGGCACCTCGCCACCGGCTTTTGTGCGTTCTGCAAGGAAGGTCTGGGCGAATTTTTCCAGCGCCTCCGGTAGCTTATAGCTGCGGGTTTCTTCCTGCGCCCAGGCGCTGACTCTTTCGATATATTTGGCCTGATTGGAGCGGTTGAATTTACGCCTGTCGATGCCGGAACTTTCCAGCAGCGGTTCCAGTTCATCAACCGACTCGTTCCACTGGCGTTTTAGGGCATCGATTTGGGTAACGATATGCTGGTGCCGCGAGGCCAGCGTTTCACCGGCGGGCGGCGGGGATTTAATTTGCGGTGCTTCGCCTTGTAAATACCTGTCGATCGATTTCAGTAAATCCTGCGGCCCTTTCCACTCTTCGTGGATGACCTGAGCGATATCCCGCGATAAGGGATAACAGTGGCGACGCCAGAAGTCCGCGCAGGCCTGGTAGCGCAGCAATGATTCGTCTTCCACCAGTTGCAGCTCAAATAGCATGCCGGATTCAAACGCATTAAGGCTTAGCATCCGCTGGCAAAAGCCGTGAATGGTGAATATTGCTGCTTCATCCATCTGCCTTTCTGCCAGCAGCAGCCAGTGCGCCGCCTGTTGTTTGTCGTCGATTTCAGTCAGCAGTTGCGCGTAGAGAGGGTTATCCGTGGTTTCGCGCAGGCAAGCGATCCGCAGTTCATGAATATTGCTGCGGATACGACCGCGCAGCTCTTCGGTTGCGGCCTCAGTGAAGGTCACCACCAGCAGCTCTTCAACGCTCAGAGGTCGTGGAAAGGCGGCATTGCCGCCCAGTCCTAATAACAGCCGCAGGTATAATGCGGCGATGGTGAAGGTTTTTCCTGTGCCCGCAGAAGCTTCAATCAGACGCTCGCCGGTAAGCGGTAAGCGCAAAGGATCAAGGGGCTCAGCGGTTGTTTCACTCATCTTTCTCGCTCATCAAAGGTAAAGATTGCTGCAAAACGCTGACATTGTCCCAGACCTTCCAGCCTGGCGGTTGGGCATATTCTGCCTTTCCGCTCTGGCTACCGGAGATCTGCGACAAAACCGCCATACCTTGTGGCTTAACCACCGCCTGATGGAAGAAGTCAGCAAGATTTTGCGGCGTCAGCTGTTTTATTCGGGCCACTACTTTAGCACGCGAATCAAAGCGCATATTACCTCTGTCAAAATCTTTGATGATTTTGCCCGCCTCTTCGCCTATGGTTTGCGGCGCCTGTTCCAGTTGCGCAATGACACCCTGCTGGATTTGAGCAAACTCCTCCGGTTTCATTGCCCGCAACTTTGCCTCCGCTGTCGGGAAGAAGGCTTGATAGCGCTCCCACAGATAAGCAGGCTGCTTTTCGTTGCTTTGTAGTAAAAAGCCCAGTCCCCACTGGCGACCCACATTTATCGGAAAGGCGAAGACCGCGTAACCCAGTTGCTCTTCGGTACGCAGCTGATTGTAGAACCAGGGCTGGATAATCTGCCCCAGCATCGCGCTGTAAGCCGAACTGCTGTACTCATCAAAGCCGGTTGGTACGAACACGGCGGCCAGGGCAGAGTCTGTACTGTGGCCCGCTTTTTCAAAGCTGACGTTTTGCTGCTTATTAACCTGCACCTCTTTATTGCGACTCCATGCCTCGCCGTGGGTACCCAGTTGTTTTTGCACGTCTCGCGCCAGCGCAGTTGCCTGCTGCTCGCTCAGGTTACCCACAACCAGGAACTCCGGGCGGGAATTGTTTTTTAACGCCTCACGGTAGTTTTGTATATCCTGCAAGGTAATGGATGCCAGCAGGGCACGGCGCGCTTTGCGCTCGAAATAAGGTACGCTCGAGAGCATTTCAACTGGCATAATAGCCTGCTCGAAAGCTTTGCCTTTCTCTGCTGAATCAAGCATTTGACTATACCAGGATTTCGCCTGCGCCAGCTGCTCTTCGGTTGCCGAATAGCTGAAATAGCCATCCAGCAGCGCCGTAAAGAGTTGCGCTAAGCGCTGAGTGTAGCCGTAAGCATTAAGCATCAACCCGTTGTTGGCATTCGTGGAGAAGCTGATGCCGCCCACCGCCGCCTGATTGCTGAGCTGATCGAGCGCCAGCCCCGCCAGATAATCATTAAGTGCAAACATCACCTGGTTTTTTGCGCTGCTCATTGCCTGCGGGTTACGCAGCACCACGCTGACATCCGCCTTTGGCTCACTGGCAAAATAGCGGCTGGGCATATACACCACGCGCAGGGCCGGTTCATCAAGAATAAGCTCCGGATGAGTGTATTTCTTTTCGGGTTTTATCAGCGTGAAATCATCAGGAATATAGGGGTTCAGTTCCGGTAATTTTAACGCAATTGCGCCCGCACGTTTCTGCCAGTCGGTAAGTGTTTGCGGGGTAATTTTATTGACCTGGTACGGCGCATCCACAAAATAAGCCGTTTTGTTATGCGGCTCATCGGGACTGATATACCAGATACGGGCATTCTGCGGCGTCATTTCGTTAAGGCGCGCCTGCACCGCCCCGGCATCGAACCGATCGGCGATGTTTACCGAGTCCAGCGTATGCGCGACCGGGACGCGGATCATGGTATCCGCCAGCCACTCAACATAATCCATGTCACGCGTGATGGATGGATAGCGAAAATCAAGGTCGAGGATATGCGCCAGTTCATCAAAATAGCGCTTATCAATTCCTTTTTCGCGCAGCAGTTGCAGGTAGCTAAAAATAGCAGCAACAACCTGATCACGGTTGGCCAGGCCTTTATCGGTAAGCGTGGCTGAAATAGCCAGCACGCCGCTGTTACCGTTAACTACCGGATCGGAATCACCACGGATGCTTTCAACCAGCCCCTGGTTTTGCAGCCAGTCGGAGAGTGTGCCGGGGCTACGATTACCAATCAGATAAGTAATGAGTTCATCCGTTTTGCTGCGAAAGGCATCGGTGTTGTTATCAATACGAAACTCAACGCGCAGGACTTTACGCGGCACCGCCGGGACATAATGAATGATAACGCCTTTTTGCTTATAGGTAACGACAGGCTCGGTGATGGCGGGCTTCTCTTTGTCTTTATTCGGTACCCGACCGTAGGTCTCCACTGCGACTTTGGCCAGCTCCGCCAGCGGGCGATTGCTGTAAATCACCGCTTTCATCAAATTGGCAGAGTAGTATTGTTCCCGAAACGCCAGCAGCGCGTCATAAACAGGATGGCCTGGTTTGTCGCTCAGCGTTTCGAGGTTCCCCCCTGAAAAACGCGCGGCCGGGTGCGCCGGGTTGATGGTTTCCGCGCTGACCTGCGCCATACGCATCCCGTCACGGGTTCGCGCCATTGTCAGCTCAGCATTAACCGCGTTACGTTCACGATCAACGTACTTTTTATCCAGCATGGGGGCAGCAATCGCGTCCGCCAGACGGTCGACGGCCCCCTCAAGCGCAGAGTTTTCGACCTCCAGATAGTAGGCCGTACGATAAGGCGCGGTACTGGCATTGTGGCTACCGCCGTGCATTTTGAGGAACTCAGCAAGGCTATCCGGCTGCGGATATTTTTTCGATCCCATCAGAGTCATATGCTCAAGATAGTGAGCCAGACCCGGGTGAGAGTCAGGATCTTCCAGCGAACCCACCGGAACGACCAGCGCCGAGAGGGATTTTACCGCCTGCGGATCGGAAACCAGCAGCACGACCATACCGTTATCCAGACGTACAGCCTGATACTGGCGCGTATCTTTATCACTCTTGCGGATTGTTTCCTTAACGGGCTGCCAGCCATTGTCTGCCTGACTTAGCGGCGCCCAAAGGGCAAAAAACAGAACGAAAGCTTTTAACCAGGTGCTGCAAGGCATTCACGAACCTCATCATTAACAGTTCCCGCCGCATTCCGGTGATACCAGATAGGGCAGGATAAAATCTACGCTGGCGTAGCCAACGCGTTTGTTATATCAGTCCGTGATTGTCGCGCATGTTAATCAAAGCGTTTGTTGCGCGCAATTTTTATACAATCAATCGGGCTGATGATGTCGATATAGCGGCAATAAGAAACGTTGCGCCTGCTGAGTAATTTCTGCGTAATAGTCCGGATCAAGGGTACGCCATAAGCGCTGATACCAGACATCATCGCCTTCGCCGCGCATAACCATGTTACCTTCATACGCCTGCAAAAATTTGCTCTGCGCTTTTTGTAACGTCTCTTCGTCCTTTACCATGGCATCATTTTTGGCGTCGTAACAGACTTTTATCCAGGCACCACCGCTTTCGGGCAACAGTAAAAGCGGCTTAGCCATTCCTTCACGGTATCCCTCTATCATTAAGGTGAGATACTCCATCGCCTGTTCACGCGCCAGTGCCGGAAAGCGCCATGCTTTATCATTGCGTACAATGAGAAGGCTTTCACCGGTTCCACCGCTGGCACAGTAGACAAGATGCTCCAGCCAAAGTTGCAAGCCTTGTGAAACACTTAATAGCGACGGGCGCCAGCGCAACAGACCGTTTTCCTGCACGCGGGGGAGCCATCCTGTCAAATGCACATCAGCACAGTGCAGGTCGATTTCCATGCTGTCAGCAGACTGACGATACCTGGCCACACGGCTGGCCAGCGCTTGCATTTCCTGGCACTGCGTCTCCCAGATGATGTCACCGAATGCGCCGTACGGCAGCGCTCCCGACGCCCGGTAGCGGCGAAAGAGTTTGTCTGCATCCTGCTCTTCAATCAGCGTATTTAACAGTTCCTGATTCAACTGATAGCGGCTTAACCCTTCGAGAATAAAGGGCTCTGCATCCGGGATCTCGCTCTCTTCCAAGCGGAAATTAACCTGCAGGCGCATCTGGAAAAAGGCGCGCACCGGATGCGCCCAGAAACGCAGAAGCTGATCGAATTCCAGCGTGCTCACAGGCAGAGGTGCCAGCGTCTGAATAAACGCCGCGTGCATTTCTCCCTGCTGGCTTGCCGCTGGCAGCCAGTCGCGGGCGTAACTCTGCCATTCATCAGGTGTGTAATTTGCCGGATCAAACGGCATACGGGTATGTAAATGCGTGATGTGCGCTTTCACACGCTGCTCGCTTTCGTCGCAGTTGAGCGCCTCGTCTCCCGGCAAGTAATGGCTTTGACCAATATAATCAACCAGTTCCTGCACTAATACAGACGGAAAGCGCTCTTTATTATCCTGAATTGAGCGGCCGATATAACTGATGTAGAGCTGCTGCTGGGCTGAGATTAACGCTTCAAGAAACAGATAGCGGTCATCATCGCGACGGCTGCGATCGCCGCGCTGAGGCTTCTGGCTCATCAAGTCAAAACCCAGCGGCGGTAAGGTTCGTGGATACACACCATCATTCATACCCAGCAAACAGACAACCTTGAAAGGAATAGAACGCATCGGCATCAGGGTGCAAATGTTAACCGGCCCTGCCAGGAAGCGCTGGCTGATGCGTTCCTGATCAAGGCGCGCGGCCAGCTCGTCACGCAGCAGCGAAAGCGGTACTGCCTCGCCGTAATCTGCGCCCAACCCTTGGGCAATAATTGCCTGCCATTGTTGCTCAATAAGTGCCAGCGCAGCCTCGGTATCAGGATCAGGCAGGAAGAAGTCATTGAGCATGTCGCGGCAAACCGGTAGCCACTCTTCAAGCGGGCGAGCCTGGGAAAGCCCTTTACGCCAGATATTTAGCTGCATCAGCAGTGAAGCCAGATGCCCAACCAGTTCAGCGATTAACCCACTCGATTCATCATAAGGAAGAATAGATTGCCACTCGCCCTGCCGACTTTCCATTGCATAGCCAAGCAGCATACGCGTCAGGCCAAATTGCCAGGTGTGCTGACCCGTCGGCGGTAGCTCCAGTTCACGTACGTTGTCGTCGTCCATGCCCCAACGAATGCCCGACTCATTAACCCACAGTCGCAGGTAGCGCAGCCCCTCTTCAGTGATGTTAAAACGCGCGGCCAGTACCGGCACATCCAGCAGGGCAAGGACATCTTCTGAAACAAAGCGGCTGTCCGGCAGGGCCAAAAGGCTAAGAAATGCCTGTAATGCAGGGTGGGCCTGGCGCGCGCGCCTGTCGGAAATAGCATAAGGCAGATAGCGCTTACCGCTGGCGCTACCAAAAACCGCCTGAATATAGGGGCTGTAACTGTCGATATCTGCCACCATCACAACGATATCGCGCGGCGTCAGTTCAGGATCGTCCTCCAGCATAGCCAACAGGCGATCGTGTAACACCTCCACCTCGCGCTGAGGGCTATGGCAAATATGTATCGTAACGCTGCGATCGTCAGGATCAAGCCGCCGTTTTTTATCGCTGCGGGCAAATTCTTCTGCCGTTACGCCTGCAACCGACGCGTTTTGCAATTCAAGGATGTCATACTTTAAATTTTGCAAAAGCAAACCAGGTGTAACATCTACGAAGGCGTCCAGCTCCTCATAACGTTCCATACCCGCCAGCAGGAAAATATTGTCGCGCCCCAGTTTGCCCCAGGAAGCCAGTAACGGATTGCCTATCTCCTGTTCGCCATCATCATTAAATAGCCCCTGCGCGGTTTGCGTATCACGAAACAAAGGCAAAAGACGCGCTTCACGATGATGCCGACGCTGGCGAGTGACCAGCCTTGCCAGGAATGCAGGGTCTTTTATGTCACCCCAATAGTAGCGACAGGGGTTGGTAAACAGGAGGTGAACGTCAATATGTTTGCCCAGCGCCTGCAGCGCCTGCAAGTAAATGGGTGGCAGCGCGGAAATGCCACAGATAAAGACCCGCGACGGTAAACCTTCCGGGCATTCCTGAGCTGATTCGAGAGTATGAATAAATCGCTGATACAGATTCGCACGATGCCAGTGTGGCTGGCCCAGCGCTTGCGTATGCGCCACCAGCGCGCGCCACAATGGTGCTTGCCAGCGCTGCGCGTCGTCCAGCCCGTCAACCATTTGTTCTGCTTCCCAGAGGGTCAGCCATTCTGGGCGATAAACCAGATACTGATCGTAAAGATCGGCGACCCGGGAGGCGAGCTGGAAAAGCTTGCGTTTATCATCGTCATCGTTCAGGTAATGACGCAGCATGGTGAACTCTTCGCGCGCCAGCATTTCTGGCAACAGCGCCATCAGCTTCCAGCTCATGCTTTGTTTGTTAAAAGCGCTTTCTTTGGGAATATCATCCAGTACGGTGACGAACATCTCCCAGATAAAGCTCGCAGGCAGTGGAAAAGTGATATTGGCAGCGATGCCAAATTTTTGTGCCAGCGTCATTTGCAGCCATTGCGCCATCCCCGTGCTCTGCGCCATGATGACTTCCGGCTCGAAGGGATCGTTGAGCGGATTGTGCTCAACAATGTACTCCATTAACGCCTCCAGCACGTCCAGACGGTTGGAGTGATAAACCCTTAACATATATGCTCCTGACTACTGACTGTTCGGGCAAAATAAACGCGTCATTTGCCCCTGCCTGCCCACTGGCGAGATAACGCTAACGCTGATGCTGACACATCCTTCGACCATTGTCTGCCCCCGGCGAACCTGCCAGCCAGGCGGCAAGGCAGGCGCCTCTTTCTGTGCCTGCTGCCAGGCAACTCGCCATAGCTGACGCCACTGGCTGGCAGTAGCAAACCCTGTGGCCAGCGCCCGATGATAACCGCCAAGCGCAGTGGTCACCATCACCATCAGCACCATTGCCAGCAGCACCTCAGTCAAACTAAAACCACGCTGTTTATTTATGGGAACTGGCATAGCGCAGGCTCCTTCAACGGGCAAAAATCGCTCCAGCCATGAGGCGAAAAACGGATCTTCTCCCCTGCTGTCCGCCCCAGCCGCCAAAGCTGTGCCTTATTGATACCAACAATTAATACCACGCTGCCGTTGGCAAAAATACGCAGGCAAACCCGCCACTTCTGCACTTCATGCTGTGCACACTGCCTGTCGGGTGAGGGCAACCATGACCGATGTAGCCCCCACGCCATTGCCGAGTGAATCTCCGCCATGCGTTGTATGGCCTGACTTTCCTGATTTACGCGCCAGATATGGCTATTGAGCTGCTGATTCAGGCCACTTAGCAGCAAACTTCCCAGAACCAATAAGAGCAAAACCATTGCCAGCGATGATATACCCTGCTGGCGACTCATAAGTTATATCCTGTCACGCTCAGTGCTGCGGTAATCGCCTTTCTTTTATCACCAGGAGTGCGGGCAGTAAGAGAAACTGTGAGCGTTGGCGCGAAAGACGGCACCCGCTGCATCTCCACAGTAAACTGTTCAATACGTATTTGCGCAGGATCGGTTATTTTTTCCCACCCGCGCGTGGCGCAGCCAGAAGCGCCGCGCTGCGTTTCCAGCGCACCGTTATTCAGCCGAAAACCGGTTTGCTCTGATTCGCTATGATCAGAGGGTTCCCAGCGCCCGTTACTGTTTGCATCCCATTGCACAATGACACACTCCCCGGACTGACCGATAACCAACGGCTGACCGCTGCAATTTCCGTTACAAAACCCGGCGCGTTGCAGATGTTTTGCCACGGTCCATGCTCGTAGCCATAGCTCATCTTCTACTACCTGCATACGCGTATGCCGCATTACAGATTGCTGAAGAGCTGGCAGAAAGCGCGCAGAAGCAAGCAGTAACACGCTGCCTACAGCCATGGCTATCAGCACCTCCAGCAAGCTGAACCCCTCTTGCCTGTTCAACATGACCTTCCGACTCCATTTGGGCACATCCGAATCCTTCCCCACGCAGACACGACGATTTTCCACTCTCCGGCAACATTACGCACGATGATATGTCCGGGCCATGCGGTGTTTCGCAGACCATAAAAACCCAGCGATGCTGTAACCTCAACAAGCTCTGTATCAGGCCATTCCGGTCTGAATATAAATGGCTCTTTCGTCGCACAGTTATGTGCCGGAACGTGAAGCAGGCACCACAGCTTGCCGTCCTGGGCGGAATAAACCATTTGCGAATGGTTATGCCAGTTTGCATCGTCGCGCAACCGCTCCAGAAACTGGCGTACCTGTAGCGCGGTCTGCCACAACTGCTGCTGCGCCTGCCATCGTTGCCATCCAGAGACTCCCGCGCCGCTTAATGCTAAGACCAGCACCAGCGCGATAACTGTCTCAATCAAGGTGAATCCCGCTTCTTTTTTCATGGCGGTAGTTTGCCGATGCGAAACCCGCCAGGCGAGCATGGAAAACAGTTTTTACGAGACGTTACGGAAGAAATAAGGGTTGTTGCAGTCGCTTGCAAAATGAGTGGAAGCTGTGCCGAAAAACGGGGGAAAAGGCAAAAAAAACCGGCGCGTTACCACACCGGTTGTGAGATGCTGCCTGCGGTCAGATTGCAACCGGTGCTTTGATGCCCGGATGAGGGTCGTAGCCTTCAATTTCGAAATCTTCGAAACGGTAATCGAACAGCGACGCGGGCTTACGTTTGATAACCAGTTTCGGCAATGCGCGAGGCTCCCGGCTCAGTTGTAGCCGGGTCTGTTCCAGGTGGTTGCTGTAAAGATGCGTGTCGCCACCGGTCCAGACAAAATCGCCCGGCTCCAGGTCGCACTGCTGCGCCACCATATGAACCAACAAAGCATAACTGGCAATATTAAACGGCAGGCCGAGGAATACGTCGCAGGAGCGCTGGTAAAGCTGGCAGGAAAGTTTGCCATCCGCAACATAGAACTGGAAGAACGCATGGCAGGGGGCCAGTGCCATTTTATCCAGCTCGCCAACGTTCCACGCCGAAACAATGATGCGGCGGGAGTCCGGATCGTTTTTTAGCTGCTGGATGACGTTGGCAATCTGGTCGATATGGCGGCCATCCGGCGTGGGCCATGCGCGCCACTGTTTGCCATAAACCGGGCCGAGATTGCCCTGCTCATCGGCCCATTCGTCCCAGATGGTGACGTTGTTTTCATGCAAATAAGCAATATTGGTATCGCCCTGGAGGAACCAAAGCAGCTCATGAATAATTGAACGCAAATGGCAGCGCTTGGTCGTCACCAGCGGGAAACCTTCCTGCAGGTTAAAGCGCATCTGATGGCCAAAAATAGACAGCGTGCCTGTCCCGGTGCGGTCGTTTTTCGGGGTGCCTTCAGTCAGCACCTTTTGCATCAATTCTAAATACTGTTTCATGGTTCCTCAGGAAACGGGTTGCTGCGAACGATGACGGTAGGCCCAAATCATCATGATAACGCCCGCGACAATCATCGGGATGGAGAGAATCTGGCCCATGCTGATGTATTGCACCCACTCGCCGGTAAACTGCGCGTCAGGCTGGCGGAAAAACTCGACGATAATGCGAAACGCGCCGTAGCCAATCAGGAACAAGCCAGAGACCGAACCGGTCGGACGGGGTTTGCGGATAAAAAGATTGAGAATAATAAACAGCACGACGCCTTCCTGCGCCATCTCATAAAGCTGAGACATATGGCGCGGCAGTACGCCGTAGGTATCAAAAACAGACTGCCACTCAGGGTGTGCAGGCAGCAGCGCGGCATCTTCTGCGCGCGAACCGGGGAACAACATAGCAAACGGGAAAGAGGGATCAACGCGCCCCCATAACTCACCATTAATAAAGTTGCCCAGACGGCCAGCGCCCAGACCAAACGGGATAAGCGGCGCAATAAAATCAGACACCTGGAAAAAGCTGCGCCTGGTACGTTTGGCGAAAATAATCATCACCACGATAACGCCAATCAAACCGCCGTGGAAGGACATGCCGCCGTCCCATACGCGGAACAGATAGAGCGGGTCGGCCAGAAAGAGCGGAAAGTTATAAAACAGAACGTAACCGAGACGCCCGCCGAGAAACACGCCGAGGAAACCAGCATAAAGCAGATTCTCTACTTCGTTCTTCGTCCAGCCGCTATTGGGTCGATTTGCCCGGCGAGTAGCGAGCCACATCGCAAAAATAAAGCCCACCAGGTACATCAAACCATACCAGTGGAGGGAAACCGGCCCAATGGAAAAGATTACCGGATCGAACTCCGGGAAATGCAGATAGCCACTATTCATCTGTCACCATAACGTGTTGTTATTCCGCTGAAAGTGGACAGCGGTGCATGTACGCAGCCCCAACCAGCGGTCGCTCCAAAGCTGCGAATGATAGCACAAGGCAAACCCGTGGACTGTCGGGAAGTTGTAAAAGATATGTATCACCTTAACTTTGCGCCAGCGTCTGCATAACGCTCTGGCGTACCCGCCTTACAGCATGAAATTATTGCAGCTAGCCGCGCAGTAAAAACGCGCTCGCCGGTAGCACCGGCACCCACGCAGTATTAGCGCTGCAACAAAGGCCGCTCGACGACAGGCAGAATTAAAGCCCGCCGCGAATCAAACCGCCCAGCCCACGCCGCTCCATAAATGCCGCAATTTGATGGCGTACTTCCGTCGCCAGTTGGGCTTCCAGCACGCGAGCAGCCAGCACTCGCGCTTCTTCTAAATCGATACGGCGCAGCAGGTACTTAATACGTGCCACGGAACGCCCGTTCATTGAAAGATGGCCGTAGCCCAGCCCCACCAGCACCGCAACGCACATCGGATCACCCGCCATCTCGCCACACAGGCGAACATCTAACCCTAAGCGCTCCCCTTCGGTAATCACCATAGAAAGCGCACGCAGAACCGCCGGATGCAGGCTGTCATACATGGTCGCCACCCGGGTATTGTTGCGATCCACCGCGAGGATATACTGCGTTAAGTCATTGGTGCCAATCGAGATAAAATCTACCCGGCTCGCCAGATGCGAAAGCATAAACACCATGGAAGGCACTTCCAGCATCACGCCGATACGCGGCTTTGGAATGGCGTAACCAATCATCTCTTCAACTTCACACCCGGCACGCTCAATCAACCGCCGGGCTTCATCCACCTCATCTATGCTCGTCACCATCGGCAGCAAAATGCTTAAATTCCCGGTCGCCGCATTTGCGCGCAGCATCGCCCGCACCTGCACGAGGAAAATCTCCGGCTGGTCGAGCGTGATTCGGATTCCGCGCCAGCCAAGACAAGGGTTCTCTTCGCTGATAGGCATATAAGGCAGCTGTTTGTCAGCGCCGATATCCAGCGTACGCAGCGTCACCGGCTTATCGTTAAACATTTGCAGCATGCCCTGATACTGCGCCACCTGCTCCTCTTCTGAAGGGAAGCCGCTTTGCAGCATAAAAGGGATCTCGGTGCGATAAAGCCCAATGCCATCAATCCGGCTACCCAGCGTCTCTTCATGCTGCGGGCTGAGCCCGGCATTGAGCATGACTTTTATCCGCTCGCCGCTTTTAAGCAGCGCGGGAAGATTCACATCATCTTCGGCCAGGCGGCTTAATTCATTTTCCTGGGTAATAAGGCGCTGATACTCATGCAGCAGTACCGGCTCAGGATCGATCAGTAATTCACCGCGATAACCATCCACTACCAGCGTGTGTCGTTGCAGTAAAGAAGGCTGAATATCCGCGCCCATCACGGTTGGGATACCCAACGCCCGCACCATAATAGCGGCATGCGAGTTCGCAGCCCCGTCACGGACAACGACGCCAACCAGGCGATCGTGCGGCAGTTCAGCAAGTGTGGTGGCTGACAGTTCGTCGGCGACTAACACGAAACGTTCAGGCCAGCTATTCGGCCCCTGAATGTTATCGTCAAGATGAAACAACAACCGCTGCCCAAGAGTGCGTAAATCACCGGCCCGCTCTTTGAGATAACCATCGCCGAGAGCAGCAAACTGCGCCGCAAAGCGCTCAATAACGGTTTTTACCGCCCATTCAGCCACCACGCCGCTGTCCACTTCCTCAAACAGTTCACGGCGTAAACGGGCATCGGAAAGCAGGTGTGAATAGAGATCGAAAATGGCCGCCGTCTCTTTTTGCGCACCGGCAGAGAAACGCTTGCTGTAGCGGCGAAACTCGCTGGCCGCCTCTTCCAGCGCGCTGGTGAGGCGTTCGCGCTCCCAGGGGACATCCAGCGCAGACGCTGGATAAACCTGCTCCATCAGCGGCAGCGTCTCATCTATCCAGCCTTCGGCTATCGCCACGCCAGGCGATGCCGGGAGCGCGCGGATACGCGTCTGCCGGTACTGGCCAAAGAGCGCATTTAGCTGAGACTGGGAAAGAATGGCCGCCATCTGCGTGGCAAGCGTAACAAGGAAGGACTCTTCGCTCTCGTCATACTGACGCAGTTCGCGTTGCTGAACGACCAGCACGCCCAGAAGCTGACGGCGCTGGATAATGGGCACACCGAGAAAAGCGCGAAAACGCTCTTCTTTTACCGAAGGGATATATTTAAAGCTTGGGTGCTTCTGCGCATCGGCAAGGTTGATAGGTTCCGCCAGCCTGCCTACAAGACCGACGATCCCTTGATCAAAAGCGAGCGCGACGGTGCGACCGCGCGGCTTTTTCAAACCGCGCGTCGCCATCAGGTAATAGCAACGCCTGTCGTGATCTGCGAGATAGACCGAGCACACTTCGGTTTCCATCGCCAGGCAAACGTCAGTAACTAAAATTTCCAGCGCTTCGTTAAGACGTGGCGCGCTGGCAACTTTCTCAACTATTTCTCGCAGTCGGGTGAGCATGATGTGGGTGGCTTAACCTCTTTTACGTCGCCAGGCAGGCGCGTTTTGCGGCTTAGGAGGCGTTTCCTGAAGCGACATCACCGCACTTGCAAATTCTTTCATCACCCGCCGGTAGACGTCGCGTTTAAACGACACCACCTGACGAACAGGATACCAGTAGCTTACCCAACGCCAGCCATCAAACTCCGGTGTACTACTGGTTTGCATATTGATATCAGCATCGCTGCTGACCAACTGCAAAAGAAACCACTTCTGTTTCTGGCCGATACAAACCGGCTTTGTGTCCCAACGCACCAAACGTTTCGGTAACTTGTAACGCAACCAGTTACGGGTAGAAGCAAGGATACGAACATCTTTACGACTTAAGCCCACTTCCTCGAACAGTTCCCGGTACATTGCCTGCTCCGGAGATTCCCCAGGATTAATTCCTCCTTGAGGGAATTGCCATGAGTGCTGCCCGAAGCGCCTGGCCCACATGACCTGACCCTGTCGATTACAGATTACGATCCCAACATTTGGGCGGTAGCCATCGTCATCAATCACCGGACTACCTCAAAATAAACTTGAATGAAGCGATTGTTTCACACTCGCGGAAAACGGTAAACCACTCTATTCACGGCTTACTATCGGATAACATTTGAATAACTCACAGTTAAAGCGGGAGTTATAAACAGCAACCTGGTTAATACGCCCGTTTTATTCACCTTTTCTGTGGATAGAGTTGTGCAGAAGTACGGAATTACTACGGGAAAACCCAGACTTGTCTGAATAACCGATAATTGAAAGAAAAAAATAAAATCATATTATTTAGTAAGTTAAACTCTTTCCTTGCACTTTCACACAGCATAATGTGACGATCATCACCTGAACGATCTCATGACTGATGAAAGATCGAACAGAGATGTTTTTATCCACAGATTATGCCAGTATGTTAAACGAATTTTGTGCAAAAATTCGAGTTTCGTCGCACGTCAAGGCTGTAAATCGAAACAGTAGTGACGCTTTTCCCCAGTTATCCCACTTTTCTGTGGATAACAGGGTGTAAGATCCTGTTCATTGTCAGTGACCAGATTTGGAAAACCCGGCAATCCGTTGCGCAACTCATGCTGCTTCACTATAAATTATCTTAAAAATCATCAAATTGAACTAGCAGCAAAGAAAAAGGTAAACTGGACGTCGCCGGTATAAAATTGCCGCTCATTTTTTAATCAAAAGGTTTTCAGCATGTCTGCGTTGTTACCGCTCTCCACACCGCCTGAATCAGAAGCTCAATTGCTTGCCCAGGCACAACGGCTGGCAGGTTATTCACTCGGCGAGCTGGGCGCGCTGGCAGGTTTGCCCGTTCCGCGCGATTTAAAGCGTGATAAAGGCTGGACGGGTGTGCTGCTGGAGCTGTGGCTAGGCGCGAGCGCAGGCAGCAAACCGGAGCAGGACTTCGCCGCGCTGGGCGTCGAGCTAAAAACCATCCCGGTGGATGCGCTTGGCCGCCCGCTGGAGACCACGTTTGTTTGCGTCGCCCCCTTAACCGGTAATAGCGGCGTGGTGTGGGAAACCAGCCATGTGCGCCATAAGCTTAAGCGCGTACTGTGGGTGCCGGTTGAAGGATCGCGCGAGATCCCCCTGGCCGAGCGCCGGGTGGGTTCGCCTTTGTTATGGAGTCCGAACGAGGAAGAAGAGCAGCAGTTGCGCATGGACTGGGAAGAGCTGATGGATTTAATTGTGCTCGGCCAGGTTACGCGTATCACCGCGCGCCACGGCGAAGTGCTTCAGCTGCGCCCGAAAGCGGCGAACAATAAAGCGCTGACGGAAGCTATCGGCGAACATGGTCAGCCGATACTGACCCTGCCGCGCGGTTTTTACCTGAAGAAGAACTTTACCCGCGCGCTGCTGGAAAGACACTTCTGCGCCTCAGCCTTTTAAGGTTTAACCCGGCCTGAGTCGTGCTTATCACTTATAATTAGCGCGTCTATCTTTTGCAGGGTTTTACAATGTTATTTGCATGGATTACCGATCCCAATGCCTGGATGGCGCTCGGCACGCTGACACTGCTGGAAATTGTGCTCGGGATCGATAACATCATTTTCCTCTCGCTGATTGTCGCTAAACTTCCTGTGGCGCAACGCAACCGTGCGCGTCGGCTTGGGCTTACGGCAGCGATGGTGATGCGCCTGTTACTGCTGGCCTCGATTGCCTGGGTTATCCGCCTGACGCATCCTCTTTTTACCCTTTTTGACCACGCTGTCTCCGCCAGGGATATCATCCTGTTCCTCGGCGGCCTGTTTCTTATCTGGAAGGCAAGCAAAGAGATCCATGAGTCCATTGAAGGCGAGGAAGGTGGGATAAGCACCAACGTCCACTCGTTTATCGGCGCAATCGTGCAGATAATGCTGCTGGATATTATTTTTAGCCTCGACTCGGTGATAACCGCGGTGGGTCTGTCCGATCATCTGTTTATTATGATGGCCGCCGTGGTGCTCTCTGTGGGGGTGATGATGTTCGCTGCGCGTCCGATTGGCGATTTTGTTGACCGCCACCCGTCAGTCAAAATGCTGGCGCTGGCATTTTTGATCCTCGTCGGTTTTACGCTGTTACTCGAAAGCGTGTCTATTCACGTGCCGAAAGGGTACATCTATTTCGCGATGTTCTTCTCCATTGCCGTAGAAACACTTAACCTGGTGCGAAACAAAAAAAATCCGCTGTGAAAACAGGGCTTCTCCGTCCGCAGAAGCCTTTCGCTTTTTTCATCATTTCATTGAATATATTTTCAGATTATCCTGCTTTTTCATTCACGTTTGGCAGGTTATTACTACACTTGTGTGTGGCGCTTACATTCAGAGGATAAGAATGATGAAAAAATGGGCGGTGATTATTTCCGCAGTAGGGTTGGCTTTTACCGTTTCCGGGTGCAGCAGCGATTACGTTATGGCAACGAAAGATGGCAGAATGATCCTGACAGAAGGCAAGCCAGTGGTCGATGAAGATACCGGTCTTGTGAGCTATCGCGATCAGCAAGGCAATAATATGCAGATTAACCGTGATGACGTATCCCAGATTATCGAGCGTTAACGAATTCTTTTAAAGGTCAGTAATCTACTGGCCTTTTTGATTTATTCCTTCCCCTTTTCTCTCCCCTCTGCCATGTTTATATTCCTTTGTCAGGTCATCTGATGTTTTTTGAGGAAGCCGGCTATGCACTATCACCGTATCCCCCACAGTACGCTTGAAATAAGCACCCTGGGGCTGGGCACTATGACATTTGGTGAACAAAACAGCGAAGCCGATGCCCATGCACAGCTCGATTACGCCGTCAGTCAGGGTATCAATCTGATTGATGTCGCTGAGATGTACCCCGTCCCGCCGCGCCCTGAAACCCAGGGTTTGACGGAAACGTTCGTTGGCAACTGGCTGGCAAAACGCGCGAATCGCGAGCGGCTGATTATCGCCTCCAAAGTCAGCGGCCCAAGCCGTAACAGCGACAGCGCAATTCGCCCGGATCAGGCGCTGGATCGCAAAAATATCCGCGCGGCGCTGGACGCAAGCCTCAAGCGCCTGCAAACCGATTATCTCGATCTGTATCAGGTTCACTGGCCGCAGCGCCCGACCAACTGCTTCGGTAAGCTGGGTTATAGCTGGGTTGAGAGCGCGCCGGTCATCACGCTACTGGAAACTCTCGATGCGCTTAGCGAGTTTCAGCGGGCGGGGAAAATCCGTTATATCGGCGTCTCCAACGAAACGGCCTTCGGCGTGATGCGCTATCTGCATCTGGCGGAAAAGCACGAACTGCCACGAATTGTCACGATCCAAAACCCTTACAGTTTGCTAAATCGCAGCTACGAAGTAGGTCTGGCGGAAGTGAATCAGTATGAGGGCGTTGAACTGCTGGCCTACTCCAGCCTGGCTTTCGGTACGTTAACGGGTAAATATCTCAACGGTGCGAAGCCTGCCGGTGCGCGCAACACGCTGTTTAGCCGCTTTACGCGTTACAGCGGCGAGCAGGCGCAAAAAGCGGTCGCCGCGTATGTGGATATCGCCAGGCGTCACGGCCTGGACCCGGCGCAGATGGCGCTGGCATTTGTGCGCCGCCAGCCCTTCGTCGCCAGCACCCTGCTGGGCGCGACGACGATGGAACAGTTGAAAAACAATATCGACAGCCTGCACCTGGAACTCAGTGAAGAGGTGCTTGCCGAAATTGAAGCGGTGCACCAGGTTTACACCTACCCCGCGCCATAAGTTAACGGCGGCGCTGCCAGAACCACAGCGCCGCAATCGCTAGCGCAAACAACACGCCAAAGCCAACCCCGACGCCCACCACCGGCGCGCCTGCTTTCACCGCCAGGGAGTACAGTCCCAGCATCAGCAGCATGGCGGCGTTTTCGCCGAGATTTTGCACCGCGATGGCATTGCCCGCGCCAACGGAGACTTTCCCCAATGCCTGCAACAGCGCATTGAGCGGCACCACAAAAAAACCGCCCAGCATACCAATTAGCATCAGCGTGCCATACGCGGGAAGCAAAGCGTGTTGCAGGGAAAAGAATGCCACCGCCACGCCAATCAAAATCCCCGCAGGCATGCAGCGGGCGACGGTTTCGAGCGTCACCAGCTTCCCGGCAAGCCCGGCACCTACCACGATCCCGACCGCCACCATGGCATTCAAATAGGTTGGCGTCGCGTTATCCGTAATGCCCAACGCCTGGGGCACCCACAGCACCAGCAGAAAACGCAGCGTCACCCCCGCGCCCCAGAAAAGACTGGTGCCGACCAGCGAAAAGCGGGTTTCGCCGTTACGCCATAGCGTGCAGCAGGCGCTGAAAAAGCTGTGGGTCATTGGTTTAAAGCGCCAGGACTGGCCCGGTCGCGCTGCCGGGAGTTTGGGGATCATCAGATTGGCCGCCACCGCCCCCGCATAGACCAGCGCGCAGACGCCAAGCGCCGCCAGCACATGCCAGTCAGCCAGCACGCCGCCCGCCATCGAACCAAGCAGGATGGCGGCAATGGTCGAGGACTCCATCAGGCCGTTAGCTTTCACTAACTTATCACCGGTCGTTATTTCGCCCAGGATACCGTATTTGGCCGGAGAATATGCCGCCGCGCCAACGCCCACCAGTAAGTAACCAACGAACGGGTTTATGCCCACGCAGATGCTTGCCGCACCGAGCAGCTTCAAACTGTTTGCCACCATCATCACGCGGCCTTTGGCAAAGCTGTCGGCCACCTGGCCGACAAACGGCGCGAATAGAATGTAAGCGCCCACAAACACCATCTGCAAAATCGGCTGGCTCCAGTCCGGGTAAAACTGCGCTTTCAGCAGCGCCAGGGTGGCAAACAGCAGGGCATTATCACCAAATGCCGACAAAAACTGGGCGGCAAGCACCGCCAGCATCCCCCGTGACTTCAGCGAAGTGTTAGTACTTACTGACTCAAGCATGTTGGGTTTGCGCCTCGTCGAGCATTCCTTTCAGGGTGACAAAATCCGGTTTGCCGCTGCCCAGTACCGGTAACTGTTTGAGGAAACGGATATCGCGCGGCACCGCCAGCTCAGGAATTCCCAGCGTACGCGCCTGCTGTTGCAGTTTTTCGCGCGTCAGCGACGCATCCGTGGTAAACATCACCAGCGCTTCGCCCTTGCTGGCATCGCTTTTAATCACCGTCGCATGCATTTTTTCCGGCGAAGCTTGCAGCGCCAGCTGCTCGACCATCTCAAGGGAGATCATCTCCCCGGCGATTTTGGCAAAACGCTTCGCGCGCCCCAGAATCTGCACAAACCCTTGCTCATCAAAGCGCACAATATCGCCGGTGTCGTACCAGCCAGCTTCCTGCTCGCCGTGAATGTTTTCCGCCATTGGCGCTTCCAGCACGCCGGGGTTTTCCACCCGCAGGTAGCCGGTCATCACGTTTGGCCCTTTAAGCTGTAACCGACCCCCCTCCTCAATGCCCGGCACAGCCATCAGGCGCGCATCCATCGCCGGGAGAATACGCCCGACGGTGCCGGGTTTGGCCGCCATCGGTACATTAATTGAAACCACCGGCGCGCATTCAGTCACACCGTAGCCTTCAAGAATGCGCAGGCCAAACTTGTCCTGCCATAGCTGGCGCGTGCTCTCCTGAAGCTTCTCAGCCCCCGCCACCACATAACGCAGGCGATAGAAATCATAAGGGTTGGCGAACCGCGCATAGTGGCCCAGGAAAGTCGAGGTGCCAAACAGCACGGTGCAGTTACGGTCATACACCAGCTCCGGCACAATGCGGTAGTGCAGCGGGCTTGGGTAGAGAAACACTTCGGCACCGGTCAGCAAAGGCGTAAGCAACCCCACGGTTAAACCGAAAGAGTGAAACAGCGGCAGCGCCGACATAAAGCGGTCGTTGGCGGTAAAATCGGCAATGGTTTTGATCTGCTCGACGTTCGCAAGCAAGCTTTTATGGCTATGCACCACGCCTTTTGGGTTGCCTTCCGAGCCGGAGGTAAAGAGGATCAGCGCCGGGTCTTCCGGGTTTTGCGGCACCTGCGCGCGCTGCGGCGTCAGCAGATGGCGGAAAATCCACAGCTTATCGTCCCGCGTCACCGTGGATTTTAAATCTTCCAGATAGACCCAGCGGACCTGGGTGAGCTGCTCCGGCAGATGCCAGAGTTTGCCTTTATCCATAAAGGTGCGCGAGGTGAAGATGGTCTTGATTTGCGCCGCCGTGATGGCGCTGCTCAGCCCTTTCACCCCGGCGGTGTAATTCATCATTGCCGGAATACGCCCGCGGGCAATGGCACCGAAAATCACCGCTGCGCTGATCGCCGCATTTGGCAGCATAAGACCAATTTTTTCCCCCTGTTCGCTATATTTTTCCAGAATGCGGGCGACGAACAGCGTCTTGGTCAGAAGCTTGCGGTAGCTGTCGGGTTTAAAATTGATATCTTCCACGCAGTGTTTGTTTGCGCCAAAACGCGCCTGTGCGGCAAGCAGCGCTTCAAACAACGTTTCGCGCGGGCGCACGGCCATACGCGCTTCCATCATAATTTGATGCAGCATCTCCCCGGCAAGCTTGCGGCGATCGCGCGCGCGGGGTGCGTCCGGCATGGGCAGTTTCGTTGGCGGGAGGATATGCAGCTGAATGCGTGGGAACAGGCGCTGTTTAACCAGACCTTTCAGGCGGCTAAAAAAGGTCAGCTCCGCGCCTTCAATGCGCACGGGCACCACGGTTGCCCCGGACTTTGCGGCCACGAAGCCCGCGCCGTCATAAATCTTCATTAATGAACCGGAGACAGAAATGCGCCCTTCCGGGAAAATCACCACCGGGCGCCCCTCTTCCACCTGGCGCACCAGATATTTTATCGACATGGGTTTTGTCGGATCGAGCGGGACAAAATCACAGAACGCTTTCAGCGCGCGCATATACCACTGGCTGCTGATGGAGGAATAAACTGCAAATACCGGGCGTACCGGCAGGAAGAGCGCCAGTAAAATGCCATCAATAAAAGAGACATGGTTTGGGGTGATAAGGACACGCTCACCCTGCAACGCCTCTGCGTTCCCGGTAAGCTTAACCCGGAACAGCACACGAAACAGGCCGCGGAAAAAGCCCAGTAGCATTTCAACTCCTTTTGCCAGACAATTAAGCAAGTTATGCACAAAGTGTGGCAGATTACACCAGAAGTGCAGGGAGTAAAATGCAGGCAAAAAAAACCTGCGCTTCTGCGCAGGTCGGTGTAATGCATGGGGTACGAAAAGCGTACCGAATAAATCACCAATCAATACCTCTGGGATCTTGATTGTGGCGGGCCGCGCGCACTATCGCCAGCGGGAAAAAGCAAGAGAATTCGCGCAAATGCAACGAGGTGTGACTTTTCTCTGAATAAGTTACAAATGCGCGGCGGGCAAAAAAAAACCTGCGCATCTGCGCAGGCTGGTGTAATGCAGTAGTACAACCTTTTGGGTGGCACTCACCTATCAATACCTCTGGGACATTCAGAGTGTCATGAGAAGCAAAACGCCACCAGCAGAGAATCGAAACAGCTTTTCGCAAAGTGTAAGCAAAATTTTTATCTGTATTATTTAGCAAAATTCCTCGTGTAACGTTTTCATTACTTCCTTCGTTTCAGCTCACGTTTGCGCTATCTCTCCGCGCTCTTTTCTTGATTAGATGCCGCTTTTCCGTAAAACTGTTCGGCGTGTAAACGCTTACCCAAAGGAAGGTGCGTAATGGCGACGATTAAAGATGTAGCGCGGATGGCGGGTGTCTCTGTGGCAACCGTGTCCCGTGTAATTAACGCTTCACCGAAAGCGAGCGAAGCGTCCCGCCAGGCAGTACAAAGCGCAATGGATGCGCTGAACTATCACCCCAACGCTAACGCCCGCGCGCTGGCGCAACAATCGACAGAAACCATTGGCCTGGTGGTGGGCGATGTGTCCGATCCCTTTTTCGGCGCGATGGTAAAAGCCGTCGAGCAAGTGGCTTCTGCTACGGGTAATTTTCTGCTGATTGGCAACGGCTACCATAACGAAGAGAAAGAGCGCAAAGCGATTGAGCAGTTGATTCGCCATCGCTGCGCGGCGCTGGTGGTGCACGCCAAAATCCTGCCTGATGATGAGCTGGCCGCGCTGATGCAGCAAATGCCGGGCATGGTGCTGATTAACCGTATCGTGCCGGGCTTTGAGCAGCGCTGCGTCGCGCTGGACGATCGCTACGGCGCCTGGCTGGCCACGCGCCATCTTATCCAGCAGGGCCATACGCGTATTGGTTATCTTTGCTCCAACCACGCGATTTCCGATGCCGAAGACCGTTTGCAGGGTTATTACGATGCGCTGCGGGAAAACGGTCTGCCCTGTAACGACAGGCTGGTGACCTTTGCCGAGCCGGACGAGAGCGGCGGCGAGCAGGCGATGACGGAGCTTCTTGGGCGCGGCAGAAATTTCACCGCCGTCGCCTGTTATAACGACTCCATGGCGGCTGGCGCTATGGGCGTGCTTAACGATAACGGTATCGATGTACCGCGCGAGATTTCGCTGATTGGCTTCGACGATGTGTTGATTTCACGCTACGTGCGCCCACGCCTGACCACGGTGCGTTATCCTGTTGTCACCATGGCGACCCAGGCCGCAGAGCTGGCGCTGGCGCTGGCGGAAAACCGCCCGTTGCCGGAGGTCACCCACCTGTTTAACCCGACGCTGGTACGCCGCCACTCGGTGCTGGCGGCGCAGGAGAGTTAACAGTCGATACGGTAAATACGCACGGTCTTGTCCGGGTAATCAAGGCCGTCACCGATGTATTGCCAGCCAGACCGCTCGTAATAACCGTGCAATGTGGTAAAGAGATGGAGCTGGTGAAAACCCATCTCATGCGCCTGCGCCAGCACGTAGCGCTGCAATTTTGCCGCCAGTCCCTGCCCGCGCGCACTCGCTTTTACATACAGCGCGGCAAGCCAGGGATACAAGTCCTGGCGGGTGAGCAAGTCGCAGCGCCATAACCCAACCGTCGCTAAAAGCTCATCGTTTTCCACCACAACCCAGGTCAGCGGTAGCTGCCCCGGCGTCTGGCTGTGATGAATAATGCTGGCAAAAAACGCACGCGGTAAGCCGTCGCCAAACTCCTGCCACAACCAGTCGATAACCTGCTCTGCAAAATGCGGCGCCTGGTGAAGCGCAAGGATGGTCACATCAATTTCCCCTGAAAGATGGGTACAGACTCAAAAAGGTAGCCGTCAAAGTCCGGCGCATCCTCGTCGGAAAGCTCCAGCAGACTCTTTTTTACGTTTTCAAGATGCTGCCACATCCCCTGCCAGGCCCCCATCACATCACGGCGACGCAGCGCCGCCAGCAAGGTCTGGCGATCGCCAAGCCACTTCAGACGGTACGGGCGGCTGGCAATGTGTGCGTTAAACTGTTGCCAGAGCGGGCTGCAATCCATCTGGTGCCAGATAGATTCCACCGTCGCCAGCAGCATCTGGTTTTGCGAAGCGCCCGCCAGCAGCAGGTGAAACATCTTGCTGTTATCCTGCGAGGTATCGTTTAGCGCAATCGCCCGCTGCTCTTGCTCCAGAATGCGCCGCAGATTATCAATATCTGCCCGCGTCGCCATTTTAGCGGCGAAAGCGGCGATGTTGCTTTCCAGCAGCTGGCGCGCCTGCAAAATTTCAAACGGGCCAACATCGCTACTGAGCAAGCGCTCCTCTTCGTTTTCGTGCGCCTGCGGAATACGCATCACATACACGCCGGAACCCTGGCGGATATCGACGGTGCCCTGAAGTTCGAGCATCAATAATGCTTCGCGCACGATGGTGCGGCTGACGCCGTACTTTTCAGCGATATTGCGCTCCGGCGGCAAACGCTGTCCGACGGGATAATGCCCCTGAATAATTTGCTCGCGTAAATCCTCGCCTATCTCCTGGTACTGCTTTTTCTCCGGCGGTACAACGACCTTCTCCACGGTATCACCTGCACTTATCGGTAAATAACTACTTTATTTCATCATCAAGGGTAAGGGTCAACTGACGTTCATCGCTCAGTTGACGAAACCACGCCAGCGACTTTTTCGCCCGGCGGTCGCGGTTATTGAGGAGATCTATCTCAACCAAGCCGTAGCGGTTTTTGAAGGCGTTCATGGGTGAGACGTTATCGGTAAAAGCCCACAGCATAAAGCCCTGGCAGTTAGCGCCTGCTTCTCTTGCCCGCAACGTTTGCCATAAATGCTCGCTGATAAACGCAATACGGTAATCGTCCTCAATGGTGCCCTGGGCGTTACGAAACTGCCCTTCGTTCTCAACCCCCATCCCGCTTTCCGCCACGAACCACGGAATATTGCCGTACTCGTTTTTGATACGCATCGCCATGTCATAAATAATCTGCGGAAAAATTTCCCAGCCGCGGGACTTATTCATGCGCCTGCCGGGTAACTCAAACGGTTCGTAATACCAGGCCGGGTGAAAAGGCGTCTGCGCGTGCCAGGCGCGGGAAGGCGCTTTTACCCGGTGCGGGTAGTAGAGATTAATGCCCAGCTCATCGACGGTATTATCGCGAATGACCGCCAGTTCGTCGTCTGTGTAATCCCACGCCACCTGATGCTCTTTAAGCAGCGCAAACAGCTCCGGCGGGTAGCGCCCTTTCACCATCGGGTCGAGAAACATGCGGTTGTAAAAGAGATCGTAACGTTCCGCGGCCAGCACATCGTGCGGCGCGCTGGAGCGTGGGTAGGTCACTTCCGGGTTGAGAATGCAGCCAACGCTGCCCGCATACCCCTTTTCACGAAACAGCCGCACCACTTTTGCCGTCGCCAGATTTTTGTGATGATTCCACTGCATCCAGGTACTGGTGTTCTGCTCGTAAGGCCAGCGTAGCGCATCCAGATAGACGCGGGTTTGCACCACAACCGGCTCGTTAAAGGTAAACCAGCGCGTCACTTTTTGGTGAAAACGCGCAAAGACTTTTTCTGTATAGAGCACAAACAGCTCGACGACTTTTTTCGATGCCCAGCCGCCGTACTTTTCCAGCAGATACCCCGGCAGCTCGTAATGCTCCAGGCAAATCATCGGCTCAATACCCTGGCGCTGCATCTCATCAAACAGCGCGTCGTAATACGCCGCGTAAGTTTCATCCACCACGCCGCGCTCATAGTCGGTCAGAAAGCGCGCCCAGTTTATTGAGGTGCGATAGTGCGTCAGGCCTGCCTGCTTCATCAGCGCGACATCTTCGCGATAACGCTGATAAAAATTCGTCGCCACCGCCGGGCCGTAGCCCTCGTGCCAGACGTGCCGATCGAACTTGTACCAGAGATCGGGCCAGGAATCCTGCCCTTCTTTCTTACCTTCCCAGCCTTCGGTTTGCCAGGCGGATGCCGCCGCGCCAAGAATAAACGACGGCGGGATAGCGATAGTTTTTGTGCTCATTTTACCCTCAGGTATTGTCGGTGGCTTGCGCCTGCAACTGCGCCTGCTCTGCACGACGCGAGGCGATTTTCACAAACGGCAGGTAGATAATGACCGAGGTCAGAATGCAGACAAGCTGCGTCACCACCGCGCCCATCGAACCGGCGGTCGAGAGCCAGGCGTTAATCAGCGGCGGCGTAGTCCACGGCACCATCACCACCGCTTTACCGGCAAAACCCGCCGCCGTGGCGAAGTAGCCGATAGTGCCTGTCACCAACGGAGTGATGATAAACGGGATCGCGAGGATCGGGTTGAGCATGATAGGCATGCCGAAAATCACCGGTTCATTAATATTGAAAACCCCCGGCCCGATAGAGAGTTTGGCTATCTCTTTCATCTCTTTGCGTTTGGTGGCAATCATCACCGCAATCAGCAAACCGATGGTCAGCCCGGAGCCGCCGATGCTCATATAGACATCCCAGAAAGGCATGGTGATGATGTTCGGCACCTCTTTGCCCTGCTCGAAAGCGCTCATATTGACCGCAATTGCGCCAAGCAGCAGCGGCTCGCGGATAGGTTTAATCATCTGGTTGCCGTGAATACCAATCACCCAGAATATTTGCGCCACAAACATCAGTAGCAGGATGCCCGGCAGGCTTTGCACCACGCGTTCCAGCGGCTGTTGTACCACCTGGTATACTGCGTCATACAGGTACATACCGCTAAGCCTGTGGAAAACAAACCCGAAGGTTGCAATCACCGTGGTGGTGATAATCGCCGGGATCAGCGCAGAGAACGATGCGGCGACGTTGGGCGGCACCGTGTCGGGCATTTTTATCTTCAGGCTGCTGCGGTTCTCAAGCCAGGTGTAGATCTCCACCGACAAAATAGCGATAAACATGCCGAGGAACAGGCTGCGGGTGTCGGAGAACTGGCGCAGCAGCACATCTTTGACCTCCACCATTTGACCATCGACCATCATCTGCACGGTAGTTGGCGTGACGCAGATAAAACAGATAACCGCCAGCAGGCCGGGGAAAAGGGTTTTGATGCCGTTGATGCGCCCAAGCTCAATGCCTATCAAAAACACCGCGCCAATATTGAGAAAGTTGAGCGTGGCGTAGTTAATTGCGCTGGTTATCGGTTTTAGCGCAGCGAGGAAAGAGAGCGCCTGGAAACTGGCGAGACCGTTTTTAGGGTCCAGCACCATATTAGAGATAAGTACGGAAAAAGCGCCGACGATAATCACCGGCATCAGGGTAATAAAGGAGGACTTGATCGCCATGATATAGCGATAGCTGTTGAATTTTGTCGCAAAACTACCCAGAGAATCGATCAGCTTTTCTTGTAGGGCCATGAGTTAACACCTCTGTTAAGGGGCTTTCCTGGAGATACAGGGATACAGCTCTCTCCCTTTTGGCATACCAAAAATAGCGACGCGCCAGCAAAAGTTCTGTGACTGACCTCCCACCGCCACGTGCGGCATTCCAAAAATAAGAAAACCACCAACATTGGCATACCACTTTCACGCGGTGCGGTAAGGCACTGAATGAGTGTGGTAAAGTGTGGGCAGTTACGCGAAAAGGGAACTCGTTATGGTTACCATGCTGGATGTCTCATTACGCGCGGGCGTTTCGAAAGCAACTGTTTCCCGCGTACTCAATGGAACGGGGCAAGTCAAAGAAAGCACGCGTCGCCAGGTGTTTACTGCGATGGAAGAGTTGGGTTATCGGCCTAATTTTCTCGCCCGCTCGCTGGCGAACCGTACCAGTAACAGTATCGGGCTGGTGGTTTCCAGTTTTGATGGTTTCTACTTTGGTCGCCTGTTACAGCAAGCGTCCCGCCAAGTTGAACTGCACGGAAAACAGCTGATTGTCACCGATGGTCACGACACGCCAGAGCGCGAAGCGCTGGCGGTGCAGATGCTGGCGGACAGGCGCTGCGATGCCATCATTCTCTACACCCGCTTTATGAGCGAAAAAACGCTTCTGCGCCTTATCGACGACACGCCAATGCCGCTTATCGTGATTAACCGCGCATTAGAACAGGCGCATGAGCGCTGCGTTTTCTTTGAGCAACAGGACGCCGCATTTCAGGCCGTCGATTATCTGGTGAACCAGGGTCACCGGGAGATAGCCTGTATTACCGTGCCGATGCACACACCAACCGGTAAAGCGCGGCTCATGGGCTACCGTAAGGCGCTGGAGCAGCACGGTATTGCCTGGGAACCCGCCCGTGTGCGCCACGGCGATGCCACCATGACGCGCGGTTATGAGTTGTGCCAGCAGATGTTGCAGGAAGGCGTCGGTTTTAGCGCCCTCTTCGCCTGTAATGACGACATGGCGCTGGGCGCGTCGAAAGCTATCTGGCAGGCGGGTTTACGCATTCCGCAGGATATCTCGCTGTTTGGCTTTGATGATGCGCCAAGCGCCCGCTGGCTGGAGCCGGGGCTGTCCACAGTTTATCTGCCCATCGATACCATGATTACCACCGCTATCGATCAGGCTATCCGGCTTGCCAATAAAGAAGACGTTGCCGCGATCCCGCCGTTTACCGGAACGCTGGTGCTGCGCGAATCCGTTGCGGCGGGGCCGTGGTCAAAGGCTTAGCACTGCTCCAGCGCGATAAGCTCTTCGATGGTCTGGCGGCGGCGAATCAAACGCGCGACGCCGCCATCAAACAGCACTTCCGGCAGCAGCGGGCGGCTATTGTAGTTGGAGGACATCGATGCGCCGTACGCGCCGGTATCATGCAACACCAGATAGTCACCCGGCACCAGCGCAGGCAACAGTCGGGTTTCCACTTTTCCGCCCTCTTGCTGGGTAAACACATCGCCGGATTCACACAGCGGCCCGGCAACCACCGTCTCTCTTTGCACCGCCTGACTTAAGTCGCGGCCATCTCCTGCCAGCGCAGTAATATGGTGATAGCTGCCGTACATCGCCGGGCGCATCAGATCGTTAAAACCGGCATCGATCAGCACAAAATGGCGGCTGCCCATCGATTTAACGCTACGTACCTGTGCTATCAACACGCCAGACTCCGCCACCAGAAAACGCCCCGGCTCGATTTCGAGTTTTACCGGGTGGCCCAGATGCTGTGCAATCCGCTCACGCGCGGCGTTCCACAGGCCGTAATAGTGCCCGGTATCGACCGGTTCTTCGCCGGGACGATAAGGAATGGAAAGGCCGCCGCCTGCCGAGATAGCCTGCAAATCCTGACCAAATTCCACCACCTGGCGCACCATCGCGCCGCACACCTGCTCAAGGTGCGCGTAATCCACCCCGGAGCCAATATGCATATGGATACCCACCAGCCTGAGCTGATAGCGCTGCATTACGCTCAGCGCAGCCTGCAAATCGCTATACCAGATACCGTGTTTACTGTTTTCACCGCCGGTATTGGTTTTCTGGCTGTGACCATGCCCAAAGCCGGGGTTCACACGCAGCCAGACCGGATGCCCTGGCGACACCGCGCCGAGCTGCGCCAGCATATCCACCGACCCGGCATTGACCGCAATTCCCAGCTCGCTCACGCGCGCAAGCGTTGGCTCATCGATCATGTCGGCGGTGAAAACGATTTCTTCTTTGGGGTCAAAACCTGCCGCCAGCGCGCGCTCAATTTCCCCCAGCGATACCGAGTCCACTTTCACCCCCTGCTCGCGCATCAGGCGCAGGATATGGATGTTTGAACACGCTTTTTGCGCAAAGCGAATCACGTCAAAATCGCGCAATTTCGCAATCTGCTCGCGGATAATATGTGCGTCGTAAACCCACACAGGGCAGCCAAACTGCGCAGGCAGTTTTAGCAAATTGTCGGCGTTAAGCGCGGTATCGGTCTGGTGTAATGAACGTGGCATGGCGAACTCCTGATTTTTTTATGATTTCGCCACAGCCGAAGAAGAATAAAAAATATCGTTTTATCCGGACTCTATGCAAAAATGATATAGCTAACTCTAACCGGATGTTGCTATGCCAGCCGTTAACTTACGCCATATCGAAATTTTTCACGCGGTGATGACCACGGGCAATTTGACCGAGGCCGCCGCTCTGCTGCACACCTCGCAACCCACCGTGAGCCGCGAGCTGGCACGCTTTGAAAAAGTACTGGGTCTGAAACTGTTTGAACGCACGCGCGGGCGCCTGCACCCAACGGTTCAGGGGTTACGGCTGTTTGAGGAAGTACAGCGCTCGTGGTACGGGCTGGACAGGATTGTCAGCGCTGCCGAAAGCCTGCGCGAGTTTCGCCAGGGCGAGCTGTCGGTGGCTTGCCTGCCGGTTTTCTCCCAGTCCTTTTTGCCGCTGCTGCTGCAACCCTTTCTGGCGCGCTACCCGGACGTTAGCCTGAATATTGTGCCGCAGGAGTCGCCGCTGCTGGAGGAGTGGCTCTCTGCTCAGCGTCACGATTTAGGGTTAACGGAAACGCTCAGTACGCCTGCGGGAACCGAACGCACGCCGCTGCTCACCTGTAACGAAGTTTGCGTGCTGCCCAAAAATCACCCGCTGGCGCGAAAAAGCGTGCTGACGCCGGAGGATTTCCAGGGAGAGAATTACATCAGCCTGTCGCGCACGGACAGCTACCGCCAGCTACTGGATAGCTTATTTAACGAGCACCAGGTGAAGCGGCGCATGGTGCTGGAAACCCATAGCGCCGCCTCGGTCTGCGCGATGGTGCGCGCAGGCGTGGGGATTTCGGTGGTCAACCCGCTGACCGCGCTGGATTATGCCAGCGGCGAAGTAGCGGTACGCCGCTTTAGTATTGACGTTCCTTTTACCGTCAGCCTGATTCGCCCGCTCCATCGCCCTTCGTCGGCGCTGGTCGAGGCCTTCAGTGACCATTTACAGGCAGCCATACCGCTTATCGCCAGGCCGCTGGCTGCCATGCTGGATGTTAAGAAAGCATAAAGTTTACGGCATCGGCGGCGTGCAGCGCGGCGGTATCAAACACCGGTACCGGGCTGCGCTCAGGCGGCACCAGTAAGCCAATCTCGGTACAGCCGAAAATAACGCCCTCCACGCCCTGGCCTGCCATCTGCGCAATCAATTTGAGGAAATACTGACGCGAGACATCACTCAGCGTGCCCATACACAACTCGTCAAAGATGATTTCATTCACGCGTTCGCGATCGTCGGCGTCCGGCACCAGGGTTTTCACGCCAAATTTTCTCTCCAGTCGCCCACGGTAAAAATCCTGCTCCATGGTGTAGCGTGTACCGAGCAGCGCGACTTTACGCAAACCAGCGTTTTCGATGGCATGCCCTGTGGCGTCGGCAATATGCAAAAACGGAATATTGCAGCGCTCTTCTATTTGCCCGGCCACTTTGTGCATGGTGTTGGTGCACAGCACAATCGCCTGCGCGCCAGCCTGCTCCAGCCCGACCGCAGCCTGTGCAAGGATCTCTCCGGCTTTGTGCCATTGCGCTGTCGCCTGGCAGGTTTCAATCTCATGAAAATCCAGGCTGTGCAGCAGTAAGCTCGCGGAGTGCAACCCGCCGAGGCGGGCTTTGACGCCCTCATTGATCAGGCGATAGTAAGGGATGGTTGATTCCCAGCTCATGCCGCCCAGCAGTCCGATCGTTTTCATAGCGTGTCTCCGTGGGTATTAGTCTGCCAATCAAGCAAAGTTGTGATCGGCTTTCAACTTCTCTGGCCGCGCGTTTATTTTTACGCGACAGTGTTATAAATTATTTTGAAACAACGTTTCATCTCGTACTTTTTCAACTACAGGACAGCCCGATGTTTATCTTTCATAAAGACACTCAGCTTGACGATTTGGGCAACGGCGTGACGCGCCGCATTCTGGCCCATGACGGCAAAATGATGGCGGTAGAAGTTATGTTCGAACAGGGTGCCATTGGACCTATGCATAATCATCCTCATGAACAACTCACTTATGTCTTATCCGGTGAGTTCGAATTTACTATTGGTGATGAGAAACATATCGTCACCGCAGGGGATACACTTTATAAGCGACCGCACATTATGCACGGCTGCGTTTGCCTCAAGCCCGGCACGCTGCTCGATACCTTCACGCCAGTGCGGGAAGACTTTTTAAAATCGTGACGCAAAGCACATTATTTTTGCGCCGTCCTTTTGGGGCGGCGTTTTTATTTCTGCCCGCTGTTAATTATTAGTTCGCGCGGTAATGATTCTTAGTTTGAATTATTTCATAAGACGATACTTAAACGCTTTTATTTAATTTAGCGGCTTATCAATTATGAAACGAAACTCCGTGTTTTTTCGGCAAAAATGTCACCCACCTCACCTTATTGAAACATCGTTTCGACTTTGATCACATTTCACGAATTAAACGCATGACGGCAAAATAAAACCCAATAAAATATTTTAAAACGATGTTTTACAAATCAAGGACGCAAGTTCAGAGGATTTTAAAACCCAGAACATAGTGAGTAATTTCTGGTAGTTACTGAATATCAGGTTGTTGATTATGCTAACAACAGCAGTCGACAACACACAGAATCCGTATTACACAATTGTTCGCCAGGTAGGTATGTATGAATGAAAACAGACTACTGGGATTGGCCTGGATATCGCCCTACATTATTGGGTTGATAGTCTTTACGGCTTTCCCGTTCATCTCATCGTTCTTTCTCAGTTTTACTGAGTATGACCTGATGAGTCCGCCGGTATTTAACGGCATAGAAAATTATCGCTACATGTTTACCGAAGACACGCTCTTCTGGAAATCAATGGGCGTCACTTTCGCCTATGTATTTTTAACCATCCCGCTGAAGCTCGCCTTCGCGCTGGGTATTGCTTTCGTTCTTAATTTTAAATTACGCGGCATCGGCTTTTTCCGCACCGCTTATTATATTCCGTCAATTCTGGGGAGTTCCGTCGCGATAGCCGTTCTGTGGCGCGCGCTGTTTGCTATCGATGGCCTGCTGAACAGCTTTATCGGCGTGTTTGGTCTTGATCCCATCAACTGGCTGGGTGAACCATCGCTGGCACTGATGTCGGTGACATTACTGCGCGTATGGCAGTTTGGTTCTGCGATGGTGATTTTCCTCGCGGCGTTACAAAACGTGCCGCAGTCGCAATATGAAGCTGCGATGATCGACGGGGCCAGCAAGTGGCAGATGTTTATGAAAGTGACCGTGCCGCTGATTACCCCGGTGATTTTCTTCAACTTTATTATGCAAACCACTCAGGCATTCCAGGAGTTTACCGGCCCGTACGTGATAACCGGCGGCGGCCCGACTTATTACACCTATCTGTTCTCACTGTATATCTACGATACCGCCTTTAAGTACTTTGATATGGGCTATGGTGCGGCGCTGGCCTGGGTTCTGTTCCTCGTCGTGGCGGTCTTTGCCTCCATCGCCTTTAAATCGTCGAAATATTGGGTGTTCTACTCTGCCGATAAGGGAGGCAAAAATGGCTGATATTCAACACATCACGCCGGGAGCGAGCGAGGCTGAACGCGAAGTGGCGCGCACCCTGCGCCGTGAAAAAATAAGCCGGACGATTCGTTATGTGATCCTTTTGTTTGTCGGCCTGTTGATGCTCTACCCGCTGGCGTGGATGTTCTCGGCATCGTTCAAACCGAACCATGAGATCTTTACCACGCTCGGCCTGTGGCCTGCGAACGCCACCTGGGATGGTTTTATCAACGGCTGGAAAACCGGCACCGAGTACACCTTCGGCCATTACATGCTCAACACGTTTAAGTATGTCATCCCGAAAGTTATTCTGACCATTATCTCCTCCACCGTGGTGGCCTACGGCTTTGCCCGCTTTGAGATCCCGTGGAAGAACTTCTGGTTTGCGACGTTGATTGCCACCATGCTGCTGCCAAGCACCGTGCTGCTGATCCCGCAATATCTGATGTTCCGCGAAATGGGCATGCTCAATAGCTATATGCCGCTGTATCTGCCGCTGGCATTCGCTACGCAAGGCTTCTTCGTCTTTATGCTGATTCAGTTTTTACGCGGCGTACCGCGCGACATGGAAGAAGCCGCGCAGATTGATGGCTGTAACTCATGGCAGGTGTTGTGGTACGTGGTTGTGCCAATCCTGAAACCGGCGATTATCTCCGTGGCACTGTTCCAGTTTATGTGGTCCATGAACGACTTTATCGGCCCGCTGATTTACGTCTACAGCGTGGATAAATACCCGATAGCACTGGCGCTGAAAATGTCCATCGATGTTACCGAAGGCGCGCCGTGGAACGAAATTCTGGCAATGGCGAGTATCTCCATCCTGCCGTCCATCATTGTTTTCTTCCTGGCACAGCGCTACTTCGTACAGGGCGTGACCAGCAGCGGAATTAAAGGTTAAGAGGGAAGTATCATGGCTGAAGTTATTTTCAACAAACTGGAAAAGGTGTACTCCAACGGCTTCAAAGCGGTACATGGTATCGACCTGAAAATCGCCGACGGTGAATTTATGGTGATTGTCGGCCCGTCGGGCTGCGCAAAATCCACCACCCTGCGCATGCTGGCGGGGCTGGAAACAATTAGCGGCGGCGAAGTGCGTATCGGCGAGAAAATTGTTAACAACCTTGCGCCAAAATCTCGCGGCATCGCGATGGTGTTCCAGAACTATGCGCTATACCCACATATGACCGTGCGGGAAAACCTGGCGTTTGGCCTCAAGCTGAGCAAGCTGCCGAAAGATGAAATTGCTAAACAGGTAGATGAAGCAGCGAAAATCCTCGAACTGGAAGAGCTGATGGACCGCCTGCCTCGCCAGCTTTCCGGCGGCCAGGCGCAGCGTGTGGCGGTCGGCCGCGCGATTGTGAAAAAACCGGACGTGTTCTTGTTCGACGAGCCGCTCTCTAACCTCGATGCGAAGCTGCGCGCCTCGATGCGTATCCGTATTTCCGACCTGCATAAGCAGTTAAAGAAATCGGGCAAACCGGCGACCACCGTTTACGTTACCCACGATCAGACCGAAGCGATGACCATGGGCGATCGTATTTGCGTGATGAAGCTGGGCCATATCATGCAGGTGGATACGCCGGATAACCTCTATCACTTCCCGAAAAATATGTTTGTCGCGGGCTTTATCGGCGCGCCGGAGATGAACATCAAACCGGCGAAAATTGTGCAAAAAGACGACGGTCTGCATATCACCGTCGGCCACGAAACGCTGGCGCTCAATACCCGCCAGCAGGAGAAAGTTGCCGCCTACGCTGGTCAGGACGTGTTCTTTGGCGTTCGCCCGGAGTATGTCTCGGTTGCCGATGAACCCTACAGCGATGATTGCGGCTCCGGGGATTTGGTGCGCGTAGAAAACATGGGCCATGAATTCTTTATGTACCTGAAAGTCGGCGAATATGAGCTGACTGCACGTATTCCTTCAGATGAAGCTAAACCGATGATTGCAAAGGGTCTTCATCGCAAGGTGTATTTTAAGTTTGATATGGATAAGTGTCATATTTTTGACGCAAAAACAGAACAGAACATCTCTCTTTAAACGCAATATTTCGGGATGCCCCAGAGCCGTATCTGCTCGCAACGCGGTAATCGCGAGCAGATGCTGCCAGATATCAGGCAGCCTGAAGAGTGAAGTTAAAATAAACGTTGGAGTATAAAAATGAAAAAAGTGCTGTTAGGCGCCGTCATCTCCGCAACTCTGGGCATGTGCGCTGTACCCTCTATGGCCGCTGATAATGTAGACCTGCGTATGTCCTGGTGGGGGGGCAACGGTCGTCATCAGGTAACATTGAAAGCGCTGGAAGAATTTCACAAGCAACATCCGAATATTAACGTTAAGTCTGAATACACCGGCTGGGACGGGCACCTCTCTCGCCTGACGACACAAATTGCGGGCGGCACCGAGCCGGACGTGATGCAAACCAACTGGAACTGGCTGCCCATCTTTTCGAAAACTGGCGAGGGTTTTTACGACCTGAATCAGGTGAAAGATGTGATTGATTTAAGCCAGTTCGATGCGAAGGAACTGCAATCCACCACCGTTAACGGCAAGCTGAACGGTATTCCTATCTCCGTGACGGCGCGCGTTTTCTATTTTAACGATGAGCAGTGGAAAAAAGCGGGCGTTGCTTTCCCGAAAACCTGGGACGAGCTGTTAAGCGCCGGGAAAACGTTTGAAAGCAAGCTGGGTAAACAATATTACCCGGTAGTGCTGGAGCACCAGGATTCGCTGGCGCTGCTGAATTCCTATATGACGCAGAAATACAATATTCCGGCGGTCGATGAAAAAGCGAAGAAATTCAGCTACAGCAAAGAGCAGTGGGTGGAATTCTTCCAGATGTATAAAAATCTGGTCGATAACCACGTGATGCCGGATGCGAAATATTACGCGTCGTTCGGCAAGAGCAATATGTATGAAATGAAGCCGTGGATTGAAGGGGAATGGGCCGGTACCTATATGTGGAACTCCACCATTACCAAATATTCTGACAACCTGAAGCCTCCGGCCAAACTGGTACTGGGTGAATACCCGATGCTGCCAGGCGCAACGGATGCGGGCCTGTTCTTTAAACCGGCGCAGATGCTGTCGATTGGTAAATCAACCAAACATCCGAAAGAAGCTGCTCAGGTGATTAACTTCCTGCTGAACAGCAAAGAAGGGGCGCAAACGCTGGGGCTGGAGCGCGGTGTGCCGCTGAGTAAAGCGGCGGTGGAAACGCTGACGGCCAGCGGCGCGATTAAAGATAACGATCCGGCCGTTGCGGGTCTGCGCCTTGCGCAATCCTTGCCAGCCAAACTGTCGGTATCGCCGTACTTTGACGATCCGCAAATTGTTGCGCAGTTTGGTACCGCGATTCAGTACATTGACTATGGCCAGAAAACGGTAGAAGAAACCGCTGCCGATTTCCAGCGCCAGGCTGAACGTATCCTCAAACGCGCCATGCGCTAAAACGTGTTGGTAATACGATACCCTGTCATTGATGGCAGGGTATTTTTTTATCAGCTAATACGCGCTGACGCTTTCTCGTGAAACCTACATTTACTCAATGGTGTACGCGAGGATTGAGTCCAGTCATTCCTCACGGATTGCGCCTGTAAAAAATTAACACGTCGTAAAAACCGGTTTCTGCCAACGTTATTAAACACGATTATTTTCTGGAGGCAATTCCTAGCGTTTATCGTACTCTGACCTCGCTTTTCTGAAATACTCTGTCGATGAGATAATCCATGACCATAACGGCATCATTTTCAACAGCATTTCTTCCCCCGCTTCGGTAATTGTATAAACCACCCTGGGGAGTTTTTCCTGATAATCATGGCGGGAAATAAGCCCGTCACGCTCCAGATGGCGCAGCGTTCGCGTCAGCATTCTCTGGGTGACACCAGCAAGGTAGCGCCGTATCTCGGTGTGGCGAAGCGGCCCGCTCGTGCCCAGTATATGCAGCACACCCAGCGACCAGCGGTTTCCTGCATGTGCCAGAATCTCACGTTTCAGCCCCTCGTCATCGTTACTTAACTCCTCACAAAATGTTTTTGAAAATTGCAGCAACGCTTGCCGATCACTCTCCATATTTCTCTCCGGTATCATTCATGTACCTAATTGAACCAGGTTCTTTCAGCTGTCAGGATGACGTAGTGATACGACAGGAGACAACTATGAAATCTGAAAAAAACATCCTCGTCCTTGGTGCAGGAGAGCTGGGAATGCCGGTATTGCGCGCAATGAGCAGAAAAGCGCAAGAGCACCCGCAGGTAACAATCAGCGTGTTACTCAGAAGTGAAGCTGCGCATGCTGTTTCCGGGTCACGCCGGGCACGGCGCGAAGAGCTAACCAAACTGGGAATTACTGTGGTTGAAGGTGATTTACAGAAAAACAGCATTGATGAGCTAAGCGAACGGTTTCTCCCCTTTGATGCCATTATCAATTGCAGTGGTTTTGTCGGAGGACCGGGAACACAAATAAAGATTACACAGGCAGTATTCAAGGCGGGCGTGGCTCGTTACTTTCCGTGGCAATTCGGTGTTGACTATGATGTTGTTGGTAAAGGCAGCGGACAGCAGGTATGGGACGAACAGTTAGAAGTTCGCCACCTGCTGCGCGCGCAGAGCATAACTGAGTGGGTAATTGTATCTACGGGAATTTTTACCAGCTACCTTTTTGAACCAGGTTTTGGGGTGGTTGACGCGCAAAGTAAAACGGTCTGTGCCCTGGGAGACTGGAAATATGCGGTGACGCTGACGACGCCTGAAGATATTGGCCGGCTGACTGCCGATATTTTTTTCCATCAGCCTGCTTTGCGAAACGAGATCGTTTTTATCGCAGGAGATACGCTGACCTACGATGAACTTGCTGATTTAATGCAGGCTCGCTGGGAAGGTAAGTTAAACAGAAGATTGCTGGACAGGAAAAAACTGCTGGAAGACGTACAGCTTAATCCGCATGATCCAGGCGCTGCTTATCGGCTTGCTTTTGCCCGGCCTGATGGGGTTGCATGGCGTAAAGAAAATACGTTCAATTATCATCAGGGAATTGAAACCACAACCGCCGGACAGTGGCTTGCCAAACATCGTAATATGTAATATTACCTGCTGCTTCTTGCCAGATAGAGTCATTCACAATAATTGCATCATGGTCAGTTCGGGTCAGAGGCATTGCTTGACGAACTGCTCAAAATTCTCACGCCATCCATTTACAATATGGCTATTATAAATGAAAGAAATTACCGGCTTAAAAATAATTAGTTAAACAAAGACCGCCTTAAGGAATGTCTACTAATAAAATCTCTTTTTCCCCGCCTCCTTTGTGCCGATAGTTTCGTTTTTTCCTTACTTTCCCGTGGCGCTTACCTGCGCCACGGGTAAATATTACACCCCGATATCGCGCAGTTTCTCGCCTGCCATCAAGCGGCGTTCGATATGCTCCAGCGTGACGTTTTTGGTTTCCGGCACCAGCCAGAAAGTGATGCCGACAAACGCCAGGTTCAGCGCCGTATAGAGCCAGAACGTGCCCGCAGCGCCAATCGCATCCAGCAATGTCAGGAAGGTCGCGCCGATAATCATATTCGACACCCAGTTGGTGGTGGTCGAACAGGTGATACCAAAATCGCGGCATTTCAGCGGCTGAATTTCCGAGCACAAAATCCACACCACAGGCGCAGCGCTCATCGCATACCCGGCGATACACATCATCGTCATGCCCACAGAAAGCCAGGAGAGGCTACCCGATGCCGTGCCGTTATCGAACTGCATCAGGCAATAGCCCAGCACCAGCGTACCCAGCGCCATCACGCTAAAACCAATTTTCAGCGCCGGTTTGCGCCCGGCTTTATCGACCGTAAACACAGCAATAAACGTGGCAAACATAAAAGTCAGCCCGACAACCAGCGTGGCGATCATCTGCTGCTCGGTCGTGGTGAAACCGGCCATTTTAAAAATGCGCGGCGCGTAATACATGATGATATTCATCCCGGTAAATTGCTGCATCGCCTGCAACAACATGCCAAGAAACACCGCGCGGCGCACATTACGGTTGGTTTTAAATAACCGGAAACCGCCCTGTTTTAACTTCAGACTTTCACGGATTTCATTTAACTCATCGCGCGCCTTTTCTGACGTATCGCGCAGCATACGCAACACTTCTTCTGCTTCGATATGCCGCCCTTTTTGCGCCAGCCAGCGCGGGCTGTTGGGCAGGAAAATCACCAGCACAATCAGCACCACTGCCGGAAGCGCCAGCACGCCGAGCATTGCGCGCCAGTTGCCGGTGTAACTGAACGCCGTATCGGAAAGAAACGCCAGCACAATCCCCAGCGTAACCATCAGCTGGTACATACTGATCATCTTGCCGCGCACGTTTTCGCTCGCCATTTCAGAAAGATAGAGCGGCGCAGTATACGAAGCGATACCAACGGCAACACCCAACACCACGCGGGAAAGAATAAGGATCTCAACCGTGCTGGCAAACGCCGAGCCTACTGAGCCGAGCACAAACAATACCGCGCCAATCATCAGGCTGTATTTGCGTCCAAGGCGGAAAGAGAGCCAGCCATTAAATATCGCGCCGAGCGCCGCGCCGAGCATCATGCTGCTCACCACCCACTCCTGCAAACGGCTACTTAGCACAAAATGGTCGGTGATAAATGGCAACGCACCGGCAATCACGCCAATATCCAGACCAAACAGCAGCCCGGCGACGGCTGCGGAAACAGAGACAAAAAGATTCATACGCCGGGTATCGCGCAGCCCGCGCGGTACGGATACAGAGTCATTACTGATAGAAGTCATTGTTTTCCTGCCTGAACAGAATAAGACACCTTAAAAAAGTACGTCATTACCGGGAACACGGTCAGCACAGGAATCCGTGAAGATATGGATAAAATAGCTATGGCATATCGTTTTGTGATGGAGTTTACAATTTTGAAAATATGATTTAAGTCATCAATAATTTTTAACTTACTAATTATTAGAAGTTAATTTATAGAAAACTAAAAATAAGATAAAAAGGTATGGATTTTTCACGCAAATGCATATGGACAAATAATATGCAGACATAAAAAAACCTGCCCGCAGGCAGGTTTTCCAGCTTTATTGACGTATTAGCGCGCCAGCCAGCCGCCGTCTACCGCAATGGTGTAGCCATTAATATAATCAGAGGCTTTGGACGACAGAAACACAGCCGGCCCCATCAGATCGCTCGGCAGACCCCAGCGACCCGCAGGAATACGGTCGAGGATCTCGGCGCTGCGCTGCTCATCGGCACGCAGTTGCTGGGTATTGTTGGTTGCCATATACCCCGGCGCAATCGCATTGACGTTGATATTGTGCTTCGCCCACTCATTCGCCAGCAGACGCGTTACGCCCATCACGCCGCTTTTGGAAGCGGTGTAAGACGGTACGCGGATCCCGCCCTGGAAGGAGAGCATAGAGGCGATATTAATGATTTTTCCGCCGCTGCCCTGAGCAATAAAGTGTTTCGCTGCCGCCTGAGACATAAAGAACACGCTCTTGATGTTCAGGTTCATTACATCGTCCCAGTCCCGCTCGCTAAAATTGATCGCATCTTCACGGCGGATAAGCCCTGCGTTATTCACCAGAATATCAATCTTGCCGAACTCAGATACCGCACGTTCCAGCAGCGCCGGGATACCGTCTATCTTGCGCAGATCGGCGGTGAGGCTCAGAAAACGGCGGCCCAGCGCCGTAACACGCTCGATAGTTTCCGTCGGTTCAACGATGTTGATCCCCACGATATCGCAGCCTGCTTCCGCCAGACCCAGCGCCATGCCCTGGCCCAGACCGGTATCGCAACCGCTTACGACCGCCACCTTACCTTGAAGCGAAAAAGCATCCAGAATCATTTTTTTTCCTTACTCTATCAGCGCCTGTACCCTGACAGGCTTGGTTTTATCCTGCAGCGATTAGCGCAGATCTTTTACAGCGACGTGGTCCATGTCATCGAAGACCTGGTTCTCACCCACCATGCCCCAGATGAAGGTATAAGCACGAGTGCCTACGCCCGAGTGGATTGACCAGCTCGGTGAAATAACAGCTTGTTCGTTATGCATCACGATATGCCGCGTTTCCTGCGGCTGGCCCATCATGTGGAACACGCAGGCGTCTTCTTCCATATTGAAATAGAAGTAGACTTCCATGCGGCGTTCATGGGTATGACATGGCATGGTGTTCCACAGATTGCCAGGGGCAAGCTCGGTCAGACCCATGCTCAGCTGGCAGGTTTCCAGCACGTCCGGTACAAAATATTTATTGATAGTGCGGCGGTTACTGGTCAGCGGATCGCCAAGCGTTACCGGAGAGACATCAGCAGGCGTCACTTTTTTCGTCGGGAAGGTGGTATGGGCTGGCGCGCAGTTATAGTAAAACTTCGCCGGTTGCGCGCTATCGATGCTGGCAAACACCACTTCTTTTGCGCCTTTGCCGACATAAAGCGCATCGCGATGGCCAATCTCAAAACACTGCCCATCAACGGTGATAGTGCCCGGCCCGCCGATATTGATAACGCCCAGTTCGCGACGCTCAAGAAAATAGGTCACGCCCAGCTGTTTGCCCACTTCGCCGCCCACGCTGACGGTTTTTTTCACCGGTTTAATACCGCCCACGATAATGCGGTCGATATGGCTGTAGACCATGGTGTATTCGTCATCAACGAATACTTTCTCCACTAAAAACTCATTGCGCAGCCCCTGGGTATCCAGCGTTTTTGCGTGCGCACTGTGGATGCTCTGTCTTACTTCCACAATAACCTCCGAAAGCATTGTTCAGCATAAAAAGAGTCAACGGAGAGTAGAAACACCGTTCCGTTTATTGTATTTCTTCATCTTATCCTGACTAAAACATGTTTTCAATCTCAACTAAAACAACGTTTCAGTTTTTCTGTGACATATTATTGGATTTGTAAGTCCGATCACGAATGTGCAGGGTGGGCGGGGGAAAATAAAAATGACTTGCCGTAAATTGAATTTAAATAAATCATATCAAACAATAAGTTAAGCCTATCTTTGATTTTTGACACCCGATGGAAGATTTTCGGTTAAAAAACAAAGCCAGCGGCTATTAGCACGCATTTTTCGACTCTCAATCTGCGTAACAGCTGGAATTTTCTTATAATTGCGTCGCCTGTCACACATATTGAAACATTGTTTTGATAAATTAATACCCAGTTTTTAAACTTGTTAGCAGCTGGGGCAACACGCGTACCGATGGCCCCTCGAAAGGAGCGAGATATGGCAAAAGGCATGCGGGTAAAACTTGAATATGCAGTCAGCCGCGATCCGGATACCGGCGCGGAAATCACCCGCTTAACTCCACCGGAAGTGACCTGCCACCGGAATTATTTTTATCAAAAATGTTTTTTCAATGATGGCAGCCACCTGTTATTTGCCGGTGAATTTGATGGCAACTGGAATTATTACCTGCTGGATATCGCAAAAGCAGAAGCGGTGCAGCTGACGGAAGGCGTCGGTGATAACACCTTTGGTGGTTTCCTCTCGCCTGATGACAGCGCGCTCTATTATGTGAAGAACGATCGCACACTGCGTGAAGTGAAGTTACAAACGCTGGCAGAGCGCGAAGTGTATCGCGTACCAGAAGAGTGGGTAGGCTACGGTACCTGGGTGGCGAACAGCGATTGCACCAAACTGGTGGGCATTGAGATTTCCGCCAGCGACTGGACGCCGCTGAATGACTGGCAGTTATTCCATGATTTCTTCCATAAAGGCCCCCACTGCCGCCTGCTGCGCGTCGATTTGCAAAGTGGCGTAAGCAGCGTTATTCATGAAGAGAAAATCTGGCTGGGCCATCCGATTTATCGCCCGTTCGACGACGCAACCGTGGCGTTTTGCCACGAAGGCCCGCACGATTTGGTCGATGCGCGGATGTGGCTGGTAAACGAAGATGGCAGCAATGTACGCAAGGTGAAAGATCACGCCGAGGGCGAAAGCTGTACGCATGAATTCTGGGTGCCGAACGGCTCCGCGCTGGTGTACGTCTCGTATCTGAAGGGGCAACAGGGCCGCATGATTTGCAGCTTTAACCCGGATACAGGCGTTAACGAGACGCTTATGTCGATGCCTTCGTGCTCGCACCTGATGAGTAATTTTGACGGCACGCTGTTGGTTGGCGATGGTTCCGGCACGCCGGTCGATGTGAAAGATACCGGTGGCTACTCCATTGATAACGATCCTTATTTATATGTGTTTGATGTGGCGAAAAAGGCTTATTTCCGCGTCGCGCGCCACGATACCTCGTGGGCGACATTTGCTAATAGCCGCCAGGTCACACACCCGCACCCGTCGTTCACGCCTGACGACAGTGCAGTCCTGTTTAGTTCGGATAAAGACGGCAAACCTGCCCTCTATATTGCGAAACTTCCCGAGCAACGTGAGATGTTGCAAGCAAAATAAGTTTGTGTTTCTGTAACTGGCCTTGGCCCCCTCCTGGGGGCCTTTTTTTGTGCCTATAATGCCCGTCATACTTCACGCCACAGGCGCGTTGGCTTTCCTCGCTAACCCCAGTCACTTACTTATGTAAGCTCCTGGGGATTAGCTGCGTCGCCGCCTTCCTGTGACGCGAATTATTTAGGGCAAGCGTGATCAAACACAAAAATAATTTCCGGGTAAATTTGCTAATAATATTGGTAAATCTGACGAGCTGTCAGGGCCAGTCGCATTGCTCCCGAACGGGACAATCTCAGGGATTAGCCAACGCGCCATAGGGGCGAAGTATTTCGGGCATTGTGCAGATATAAAAAATCCCCGGCCAAAGCCGGGGATAATTTGAGGGTAATACAGACAATCAGAAAGAATAAGCCACACCAAGGCGGAAACGTGTCTGGCGCTCGTCGGTATTTTTCACACCCACGTTGCCCACTTCAACATACGGAGACCAGTTTTTATCCCATTTATAAGCCAGCTTGGCATTATATTCGTTGGAATAAGTTTTGTTATTCTCGCGAATAACGTCTTCGGTGCTCTTGGCATAAACATAGTTCAGCTCAGCGCGGAAGTCGCCCATCGCCCAGCCAATCCACGTATCGAATTTGTTCACTTTATTATCAACAACGTCGGAATCCGGGTTACGTGTGTATTCATAACGGTAACGGCCAGCAATATAAACGCCGCTATCAAAGCTGTATTGTGCGTGAATATAAGGTTTATAGATTGAGTTAGTGTCTTTGCTTTCGATATTAAAGCCTGGTGTCAGTGCAATGTTCTTGGTCGCTGCCCAGCGCCAGTTAATGGACTCTTCGTGGCCGTTGCCCACGATTTCCGTTAACGGTTTGTCGGCATCATCGCCGCCAGATTTCCATTTCGCTTCAACACCAAACCCAAGACCATTATCAAAACGGTGAGATACCGCTACGCGGTCAGCGTTAGAGCCGCTGTCAATGTATTCGTGACGTAAGTCAACAGTGACAGCCTGTGAAGCGAAGGACGCGCCAAGAAGAGAAGCAAGAGCCAGAGATTTTCTAAACATGAGTTACCTCAAATTAAAATTATGTTCCATTTTTATGGAATTCTATTTTATTTTTAAGGGAACTTTATTTTAGTGATCTGGATCGTAAATATTTGTCGATAAAATTGCGGTGTTTAACGCCGTGATGAATATCAATAAAAATTCCCATTAAATCCAAAAAACCATGCTTAAGATCACACAGAATTTTATTAACCTTATAATTACAAAAACAAATACAAATTAAAAACAGGCGCCAAAAAAGCAAGGCTAAATTAAAAAATCACCTAATAATAAGCTTGCTTATTTCATGACGTTTAAATTGTCACGCGGGTTATAATTTAATTTTCCAATAAGTGAAATAAAGCAGGGTAATAAGTGAAATAATGAAAAGAAAACGAGGAAGTTTTATTTTAAATGAAACACGCGCTGCGAGCGGTGTCACAAAAAATAACGCCTTCCGGTGGAAGGCGTTATAAAAAATAAGGAAGGTTAATCACGTTCGATGGCCAGCGCCACTCCCTGGCCGCCGCCGATGCATAGCGTCGCCAGCCCTTTACGCGCGCTGCGTTTTTGCATCTCATGAACCAACGAAACCAGAATTCGGCAGCCGGACGCACCTATCGGGTGGCCGAGCGCTATCGCCCCACCGTTGACGTTCACGCGCGATTCATCCCACTCGAGGATTTTACCGACCGACAGCGCCTGCGCTGCGTAGGCTTCATTGGCTTCAATCAAATCCACCTCATCTAACTGCCAGCCTGCGCGTTCCAGGCAGCGCCGCATCGCATATACCGGCGCTATCCCCATCAATGCCGGGTCGACGCCGACGCTGGCAAAAGCGCGAATGCGCGCCAGTATCGGCAGATTGAGCGAGCGCGCTTTGCTTTCGCTCATCATCAAAACTGCCGCCGCGCCATCATTGAGCGGCGAGGCGTTCCCGGCGGTGACCGATCCTGTCAGCTCGAAAGAGGGACTAAGCTGCGCCAGCGCTTCAGCACTGGTATCCGTGCGCGGCTGCTCGTCAGTGTCCACCAGCACCTGCTTGCCCTCCGCGGTCACCGCCTTGACCGGCACGATTTCATCGCGAAAGCGCCCGGCATCAATTGCCGCGCGGGCTTTATGCTGAGAACTGAGCGCCCACTCATCCTGGCGCTCGCGGCTTATCCCGTACTCCCGCGCCAGGTTTTCTGCCGTCACGCCCATATGGTAATCGTTAAACGCGTCCCACAGGCCATCATGCACCAGGCTATCAATTAACTGGCTGTTGCCAAGCTGCGCGCCGGTACGGCTGTCGGTCAGCACATGCGGCGCACGGCTCATATTCTCTTGCCCACCGGCAATCACCACATCGGCTTCACCGCACTGAATCGCTTGCGAGGCCAGATGCAGCGCTTTCAGCCCGGAGCCGCAAACATCATTGATAGTGATAGCCGACACCGTGTTCGGTAGCCCGCCTTTAATGGCCGACTGGCGGGCAGGGTTTTGCCCGGCCCCGGCGGTGAGCACCTGGCCTAAAATCACTTCATCGATATCCTGCGCCAGCACACCGCTGCGTGCAATCAGGGCCTGCACCACCAGACTGCCCAGCTCTACGGCCGAATGGCGAGACAGCGCGCCCTGAAAACAGCCGATTGGCGTACGGACGGCCCCGACGATCACAACCTCTTTCATCTCTACCTCAGCGCGGATTAAACCCGGCCATACTAGAGCATTGTTAAAATGAGTTAACGAGAATGTTTAAAAATTGGTGAGATGAATCATAAAAAAGCGCGCGGCAGCGATGGCCGCGCACAGGCAGGATTAATTGTTAACCGGGATCACCGCACCTTTATATTTGGTGCGGATCCACTCCTGAATCTCTTTGGAGTGCAGAACATTCACCAGCGCAACGATATCTTTTTTCTTCTCGTCGCCACGGTGTACGGTGATGATGTTGGCATACGGGTTGTTCTCACCGCTTTCTACCGCGATAGGATCGTGCACCGGATCAAGGCCCGCATCGATGGCATAGTTCGCGTTAATGACCACCGCGTCACCTTCATCGTTGTTGTACATCTGCGGCAGCAGCGCAGCTTCTACGTTTGGCAGAAACTTCAGCTTTTTCGGGTTCTCAACGATATCATCAATACGCGCCGTCACTTTATCGATGCCTGGCTTGAGCTTAATCACGCCCTCTTTTTCAAAGATGGAGAGAATACGCCCCTCTTCAGAAACCGCGTCACGCATGATGATTTTGCCGCCTTCCGGCAGGTCTTTCAGCGATTTGAATTTTTTCGAATAGATACCAATCGGCTCAATATGAATCGCGCCCGCGCTGACGAAATCATAGGTTTTATCGCCTGCGTGATCTTTGATAACGCTGTTCAAATAAGGAATATGCTGGAAGTAGTTCGCATCCAGTTCACGGCTCGCCAGCGCCGTGTTAGGCAAAATATAGTCCTGGAACGGTTTAATCTCTAAATCAATACCCTGTTTCGCCAGGATGGGTTTTGCCTGCTCCAGAATTTCGGCATGCGGCACATTCGATGCGCCAACGGTCAGCGTATCCGCCCAGGAAGAGAAACTCAGAACGCTCAGGGTGGCTGCGGCAATCAGTGTCAGTGTTTTTTTCATGATGTTGGTTTCCAATAATTATCGTTTATCTAACAGAGAAGTAATCACGTCGCCGCAGAACTGGATAATGAAGACGATGATAAGGATAGTCACCGTCGCCACCAGCGTGACGTCGTTGTGGTTCCGCTGGAATCCTTCCAGATAAGCAAGGTTGCCCAACCCGCCCGCACCGATAACACCGGCCATGGCGCTGTAGCTCACCAGCGCAATCAGCGTCACGGTAATACCGGACACCAGCGCAGGTGAAGATTCGGGCAATAACACCCGAAAGACTAAGGTACTCAGGCGTGCGCCCATCGAGCGCGTCGCCTCAATAACGCCTTTATCCACTTCACGCAGCGCAATCTCGACCAGACGTGCGTAAAAAGGTGCCGCCCCGACAATCAGCGCGGGCAGCGCCGCGTTGGCACCGAGAATGGTACCGACGATGGTTTTGGTAAAAGGGATCAGCAATACAATCAAAATGATGAATGGAATAGAGCGAAAAACATTCACCACAATAGAGATAACGCTGTACAAGGCGCGGTTTTGAAACAGCCCGCCGCGCGCCGTTAAAAACAGCGCCAGCCCCAGAAGAATACCCAGCACAAACGTCGCTGCGCCGGAGAGCGCCGTCATATACAGCGTTTCCTGCGTGGCGGCCCACAGCTGCGCCCACTTCAGATGAGGAAAAAATGTCTCAGACATGGGTGATGACCTCGCTTTCAATATCGCTGTTGCGTAAGTCCGCGAGGATATTGCTTAATTGTTCCGGGGTGGCGACAACGTGCACCCATAATTGCCCAAAAACGCCGTGCGCGGTCTGCGACATCTTGCCATGCAGAATATTGAACGGCAGACCGTAGCGCAGCGTCAGATCGCCCACCACCGGTTGATGTGTGCTGTGCCCGGTGAAGGTGAGTTTGATTACCGTTCCGGCCAAATCGCTTGCCAGCTCCGGGTTAAACGCTTCGTCTTCTTTATACTGGCTGACCTGGCGCACAAACTGCTGCGTTATAGGCATCTGCGGGTGCGTAAAGACACTTAGCACATCGCCCTCTTCCACCACTTTGCCGTTTTCCATCACCGCCACGCGGTCGCAAATTTTGCGCACCACGTGCATTTCATGCGTGATCAGGACAATTGTCAGCCCGAAGCGGCGGTTAATATCCAGCAGCAGATCGAGGATCTGATCGGTAGTTTGCGGGTCCAGCGCCGAGGTCGCTTCATCACAGAGCAACACATCCGGGTTATTCGCCAGCGCACGGGCAATCCCCACGCGCTGCTTCTGCCCGCCGCTAAGCTGCGACGGGTAAGCCTGTTCACGCCCTTTCAGCCCGACCAGTTCAATCAGCTCCGCCACGCGTGTTTTAATTTGCGCTTTCGGCGCGCCCGCTATCTGCAGAGAAAAAGCGATGTTTTCGCTCACGGTGCGCGACCACAGCAGGTTGAAGTGCTGAAAAACCATGCTTATCTTCAGGCGTGCCTGGCGCAGGTTTTCGCCACGCGCGGTGCCAATATCCTGGCCGTTAATCACCACGCTGCCGTGGGTGGGTTTCTCCAGGCCGTTAAGTAGCCGGATAAGCGTACTTTTCCCGGCGCCGCTGTAGCCGATAATGCCGTAAATCTGCCCCTGCTCAACCGTCAGATTGACGCTATCGACGGCGGTAATCGATGCCTTTCCCTGGTCGAAAATTTTGGAAATATTCCTGAGGACGATCATTCGTTGATGTTTCCGTTTGGCGGTTTAGCAGTATGGATGTCCAGATGATAATAATCAGCCGCAATTATATTTCAAATAACCAAATAGACATTACTTATAACAAAATGCGCTAACCGCCAGAAAACGCCTCCTCAAGCGATAAGAAATTATTCAGCATTGCATTGCCGAAAATCGCATAATAGCAGCGAAAAGACAGCGAAAATTCCTGAAAACAGAGGCAAAAAGTCACTCTTTAGCTATCAATCCATCCGGACGACTAAATGGCTTGCCATCCTGATAGCCAAACAGAGCTTTATATTCCCACCGGTTCTAAAGACCAATGAAACATTCTTTAAAACCTCACTATCACAGTCCTATCATCCATTCATCGCATCTATTCATGGGTGATCGCTATATGTCTGTTTTTCATTCTGTTACCGGATTAATTGGTCATACACCGTTGCTGCAATTACATAAGCTCGAAAGCGGAAACTGTGAATTATTCCTTAAGCTGGAGAATCAAAATCCCGGCGGTTCGATAAAAGACCGGGTAGCGCTCTCGATGATCACTGAAGCCGAGCGGCAAGGCTTGCTTGCCCCTGGCGGGACTATTATTGAAGCCACCGCCGGGAACACCGGTTTAGGGCTGGCGCTAATTGCGGCGCAAAAAGGCTATTCGCTGATACTGGTAGTGCCGGACAAAATGAGCCGCGAGAAGATTTATCATCTGCGGGCGCTCGGTGCCAAAGTGGTACTGACCCGCTCCGACGTGAATAAAGGCCACCCGGCGTATTATCAGGATGTCGCCCGCCGCCTGGCACAGGAAACACCCGGCGCGTTTTATATTGACCAGTTTAATAACGAAGCGAATCCGCTGGCGCACGCGACCACCACCGCGCCGGAACTTTTTGCCCAGCTGGACGGCAAAATTGATGCCATTGTGCTGGGCGTCGGCTCCGGCGGCACGCTCGGCGGGCTTCAGGCCTGGTTTGCCGAACACTCCCCCGACACCGAATTTGTGCTCGCCGATCCCGCCGGTTCAATCCTCGCTGACTGGGTAGAGAAGCGCGATGTCGGAGAACCTGGGTCCTGGCTGGTTGAGGGGATCGGTGAAGATTTTGTGCCGCCGCTGGCGCAGATAGACGGCGTACACAAGGCGTTTCGCGTAACCGATAAAGAAGCCTTCGCCGCTGCTCGTCTGCTTTTGCAAAAAGAGGGCGTGCTGGCAGGTTCTTCTACCGGCACGTTATTGAGCGCGGCGCTGCGCTATTGCCAGGCGCAAACCACGCCAAAACGGGTGGTGACATTCGCCTGCGATAGCGGCAACAAATACCTGTCAAAAATGTTCAACGATGACTGGCTGCGCCAGCAAGGACTGCTCAGCAGCCCGACGCAGAGCGATCTGACGGATTTTATCGCCCTGCGCCATGATGAAGGGGCGACGGTGACTGCCGCACCGGACGACAGCCTCGCCGCCGTGCTGGCGCGGATGCGTCTGTATGACATCTCACAGCTTCCGGTGCTGGAAAACGGTCAACTGGTCGGGATTGTCGATGAGTGGGATTTGATAAGCCATGTGCAGGGAGACAGCCAGCGCTTTGCGCTACCGGTGAAAGAAGCGATGACCCGTAACGTTGAAACCCTCGACAAACATGCGCCCGAAAGCGCCCTGCGCGATATTTTCGATCGCGGGCTGGTGGCGGTTATCGCTGACAAGGGCCAGTTTATCGGCCTCATTACCCGCAGCGATGTGCTCACCACCTGGCGTAACCGTCTTGAACAATAAGGAATATACGATGACCACTCTTGCCACCCGCAGCGTCCACAGCGGCGTCTTTAACGATCAGCACGGCGCGGTCATGCCGCCGATTTACGCCACCTCAACCTTTGCCCAACCCGCGCCGGGGCAGCATACCGGCTATGAATATTCCCGCAGCGGCAACCCGACGCGCCACGCGCTGGAAACCGCTATCGCCGAACTGGAAGGGGGCACACAAGGCTATGCATTCGCGTCCGGCCTCGCCAGTATTGCCACCGTGCTGGAGCTGCTCGATAAGGACAGCCACCTGGTTGCCATTGATGACGTGTATGGCGGCACTTATCGGCTGATTGAAAACGTACGCCGTCGCAGCACCGGGTTGCAGGTAAGCTGGGTAAAACCGGACGACCTGGCGGGGCTGGAAGCCGCTATTCGCCCGGACACCAGGATGATTTGGGTGGAAACCCCCACCAACCCGCTATTAAAGCTGGCAGATTTAGCGGCCATTGCCGCCATCGCCAAACGCCACAATGTGCTGAGCGTGGCGGATAACACCTTCGCCTCGCCGGTGATTCATCGCCCGCTGGAGTTCGGTTTTGATATCGTGGTGCATTCAGCCACAAAATACCTCAACGGCCACTCGGATGTGGTCGCCGGGCTGGCGGTGGTCGGTGATAACCCGCCGCTTGCGGAAAAACTGGCGTATCTGCAAAACGCCGTGGGCGGGGTGCTCGATCCCTTCAGCAGCTTCCTGACCTTACGCGGCATTCGCACCCTTAGCCTGCGCGTTGAGCGCCACAGCAGCAATGCGCTGGCGCTGGCCCGCTGGCTTGAGCAACAACCGCAGGTGGAAAAGGTGTGGTTCCCGTGGCTGGAGTCGCACCCGCACTATGCGCTGGCGCGCAAACAGATGGCGCTGCCGGGCGGGATGATCTCTGTGGTCATTAAAGGCAGCGATTCCCGCGCCGCAGAGATAATCAATAAATTGAAACTGTTTACGCTGGCGGAAAGCCTCGGCGGCGTCGAGAGCCTGGTAAGCCAGCCGTTTAGCATGACGCACGCCTCCATTCCGCTGGAGCAGCGCCTGGCAAACGGCATCACGCCGCAGCTCATTCGCCTGTCTGTTGGTATCGAAGATGAAAACGATCTGATTGCCGACTGGCAGCAGGCGCTGGCCTAACCTCTCCCACGGGCGCGCCCTGCGCCCGCTTGCCAACGTTTTGATTAACAGCACAAATAGCCATGCGCTATATATTGATATATATAGCGATACTGTGTTTGTATTGCCCGTAAAAATAATAACTGTCCCCTGCCAGGATGGCGGCTTTACAAGTCCGTCTCTTTTTCACTGACGACGAAACACCTCAATGTTATTTACAGATAAAAATCGTTCTCCCCTGACGCTGGGGATGCTCTCTTTTTGTTCTTTACTGGCCGCGACGCAGGCAATGGCCGAAGAAACCGTGGTGGTCACCGCAACACCGCAGGCTCCCTCGCTGGATAAGGACTCCCCCGCCGCAGAGAAACAGGCGACCGTGGGTAATCTCGGTAAACGCCGGGTGCTGGACACCCCCGTGTCCATGCAGACCGTATCCAGCGCGCTTATCACCCACCAGCAACTGAGCAGCGTGAAAGATGTCTACCGTTATCTGCCATCGGTGCAGGGCGACGGCGCACGCCCGCAAACCCGCGGCATGCAGGGTAGCGTGGTGCAAAACCATTTAATTGATGGGATGAATGCTGTCTCAACGACCGAGTACCCGGCGGATCAGTTCGAACGCATTGATGTGCTTGATGGACTGGCGGGTTCATTGTACGGCCCCGCTAACCCGGCAGGCATGTTTAACCTGCTCTCCAAACGACCGACCGATGTTCCGTTGCACCGTCTCACCGTCGGTGCCGGCACCGGCAGCGGAGCGCTCACGTCATTAGATTTTAGCGGCCCGCTGGACAACAACGACCGGGTGAAATACCGGCTCAATCTGCTCAATGAAGAGGGGCGCGGCTACACTCACGGCAGCCGTAACCGCCGCCAGTACGCAGGCTTAGGGCTGGATTTTCAGCTCACTGACCACACGGTACTGGAGAGCAATTTCAGCTATTACCAATACTATGAGAAAGGGCTACCGGGCACTTTCGCGCTGGCGAAAGGCACGCATTTCCCTGCCGCCGTCGATCCGACGAACCGTAAATACGGCCAGTCTTACGCCGGGCATAACGATAAAACCACCACCGCCAGCCTGCATGTGAAGCATGATTTTGACGGTAACTGGCTGCTTGACGTGGGCGTACTACGCCAGATTGCCGATCGCGAATCCACCGCTGTCACCAATACGCTGACCGATAATCTGGGGGATTACACCACCACCTCCTCCAGCGCGACCGCCAGCCGTTTTACCATCAACAGTTATCTGGCAAATCTGACCGGCCATATGGATACCGGCTGGCTGGGCCATGACGTCGCGGTGGGAATGCGCGGGTTTGTCTGGAAAAACTACAACCCGGCACAAGGCGGCACGCAAACGCTCGGCTCAGCCTCGCTGGATAACCCGCGCGTGTTTGCCAAACCCGACTACCCGGACTTCACCCGCCGTTACCACTCTGCCAGCGCCACCCAGCATGCGTTTTTGCTCAGCGATACGCTGACCTTTACTCCACAGTGGAGCCTGTTACTTTCTGGCAGTGAAAACTTGCTGAGTGTTGCCAATTACAACAAAGCCGGAAAGCAGAGCAGCAGTGCCAGCCAGAGCGGTGCCAGTGGTTCGGCAAGCTTGATGTATAAACCGCAGGAGAACATCACGCTTTACACCAGCTGGGCCGATAGCCTGCAACAGGGCGATACCGCGCCAGGCGGCGCCAGCAACGCCGGGCAGATCCTCTCTCCCTATCGCAGCAAGCAGATAGAAATCGGCGCGAAATACGCCCCGATGCAAGATTTGCTTCTGACAGCGGCGCTGTTCGAAGCAAAACGCCCCTTCGCCTGGACGCGCGACAGCGGCGAGTTCGCCGAAGGCGGTACGCAGAAAAACCGTGGTCTGGAGCTGATGGTGGATGGCCGTGCCACGCCCAATCTGCGTCTGCTTGGCGGCGCGATGTGGCTGGACCCTCGTTTGCATGGCACAGCCAGCAGTAGCACGGAAGATAAACAGATAGTCGGCCTGCCGCGCTTTACCACCAGCCTGCTCGCTATTTACACCCTTCGCCAGCTACCGGGCCTGGATGTGGACGCAGGCGTGCGCTACACCGGACGGCGCGCGACGGATAACAGTAATGACAGCTGGGTTAGCGGCTACACCACCTTCGATGCGGGCAGCAGCTACCGTACCCGCTTATTCAGCACTGATACCACCTTTCGCCTGAGCGTGACGAACTTGACCAATCGCCACTACTGGACCAACATTGTGCCCGGCGCGCTTAACGGCTATACCGGCGCGGGCAATGCCAGCGCGCAGCCCGGTGCGCCGCGTGAAGCCCGCCTCTCAATGCAGGTGGATTTTTAAGGAGACTGCATGAAAGCTCGTTGGCTGTTGCTGTGTGCGGTTTGCGCTTTCCCGGCGCTGGCTTCCCGCCAGGTTGTTGATGACGCCGGTCACAGCGTCGCGGTGCCGGAACAGGTTTCGCGCATTGCCGATGCCTGGTTTGCTCATCATTCGGTGCTGATGACACTCGGCGCAGGCAGCAAAATCGTCGCTACCGTGAATCATCCCGCCGACAGGCCGTGGATGTTTAAAATCAATCCGGCCCTTAACAAGGCGCTGCAAGTCAAAGGCATCGCTTTTAACCCGGAGGCGTTGCTGGTACGCCAGGCTGATGTGGTGTTCGTCGCCCGCGGCAACCCGGATGTCGCGGCGTATCGCCAGGCCAACCTGCCGGTACTGGAGATGGCTTTTACCGATTACCCGTCGCTGGAGCGCTCCGTGCGCACCACGGCGGAGGTCTTAGGCACCACGCAGGCACGCAAACGCGCAGAGCTTTATAACCGCTACCTGGAAGACAGCGTGGCATCGGTGCTGGCGAAAACCGTTTCGCTCAGCGATACGCAGCGCCCCTCCGTGCTGCATATCCAGTCGCTAAATCCGTTGAAAGTCGATGGCAGCGACACGCTGATCGATACCTGGATTACCCTTGCCGGGGGACGAAACGCGGCGCAAAGCATCAGGGGCAATATGAAAGAGGTGTCGCCCGAAAGGGTGCTCGCCTGGCAGCCGGATGTGATTATCCTGGGCCAGGGGTGTGGCGATATCAGCGCCTCGCATTACGCGGCGCTCTTTTCCGGGCTGAAAGCGGTAAAGGAAAAGAGAACCTGGCCGAACCCGGCCGGGGTGTTTCCCTGGGATCGCTACGGAACCGAGAGCGCGCTACAGCTTTTGTGGGCCGCGCATCAGCTGCATCCGGCGCTGTTTGCCGACACGGATATGGTCAGCATTACCCGCGATTTTTACCGCCGCTTCTTCGACTATCCGTTAACGCACGATGAAGCGCTGCGCATCCTGCACGGCCAGCCTCCGGCGTAAAAAAAACTTACCGCCCGACGTGAGGGCGGTAAATACCCCTGTTTAGTTCATTTATTTGCATGATGGATAAACCCCGGCGCATGTTCTGATCACCGGATCAATGCCTGGAACAGGAACAGCTATCATGGATCCGTTTTTGCAAATTCTGAACTCTGCTATTGCCCGCACCGGTAACGCGCCGCAGGCGGCGACACCGCCCCCCGTAGTGCCTGAACCGGTGCCGCTTGCCCCTGGTAGCATGCCGGACGATTTTCTCGCGCTCGCCAAAGCGCGCCGCACTATTTATACGCTGGGTAAGGCGCTGCCGATCGATGAAGAGAAGGTTGTGGAGATAATTAAAGAAGCGATCCGCCAGGCGCCGTCGGCGTTTAACTCGCAAAGCTCGCGGGCGCTAATCCTGCTTGGCAAAGAGCACGAAAGGTTCTGGCAACTGGTGCGGGAACAGTTGCGCAACGTGATCCCGGCAGAAAGTTTCCATGCAACGTCCGATAAGCTCGACGGGTTTAGCGCGGCGGCAGGATCGGTACTGTTTTTTGAAGATCAGGCGGTGGTGACCGCGCTGCAAAAACAGTACATCGCCTGGGCGGATAATTTCCCGTTGTGGTCAGAACAGAGCAGTGGTATCGCGCAGTATGCGGTGTGGCTCGCGCTGGCGGAAAAGCAGATTGGCGCGAATTTACAGCACTATAATCCGCTGATAGATAACGCCGTGCGGGCGGCGTGGGCGATCCCTGAAAGCTGGAAACTGCGCGCAGAAATGAACTTCGGCAACATCGTCGCCCCCGCTGATGCGAAAACGTTTATTGACGACGACAAACGGTTTATCGTCGCCCGTTAAATCCAGGCCGGTAGCGTTAGCGCCACCGGCGCAGGATCACTCGTCGAAGTACCAGTAGCCCTGGTTTACCAGCGCGGTCAGTTCCCCGGCAAACGCCGGGTTATCCAGCGCGCTGCCCAGTTCCTGCTGACCAATAACCGTGTAGCGGCACAGCGCATCGGCAGCCTGTGCATCGACCGTCTCCAGGCATTCGCTATTAATAAAGAAGCGATCGCCCACGCGCAACACGCGCAGCCCGCTAAGGCGCGTCAGCACCTGCCCCTCTTTGAGCGCATCGACAATCTCTTGCGCCGTGTAATCATCTGCTTCCGGCGCGATATCCAGCTCATGGCGCGGCGTGGTAATAAAGCTGCCAAACCACTTTTCAAAGTGCTCGGGGTCATTGATCATCGAAATCATCATCCCGCGCAGGCGCTCCAGCTCATACGCTTCCACGCGCCCCGTATGCTCGCGGCAGGTTAAGTCCGGATCGCTGTAGTGCTCGCCGCCAAGATCGTTTTCCAGCGCATAATCGGCAAAGCTGCTTATCAGATCGCGCCCGTTCGGCCCACGAAAACCGATGGAGTAGTTCATCGCTGTCTCATGGGTAAAGCCGTCGTGCGGGAAACCGGGCGGAATATACAGGATATCGCCCGGTTCCAGATCTTCATCAATAATTGGTGTAAAAGGATCGACGTGCAGCAGCGCCGGGTGCGGGCAGAACTGGCGCATCGGCAGCTTGTCTCCCACGCGCCAGCGGCGGCTGCCCATGCCCTGAATAATAAACACATCATATTGATCGATATGCGGCCCGACACCGCCGCCGGGCACGGAGAAAGAGATCATCAAATCGTCAAAACGCCACTGCGGCAGCACCTGGAACGGCTTAACCAGCTCAGCGGCGGGCGCATGCCAGTGGTTCACCGCCTGGGCCAGCAGCGACCAGTTGGTTTCCCCCAGATTATCGAACTGCTCGAAAGGCCCGTTCCATGCCTGCCACTGACCATTGACATGGCTGACAATACGGCTGTCCACCTCCGGCTCCATCGCCAGCCCCGCCAGCTCATCGGGCGTGATGGGATCGACGAAGTCCACAAAGGCATGTTTTAAAACCACAGGTTGTTTTTGCCAGTACTTTTCTAAAAATTCCGGCCAGTTAAGGTTAAGTTGGTAAGCCATAGGTCCACACCAGTGAAAAGGGAAACGCGGGAATTATAAAGAGACTCCCCTCCCGCTCGCCTTGTCATTGGTCAAGATGCCGGTGGTGAAATTACCAGATGTGCGAGTGCGGCCAGCAGCGCATCCACTTTTGGCAGCAGTTGTTTGCGCCGTGGCCACACCAGCGACAGCGCCAGGCCGTCCGGCTGCTGATGCGGCAGAATTATCTCAAGTTCCCCGCGCTGCAAAGGGCCGTGGATCAGCCAGGTTGGCATCTGCGCCACGCCAAGCCCGCCGCAAACCGCCTGCACCTGGGCATCCACATCGCCCAGCGCCATCCGCCAGGGAACGGCACGCCAGTCCGGGTGGCCGTCGTTAGTTGTAAAAAGCCAGGGCTTGGCGCTGCCATCCACGCGTTCATAAAGGAGCGCCCGGTGCGTTAACAGTTGCGCTTCGGTTTGCGGCGTCCCGTGGCGTCGCAGGTAATCTGGCGAGGCACAAAACACCATCTTTTCGCGACCCAACTGGCGGCTGCCCAGCGAAGCCGGAAGTTCAGTGTTGCTGCCAATGCGTACGGCCACATCAATGCCCTCCTCAAACAGATCAACAAATCGGTCCGAGAACGTCAGGCTCAGTTCAATCTCCGGGTGCTGCTGGCAAAAAGGGATCAGCAGCGGCATCACGCCCAGCCGACCGTAAGTGGTGGGAACCGCCAGCCGCAACCGCCCGGAGGGAATGGTGCGATGAGCAGCCAGCACCGATTCGGCTTCGGCAAGCTCTTCAAGGATACGAATACAGGTCTGGTAATACGCATGCCCGGCATCGGTCAGCTCAAGGCGGCGCGTGGTGCGCTCCAGCAGGCGCGACCCAAGTCGCGCTTCCAGGCGGGTGATGCTTTTACTGACCGCCGAGCCGGTCAGATGCAGGCGCTCTGCCGCGCGGGTAAAGCTGCCCTCTTCGACGCAGGCAACAAACGGGACGATATCTTTCAGGCGGCGATCGCTCATCGTATTAGTGAATTCTGTTCAATAAAGTCGTGAATTAATACCAGAGATAAGAATGAAATTCTCTATTAGTCTTGTAGAACACGCATTGATGAGGAATTTTTATGCAAAAGAAAGCACTGATTGTCGGTATTAGCGGCGTTATTGGCCGCGCGTTAGCCGAACAGCTAAGCAAAGAAGGCTGGCAAGTTTATGGTCTATCACGCGGGCGCGGCGAAGTACCTTCGGGCTGCATCAGCCTGACGGCGGATCTGACCGATGCGCCAACGGTAAGCGCGGCGCTACAAGGCCTCACGCCGGATGCGGTGTTCTTTAGCGTCTGGGCGCGCCAGGAAAATGAACAAGCGAACATTCGTGTGAATAGCGCGATGGTGAAAAACGTTATCGACGCGCTGGGCGAGCGGCTTTCCGGGGCGCATGTCGCGCTGGTTACCGGTATGAAACACTACCTCGGCCCGTTTGAAGCCTACGGCAAAGGCAAGGTTCCGGTGACGCCGTTTCGCGAAGAACAAGGCCGCCAGCCGGTCGAGAACTTCTATTATGCCCAGGAAGATGAACTCTTCGCCGGGGCGAAAAAATATGGCTACCGCTGGAGCGTGCATCGCCCGCACAGCATTATTGGCTACGCGCTCGGCAATGCGATGAATATGGGGCTGACGCTGGCGGTCTATGCCACGCTGTGCCGGGAAAAAGGCTGGCCGTTTATCTTCCCGGGCTCCCCTGAGCAGTGGAACGGTGTTTCGGATGTCACCGACGCCGGGCTTTTAGCCGAGCAGCTAAGCTGGGCGGCACAAAGCGCGCAGGCGGCAAACGAAGATTTCAATACCGTCAACGGCGACGTCTTTCGCTGGAACTGGCTGTGGCCACGGCTGGCGGCGTACTTTGGCATCGAAGCGGCGGCATATCCGCAGCACATGATGCCGCTGGAAGGGCGTATGCAGGAGGCACAGGCAGCCTGGAGCGAGATCGCGCAACAATATCAGCTGCGCGAAGCAGACATCAGCAAGCTGGCCTCCTGGTGGCACACCGATGCGGATCTTGGCCGCCCGATGGAAGCCTTTGCCGATATGAGCAAGAGCCGCAAAGCAGGCTTTAGCGGTTATCGCAGCACGCTGGATGCCTTCACCCGGCTGTTCGATCGCCTGAAACAGGAAAAGGTCATCCCTGAGTAACGCTTAGCGCTGCTCTGCCTGTTTGTTCTGGCGAAAACGCGCGACTTTCGCCCGGTTGCCGCACAGCGCCATGCTGCACCAGCGTCGGCGATGTGCTTTGGTTTTATCATAAAACCACAACGTGCACTCCGGGTGCTCACACTGGCGGATATACGCAAACTGCCCGTGCGCCAGTAATTCAGCAGCCTGCTCGGCGATAACGCCCAGCGGGTTGTGCGGGAACAGGCGCTGCACCTGTACCGTGCCGCTCTCATCCGCGCTGAGTTGCAGGTGGCTCTGCGCGGTGGCAAGGAAATCGTTCAGCGTATCCAACGTCAGAGGATGGCCGTTTTTCCTTGCCTCGATGAGCTGGCGAATAGCCTCGCGCAACGCCCGCGCTTGCGCCAGTAGTGCGCCTGGCTTATCGGGCGCAGCCTGCACCCCGGCTTGCTGCAACCAGTCGCGCACATCGTCATCCGACTGCAAAAAGTCATACTGGCCCTTTTCGGACATCGCCAGCGTATTGATAAAATCCAGCGCCATATTTTCTGCGATAAACCACGGCCCCTCAGGCCGCGCCGGTGTTGATTGTGCCATTCTCTCCCCTTGCTGTTTTTTCTTTCTTTGCATTGTAACCGATAAAAAGCATTTTACACAGTTACAATGTTCAACCATACTCACCTCTGCCGTAACCATTTAAACGCACTTTAACCGGTTTCAAAATGAGGTATCACTATGGCTGACACATCGCAGTTTCCTGTACGCTACCGTTTTGCCGAGGCCGACGGTGTCCGTGTTTTCTACCGTGAAGCAGGCGATCCGCAAAAACCCGTGCTCCTGCTGCTGCACGGGTTTCCCAGCTCGTCGCATCAATTTCGCGCGCTGATCCCACACCTGGCGGAGAGTTTCCATCTGATAGCCCCTGACCTGCCGGGGTTTGGTTTCACCGACGTGCCTGACGAGCGGCGCTATGTTTACAGCTTCGACGCCCTGGCACAGACGCTGGCGGCGTTTGTCGATGCGCTCGAACTCACGCGTTATGCCATGTATGTGTTCGATTACGGCGCGCCGACGGGTCTGCGCCTGGCGCTGCGTTACCCGGAGCGGGTGAGCGGGTTTGTGTCGCAAAACGGTAACGCTTATCTGGAAGGTCTTGGGGATGCCTGGGCGCCGGTGCGCGCTTACTGGGACAACCCAACGCAGGAAAACCGCCAGCGCCTGGCAGATGCGATGCTGAATCTGGAGGGCACCCGCTGGCAGTATCTGCACGGGGTCAAAGAGCCGGAAACCGTCGCGCCGGAGGGGTATTATCTCGATACGCTGCTGATGGAGCGTCCCGGCAACAAAGATATCCAGCTCGATCTGTTTCTCGATTACGCCAACAACCTGAAACGCTACCCGGAATTTCAGCACTTTTTCCGCACCGTGCAGCCGCCCGCGCTCATTATCTGGGGCGAGCACGATCCGTTTTTTATCCCGCCTGGCGCGCACGCCTATAAGCGCGACAACCCTAATGCGGTGGTTGAGCTACTCGATACCGGGCATTTTGCACTGGAGACACATGCGCCCTGGATAGCAAAGCGTATTAAAGAGGTGTTAGGTTGAGGTTTTGTGCGCCCTGCACGGGCGCACTGTGTTTCAGGCCCGAAGCTCAAACATGATGGTGTCGGAGGTAAACGAGCCGTCTTCACAGAGTGCGAAGTGCTGTTTGACTTCGTGGGAGCTGTTTTCCTGTAAGTAACGGATGGCCGAACGGAGCAGCTCCGGCGTTTTCATGCGCTCAACCCATGAGTTGTACTCCAGCACCAGCCGGTCGGTAAGCAGCTTTTGCACGCTCATCCCGCTCTGCTGCGCCATCTGTAACCACTCGGCCGGAGAGTAGTTGCGCACATGCGACGGGTCACGCAGCACTTCGATGGTTTGCAAAAAAATATCCAGCACCGGGCGACCGGGCGAAGTGATATCCATCAGGATAAATTTCCCGCCCGGTTTCAGCACACGCTTCACTTCACGCATCGCCTGCGGCACATCGTGCCAGTGGTGCGCGGAATAGCGGCTGATAACCACCTCAAATGTGTTCTTATCGAAGGGCAATTCTTCCGCCGCGCCGTGGACGGTGCTGAGATGGGAAAGCTTGCGTTCTGCGGCGGCTTCACGCACCACATTAAGCATCTTTTCCGACAAATCATAAGCCACGACCTCCCGGCACGCCGCCGCTGCAACAAAGCTCGCATGCCCGGCGCCACAGCCTAAATCCAGGACAGAAGCATCAGCATCATCACTTAGCCATTGCGCCAGCATGAGCAAGTCATTCCCCTGGGCATGCACCTGGCTTGTAAGGTAAGCCTGTGCCTGGTCGCCAAACTGCTGCCTTGTTAATGCATGGTGATCGACTGCCATCGTGTTTTCCTTCTTGAGTGTGATGAAAACGCTCCTGCAAAAGACTATATGTCGCGCATTAGAGTGCTGCAAGATCAAACAAAACGGTGTTTTTTTGGCTAAGCGGTATTTATGAAAGCAGGAAAGATAGAGCGGGAGGGGAAAATAAGGCAAAAAAAAACAGGCCATAAAAATGGCCTGTTTTTTTACTTGCGAAAATCCAGTGGGGTTTGCCCGGACTGAATAAAAGCGGCGAAATTATTAAATATACTCATTGCAGATTTGCAGAAAATACATTTAGCGCCTGCTGGATTTTTTTCAGTCATATCATAACTGGAAATTCTATATTGCGACCCGTCACAGCACGGGCAGCGAAAATGCGTGCGATTAGTAATAGCTAATCCTTAGCGCGGTACGACGTTGGCCGCAGCCGGGCCTTTAGGGCCGTTCTCGATGGAGAACTCAACTTCCTGATTTTCGTCAAGAGTACGGTAGTTATCGCTCTGGATAGCAGAGAAGTGTACGAACACATCTTTGCCGCCATCTTTAGGCGTGATAAAACCAAAGCCTTTCTCAGCGTTGAACCATTTTACGATACCAGTCATTTTAGTAGACATGTTTTCTTACCTTGTATTTCGTGAGCCATTTTGGCAATTAATGGTCTGAGACATTATTTCTTTCAGAGTGTAAAGCGATGACCCAAACACGAAGTAGCAAGGAGGTACTTAGATATGAGAAAAACTTTAGTGAACTACTGGGGATAATGATGTTGCATCAAACCGACGAATGCATTTACTCATATTATGAATATGAAAGCAAGCGATTAAGTAAAATTATCTTCTACCGTAAAAGCCCCATCACGTGAATAAAGGGGCCTTTACGATTATAACACCTTGTTTACTCTAGACTTTACCGTTCATGCAACGCATCCTCTCTGGCACGCAGGATAGGTTTGAGCAGGTAGTGTAAAATGGTTCTGCTGCCGGTAATGATATCAACGGACGCCACCATGCCTGGAATGATAAGCAGCGGTTTTGCATCGGTGCCCAGGTGATTTCTCTCGGTACGCAGGCGAATAACATAAAAACTGTTGCCGTCTTTATCGGTCACGGTATCCGGGCTTATCTGTACCAGTTTCCCCGGCAGACCACCGTAAATCGTATAATCATAGGCTGAGAACTTCACCATCGCTTGCTGGCCGGGATGGAGAAACGCAATATCCTGCGGGCGGATTTTCGCTTCAATCAGCAGCGTATCATCGAGCGGGACAATCTCCACCATATCGCTGCCCGGCTGGATAACGCCGCCGATGGTGTTGACCATAATCTGTTGCACAATGCCCCGCACCGGCGACGTCACCATGGTGCGGTTGACCCGGTCTTCGATGGCTTTGCCAGTTGCCTGCGCTTTACTGAGATCGGTGCGCGCTTCATTAAGCTGCGTCAGGGCATCGCTACGATTGGTGTCCCGCGTCTCGCTTATCTTGCTCTCTATCTCTTTCACCGCAGCACTCGCCCCTGGAATGGCAACGGTCGTGGAATCCAGTTGCCCGCGCGTCTCCACTTCGGTGCGCCGCAGGCGTAACACTTCCACGCGTGAAATCGCCCCTTTCGCGATCAGCGGCTCAGACAAGCTAATCTCTTGCTGTAACAGCCCAAGACTTTTGCGGTATTGCTCCGCTTTGGCCTGCAAATCGATAAGCTCCTGCTTTTTCTGCACCAGTTGCTCATTCAGTCCGGCAATAGTACTGGTCAGGCGATTATTGACCGAGGCAAACAGCTCCATTTCACCTTTGGCAATATCCGGCGCTTGTTGGGTGATTTCGGGGGATAACGTCAGGGTCGTGCTGCCGTTAATTTGTGCGGTCAGGCGTTCAACACGCGCCAGCAACGCCAGGCGATCGGCATCGGTCTCGCCCGCGTTGGAACGAAAGCGGGTATCATCCAGGCGAATGAGTGGCGCGCCTGCGTTCACCACATCGCCTTCCTGCACATACACCTGCGCCACGATGCCGCCTTCGAGGTTCTGAATTTTTTGCAGACGCGCCGAAGGGATAGCCCGGCCTTCGCCGCGCGTGACTTCATCAATCTGTGAAATAGCTGACCAGAGAAACATCACGATGAAAAAGGCCAGAATCGCCCACAGCGTAATACGGATAACGCGCGGAGAGTCATCAATCACGGCCTGATTGACTTCGTTTATGGCGATCGGCGAGGATTTTCGATCGCCGAAAAGCCAGCCCATCAGGCGGCTAAGCGTATCAACGATTCGCATGGATTTGCCCCTTTTTCAGTGCGCTCATCACGCTCTCTTTCGGCCCGTCGGCGATGATTTTGCCGTTATCCAGAATGATGAGTCGCTCAACCAATGACAGCAGCGAGGCGCGGTGAGTTACCAGCAGCAAGGTTTTATTTGCCACCACCGGGCCGAGCGCTTTTTTGATCAGCTCTTCGCTGGTGTTATCCATCGAACTGGTCGGTTCATCCATTAATAAAATGGGCGGATCGAGCAGCAGCGCCCGCGCCAGCGCCACCGCCTGGCGCTGGCCGCCGGAGAGATTCATGCCGCGTTCGCCCACGCGCATGTTGTAGCCGGACGGATGGCGGCGGGCAAACTCATGCACTCCGGTGATAGTTGCCACCCGTAGCATCGTCTCTTCATCCATATAGCTGGCGCCGTAAAGCAGGTTGTCGCGCAGCGTACCGCTAAACAGGTGGATATCCTGCGGCGCGTAGCCGATGTTGTGGCGTAGTTCGTGGACATCGAGCTGGCGGGAATCGATTTCATCAATCAGGATGCTGCCTTCATCGGGCTGATAGAACCCCACCAGCAGTTTCGCCAGCGAGCTTTTGCCCGAGCCGCTGCGCCCGATGATGCCAATTTTCTCGCCGGGTTTGATGGTCAGCGAGATACCGTTGAGCGAGTTGTACTGGTTAGATGGGTAGCGGAACGTGACATCGCGGAACTCCATCGCGCCGGAGAGTTTTTCGCGCTTGAGCGGCACGTCTTCTTCGTGCACCTCCTGCTCCAGCTCCATCATCTTATCGACCGTGGCTTTGGTGGTTTTTGCCCGCTGATAACGGGTGATAAGCCCGCAAAGCTGGCCGACCGGCATCATGGCGCGGCGATGTAACAGGTAGCAGGCCACCAGCCCGCCCTGGCTGAGGTTGCCGCTGATAATCACATACACGCCGAGCACAATGATCGCCACGCCGCTCGCTTGCTGTATCCACGAGGTAAAATTGACCGCCACAAACGAGAGGGATTTCACTTTCAGCTCCAGCTTGCTGAGCTGGCTAATTATCTGCTCCCACTGATACTGACGCTCGCTCTGGGCGTTATTGACTTTGATGGCGTCAAGCCCGGTTAACGTTTCCACCAGCATCGCCTGGCGTTCGCTGGACAGACGGAACGTTTTCTGCACGCGGGACATCAGCGGCTGTTGCAGTAACCAGTTGCCAATCAGCGCCACCGGGTAAGCCACCAGCGGGATAGCCACCAGCGGGCCGCCGATAACGCCAATGACCACCAGGATCAGCAGGGTGAACGGGAAATCGATCATGCCGGTCAACGTCAGCGAGGAGAGAAAATCCCGCACCGACTGATACTCCTGGAAGTTTTGCGCGAAGCTCCCGACGCGGTTGGGTCGCAGCTTCATTTTCATCCCCAGCATTCGTTCAAATAGCGCAGCGGAGACGATAAGATCGGTCTTTTTCCCCGCCAGATCGAGGCACATGCCGCGCAATGTCTTAAGGATCAGGTCAAAAACAAACGCTATCGTGATACCAATCGCCAGCACCCAGAGCGTCGCCGTGGCCTGGTTAGGCACCACCCGGTCATACACGTTCATGACAAACAGCGGTGCGGCCAGCGCAATAATATTGATAAGCAGGCTGGCGATAATGGCATCGACATAGAGGAATTTGGAGAGTTTCAGCGTGTCCTGGAACCAGTTTTTGGTACGCGGGATCATCGCGGTCGGGTGCGTATCGTACTCATGTTCCGGCTGGAGAAAAATCGCCCTGCCGGTGTACATCTCCTCCAGCGCTTCACGCGTAAGCGTGATCTCTCCGCCTTCCGTTTCGCTGGGTAGCAGCCGCGCCTGTTGACCATCCCAGGCAATCAGTACGGCGGCCTGATCGTTTTTCAGCAATAAGATAGCCGGTAGCGAGTGGACGGAAATGCTCTCAAGCGATCGCTGGAGCGTTCTGGCTTTCAAACCCGCACGCTGGGCCGCGCGGGGGAAAATGCTGAGGATCAACGAATGATTTTTCAGCGGCAGCCCGGACGTCAGAGCATGCCGCGTCGTTATAATGTTATGTAGCGTACAGACGATCATCAGACAATCTAACAGAGGATCATCATGCGTCTGCCGCGGATCGCTTCTGAGAATGTCATCAGAAGGCGATGCAGCATTATCGTGAAAATCACTATTTTGCGTCATATTCTGACCTCTCAGGCCAGCGGCAAGCCCGCTATGGTGAAAACATTCCGCGAGAGACTGGCTGACATCCCCCGCTCCTGACCCGACCAGCTATTTCATGTCGGGTAACTCCGCGTTGGTTGTTTGCGTCTTTTCCAGTGGCAGCGCCGGGGTCGGCGGCTGAATATTCAGCGCCCGGAGTAATTTTCCGGTTCGCGCGCTGATACGATAGGAAGAGAACATTTCGGTAAATTGCAGCTCTACATAGCGCCGCTGCGAGGTGAAGACTTCGTTTTCGCTGTCAAGCATATCCAGAAGCGAACGGTCGCCAAGGCTGAACTGCTCCTGATACGCGGTGCGTACCGTTTTGCTACGCTCGGCGTAATCTTTAGCGATGGGTACCTGTTTTTCGGCGTTTTTTAACGCATTCCAGGCAAGGCGTAACTCTTCCGTTGACTGGCGGATGGCATTTCTTTTGACATCTTGCGCCTCCTGCATTTTGTACGCGTCAGAGCGTAAAGCCGCCTGATCGATGCCGCCGTTATAGAGGTTGTAACGCATCCGCACCATCGCCTGCCACTCCTGGCTATGGCCGCGCGTGCCGTCGATATTGTTATCCATGGTGCGCCCCACCTCGAGATTTACGTTTGGGTAAAAGCGTGATTTTGCCGTCTCATATTGCTGGCGAGTGGCTTCAACATCCGCTTCGGCCTGTTTTAATAACGGACTGTTTTGCAGCATCTCTTCGCGCGCAGCATCAAGCGAAGCGGGCGCCGGGAACGCTGGCGGCATAACAAGTTCATCCGCCTCTTTGCCGACCGCGCTGAAATAATTGGCCTGCGAGTCCTCAAGGTTGGTCTGCTCGGTCAGGAGGTTATTGCGCGCCTGCGCCAGGCGCGCTTCGGCCTGCTCGTAGTCAGCCTGGCGGCCAACGCCTTGCTCGGTACGCAGGCGAATCTGGTCAAAAATCCGTTCGTGGTTTTTCAGGTTTTCTTCTGCAAGCTTGACCATCTGGCGGCCGCGCAGCACATCGAGATAGATTTGAATAGCCGTCAGCGCCGTGTTTTCACTGGTGTCCATCACCGTCCATGCACGGGAATTTACCGTCGCCGTCTGGCGGGCTATTTCGCTTTGCGTCGCAAAACCGTTAAACAGATTCTGCGTGACGGTGATACTGGATTCGCTGCGATGCAAATCACGCAGATGCTGCCCTGACGCGCGCGTCGAGGAGTTATCCGTCTGCTCCCAGCCCGTGCCGGCGTTCAGATCTACAGTCGGGTAATACCCTCCCCTGGCTGCACGCAGATCCTGCTCTGCGGAAAAGCGACGATTACTGGATGAACTGACCTCCGGATGCCAGAGGATGGCGTCTTTTACCGCCTGTTCAAGCGTGGTCGCGCCCGCGTCTGCACCGAGCAGCAGCGGGAGCCAGGCTCCGTATAACAGCATGTTGCGATATAACATAATGCCTCCTGGTCCGCGTTCATGTTCCTTAATCGAGACGCATCAACGATGGTGAAGCACAAAACACCTTTGCTTTTCATCAGGAATTTGCATCGGTGTCAGGTTTAGCAATTAGGTTATCCATATCATCGTGACCGCCACCGCCGTCGCTGTCTGCGACGTTAATACCGTCTGCCGCCGGATCGATCGGCACGGCCTGGTCTGTTTGTGCCGCCTCGATCGGTGCGCTGGCCCCCTTAATAAGGCTTGCCAGATCCTGATGTTCGTCGCCATCAAGGATGATGTCGCTGAAGCTGACGGGCTGTTCCTGATTCAGGCTGAATGTGCCGTTATCGCTCGTGTCGGCTTGCGCCAGCTCCGTGCCTGCTGGCTCCGTGCTGCTATCAGGTTGCGAATCGTTATCGCCGCCGTCATGACCTTCCAGCAGATTATTCAGCGACGAGTCAGGGGCCATCGCCAGACTCTGTTCGGCGTGGGTTTGAACGCCCTCGCCGCCAAAGTCCATATAGAAATCCTGGCTGTCGATAAGCATCGGCTGGTGGCCGTTCGCGTCCGGGTTGATATCGGTTTCGCCGTGGGCCGCATCCGGAGCTAGATCATCCGTACCCAGGCTTGCTATCTCAGTCGGGGCCTCATGCGTCTCGTCGGCAGGTTGCTCTTCATTACCGGTGGTATCCGTGCCGCTGACAAATTGCCCGCCCTCTTCGCCGTTAAAGTCGAAGGTGGTGTCATGGTGTTCAGAAGCCGTGGAGTTCACCTCCAGCGAGACATCGCCTATCTCGTGCTGCCCTTGTGGCAATTCAACGGAGACCTGCCCGTCATAATGGGAGCTGTGCTCATCAAAGGTCAGGGTGTAAGAACCGCTGTCGCTGTCATACGCGACCTCGCTATATTCACCGCTAAACTCAGCCCCTTCCGGCAGGCCGTTTAAGGTCAGCGATGTCAAATGATCGCTACTGTCTGCACTTTCCAGATTGACATCAATATTGAGCGTGACCGAGTGAGTGACGTCAGTATCACCGCCGTGCGTTGCGGATGGCCCGTCGCCAAAGACAACCCCTTCGATACCATTCGCGTTACCGATCGGGTGCGAGCCATTTTCGGCATGGGTGATTTGCAGGTTATCAATAGCGTTGTATTGATGATTGCCCGGATGATCCACCCCTGTGACGTGATAATTCTCACTGTCTCCATTCACAAAGATATAGTCTTTGCCGCCCTCGCCTTCATGCACGCCCTGATTGCCGGTGATGCTGTTCACCGGCCTGAAGTCGTAATGATCGTTTGCCCAGTCGCCCTGCTGGTAGTAGCCACCGGTGTGATCGCCCACGACAAAGATGTCGGTGTGCGCATTTCCGCCCGTGGCATGGGCGTTACCGTGGCTGTCGTAGTAGTGGATCTGGCCTGGATCGCTGCTCTGCGGCACATGATCGCCCTGAATCGCGCCGTCCGGGCTGTCTGGTGTTAGCCAGATTTGCACGTTGTCGCCAATTGAAATAATGACGCCGTTTTGCACGTCGTAGCCGTTCGGATCGTCGCTGCCGCCATTGATATGCATAATGCTATTGTCAGCGGGTGAGTCGGAGCTGTTACCCGGTGTGACATCGACCAGCAGGTGTACATCAACGGCTTCGGCGCTGGTAGGGCTGACGTCGGAGATTAACGACACCAGGGCGGTATCTTCCACGTCCACGGTTGCGCCTGCTGACTCCTCAGGCGTGGCCGCCGCTTGCCCGTCATCGTGCTCAGCCTCGCCTGCAAGAACATTGTCGGCCATCAGAGACGTAAGATCGGTGGTCTCTTCCGGTGCGGCTTCGCTGCTTTCGCCGGTGTCCGATGCGCTGGCAAACTGCCCGCCTTCCTCGCCATCAAACGTAAATTCGTGATCGATTTGATCGGAAGCCGTCGAGTTGACATCCAGGGTTATCTCACCGAGCGTTTGCCCTTCCGGCAACGCAACGGTTATTTGCCCTTCATAATGGGTACTGTTTTCATCAAACGTCAGGGTGTACGAGCCGTTTTCAGGATCGTAGGTGACGCTCTCGTACTCGCCGCTAAATTGCGCGCCTTCGGGCAGGCCATCGATCGTCACAGAGTTGATATGTTCGCTGCTGTCCGGGCTTTGCAGATCGATATCCACGTCCAGCGCTACCGAATGGCTAATGTCCGTGTCGCCACCCAGCGTGGCGGACGGGCCATCGGCAAAGACGATCCCTTCGATACCGTTGGCATTTCCTATCGGGTGAGATCCATTTGCATTGTTGGTGATTTGTACATTATCAACCGAGTTGTTTTGATGATTGTCAGGATGATCGACGCCCGTCACGTTGTAATTGGCGCTGTCGCCACTCACAAAGATGTAGTCTTTGCCCGCCTCACCTTCAGGAACGCCCTGGTTGCCGGTGATATTGTTCACCGGCCTGAAGTCGTAGTGATCGTTTGACCAGTCGCCCTGCTGGTAATAACCACCGGTATGATCGCCAACAACAAAGATATCCGTGTGTTCGCCCGAACTTGCGTTGACGTTACCGTTGCTGTCGTAATAGTGGATCTGATCGGGATTGCTGCTTTCCGGTACGTGATCGCCCTGGATCGCGCCGTCCGGGCTGTCCGGCGTCAGCCAGATCTGGACATTGTCGCCGATAGAGACGATCACGCCATCCTTCACGTCGTAGCCATTCGGATCGTCGCTGCCGCCGTTGATATGCAGAACACCGCTGTCAGACGTATTTTCTGAATCACCCGCCGGCGTGACGCTCACGCTCAAATGAATATCGGCGTCGGTATCTGCGTCAGTGTCGGTGTCTGTGTCTGCATCGGCATCCGTATCTGCGTCAGCGTCTGCATCCGTGTCGGTATCTGTGTCCGTGTCCGCATCTGTGTCTGCATCCGCGTCAGCGTCGGTGTCGGCATCAGCGTCAGTATCAGTGTCTGCATCCGCATCAGCGTCCGTATCTGCATCGGTGTCGGTGTCAGTGTCGGCATCGGTATCCGTGTCTG